>DATNIY010000034.1:0-9474 GCA_035604195.1 Allostellaceae bacterium
GCGGTGCCCGGAGCAGCGCCTGGGGCGGCACCCGGAGCGGCGCCTGGCGCGGCGCCGGCGGCAGCGCCGGGTGCCGCGGCCGGCGCCCCAGCAGCGGGCGCCGCTTCCGGCGCGGCGCCCAAGGCGGCGCCGGGTGCGGCACCGAAGGGGGCGCCCGGCGCGCCGCCGCGGGGAGGGCCGAGATCAGGCTCGTGATCGTGCCGGCGCGGCCATGCGTCTCATCGTCGGGCTCGGCAATCCCGGCGCCCGTTATGCGCACACGCGCCACAACATTGGCTTCATGGCGGCCGACGCCATCGCGCGCCGCCATCCCTTCGGCGCCTTCCGCGCGCGGTTTCAGGGCGAGATCGCCGAAGGCACGATCGGCGGCGCGCGTGTTCACCTGCTGAAGCCGCAGACCTTCATGAATCTTTCGGGCGATTGCATCGGCGCGGCGGCGCACTTCTACAAGATCGCGCCGGAGGAGATCGCCGTCATCCACGACGAGATCGAACTCGCGCCCGGCAAGCTCAAGGTCAAGCGCGGCGGCGGCACCGCCGGCCATAACGGGCTCAGATCGATCGATGCAGCGATCGGGCCCGAATTCTGGCGGGTGCGGCTCGGCATCGGCCATCCCGGCGTGAAGGAGCTGGTCGAGCCCTATGTGCTGCAGGGGTTCGATGCCGAGGACAAGGTTTGGCTCGGGCCGCTCATCGAGGCGGTGGCCGAGGCCGCGCCGCTCCTCGTCGCCGACGATGCGGCAGGCTTCATGACCAGAGTCGCGCTCATCCTGCGCCCGCCGCCGGCGAAGCCGCCGCGCCCCGCGCCCGAGGCGAAAGAGACCTAGGGATGGGCTTCAATTGCGGCATCGTCGGCTTGCCCAATGTCGGCAAATCGACGCTCTTCAACGCGCTGACCTCGACCGCGGCGGCGGCGGCGGCGAATTATCCCTTTTGCACGATCGAGCCCAATATCGGCAGGGTCGCGGTGCCGGACGAGCGCCTGGCCGCGCTGGCGCGGACTGCCAAGTCGGAAAAGATCGTGCCGACCCAGCTCGAATTCGTCGACATCGCCGGGCTGGTGCGCGGCGCCTCGCGCGGCGAAGGGCTCGGCAACGAGTTCCTCGGCCACATCCGCGCGGTCGACGCGATCGCGCATGTGCTGCGCTGCTTCGAGGACGGCAACGTCAGCCATGTCGAGGGCTCGGTCGACCCGGTGCGCGACGCCGAGACGGTCGAGACCGAACTGATGCTGGCCGATCTCGAGAGCCTGGAGCGCCGGCTCGTCGCGGCGCAGAAGCGGGCGCGCGGCAACGACAAGGAAGCCAAGGCGGAGCTCGCGGTCATCGAGCCGCTGCTCGCGCTCCTGCGCGCGGGCAAGCCGGCGCGGAGCTATGCTCCGAGCGCCGAAGAAAAGCCGATCCTCAAGAGCCTGCAGCTTCTGACGACGAAGCCGGTGCTCTATGTCGCCAATGTCGAGGAAGCCGCCGCCGCGAGCGGCAATGCCCGCGCCAAAGCGGTCGCCGAATATGCCCGCACGCGCGGCGCCGAATGGGTGGTGATTTCCGCCGCCATCGAAGCCGAGGTGGCGCAACTCGCCGACGCGGCCGAGAAGCGCGCCTTCCTCGCCAGCCTCGGTCTTGCCGAGGCCGGGCTCGACCGCGTCATCCGAGCCGGATATCGCCTGCTCGATCTCATCACCTTCTTCACCGTGGGACCGAAGGAGACGCATGCCTGGACCGTGCCGCAGGGCACCAAGGCGCCGCAGGCCGCGGGCGTCATCCACAGCGATTTCGAGAAAGGCTTCATCCGAGCCGAGGTGATCGATTGCGCTGACTTCGTCGCCGCCGGCGGCGAGACGGGCGCCAAGGACACCGGCAAGATGCGCCTCGAGGGTGCCGATTATGTCATCCGCGACGGCGACATCCTTTATGTCCGCTTCAACCTCTGAGCGCAGCGGCGGCGAGAACCCTCTTCATCCCGCGCGCGCTCTCCCCTATGATCGCGCCAACCCAGCCCAGAGGAGGACAGCATGGGGCAGACGATCCAGCTCACCGCCAAGGACGGCAACAAGTTCTCGGCCTACCGGGCCGATCCCGCCGGCAAGCCGCGCGGCGCCATGGTCGTCATCCAGGAGATCTTCGGCGTCAACCAGCACGTCCGCAGCATGGCCGACCGCTATGCGGCCTTGGGCTATGTCGCCATCGCCCCGGCGGTGTTTGACCGCGCCGAGAAGAATTTCGAGACCGGGTATGATCCGCCGAGCATCGAGAAGGGCCGCGCCATCCGCGGCAAGATCACCACCGAACAGCTCCTCACGGACACCCAGGCTGCGATCGACTTCGCCAAACAGTTCGGCAAGGTCGGAATCGTCGGCTACTGCATGGGCGGCTCGGTCGCCTTCCTCGCCGCGGCGCGCCTCGAGGGGCTGGTTTGCGCCGTCGGCTATTACGGCGGCCAGATCGCGCAGCAGGCCGACGAGAAGCCGCGAATTCCCCTGATGCTGCATTTCGGCGATCAGGACCAGTCGATTCCGATGACCGACGTCGAGAAGATCAAGAAGGCGCAGCCGGGCGTGCCGATTTACGTCTATGCCGGCGCCGGTCACGGCTTCAATTGCGACGAGCGCGGCTCCTTCCATCCCGCGGCGACGCAAATCGCCTTCGGCCGCAGCCAGGAATTCATCGCCAAGAACGTCGGCTAAGCGCGCCGCGCCTGCCGCTCGGGAAAGAGCGAGAGAAGTCCCGCGCGCGACGCGGCGCAGACGCCGCGCTCGGTGATGAGCGCGGTGACGAGCCGCGCCGGCGTGACATCGAACCCGTAATTCGCCGCCGCGCTCGCCGCGGGCAGCAGCCGCACGCGCGCCACCGTGCCGTCGGGCAGCGCGCCTGCGATTTCCGCCACCTCCGCCGGGTCGCGCTCTTCGATCGGAATGTCCCTGCCATCCTCGATCGACCAGTCGATGCTGGACGACGGCAGCGCCACGTAGAACGGCACGCCGGTGTCGTGGGCTGCGAGCGCCTTGAGATAGGTGCCGATCTTGTTGGCGACGTCGCCCGCCGACGTGGTGCGGTCGGAGCCGACCAGACAGAGCGCAACGCGGCCGCGCTGCATCAGATGCCCGCCGGCATTGTCGACGATCACCGTGTGCGGCACGCCGTGCTGGGCGAGTTCCCAGGCGGTCAGGCTGGCGCCCTGGTTGCGCGGCCGCGTCTCATCGACCCAGACATGGAGGGGGATGCCTTGGTCGTGCGCGAGATAGATCGGCGCGAGCGCCGTCCCCCAATCGACCGCGGCGAGCCAGCCGGCATTGCAATGCGTCAGGATCTCGACGGCGCCGGCGCCGCCCTGGCGCCGCCACGCGGCTTCGATCAAGGGCAAGCCGTGGCCGGCGATGGCGCGGTTGGTCGCCACATCCTCCTCGCAGATCGCTTCAGCGCGGGCGAAGGCCGCCGCGACGCGACGCGCCGGCGGCAGCGGCAACAGCGTCTGCCGCATATCCGCGAGCGCCCATTGTAGATTGACTGCGGTCGGCCGTGTCGCCGCGAGCACGCGGCAGGAATCATCGAGCCCCCGATCGCTCGCATCGTCCTTGAGCGCGAGCGCCAGGCCATAGGCGGCGGCCGCCCCGATGAGCGGCGCGCCGCGCACCTGCATGGCGGCGATCGCATGCGCCGCCTCGGCGAGGCTGGTGAGCCGAACCGTCCGCAGCGCGAAGGGAAGCTGCGTCTGGTCGATGATGCCGACGCTGGCGCCATCCGGCTCGAGCCAGATCGTGCGCATTGCCTTGTCGGCAACTCTCACGGCGGCTCCGTCCGGCGCAGGACACGGCCGGCGACAGCGTCGAGCTTCTGCACCAATGCCGGATCGCGCGCTTGGGGCGCGGTGATGAGCGCATGATCGAGCGCCGTGCGACAGCCTTGCGGGCAGTCGCGATCGGCGGCGATGAGCGGCACCGCCGCCGCGACAAGCGCGCGCGCCTTGTCGGCGTTGGCCGCCAGCACGGCGGCGATGCCCGCCACCGTCACGTCCGCGTGCTCGGGGTGCCAGCAATCGAAATCCGTCACCATGGCGACGGTCGCGTAACAGATCTCCGCCTCGCGCGCGAGCTTGGCCTCGGGCATATTGGTCATGCCGATGATGTCGCAGCCCCAGCTGCGATAGAGCTGGCTCTCGGCCAAGCTCGAGAATTGCGGCCCCTCGATGACGATGTGCGTCCCGCCGCGCCGCGCCGCGATGCCGCTGGCGTGCGCCGCAGTCGCGAGGCGCCCGCTGAGCCGCGTGCAGACCGGCTGCGCCATCGAGACATGGGCGACGCAGCCGGTGCCGAAGAAGCTCGTCGCACGCGCGACGGTGCGGTCGATGAACTGGTCGACCAGGACGAAGCTGCCGGGGGGCAGGTCCTCGGCAAGACTGCCGACGGCCGAAAGCGAGATGAGGTCGGTCACCCCGGCGCGCTTCAGCGCATCGATATTGGCGCGATAATTGATCTCATGCGGCGGAATCGGATGGCCCCGGCCGTGCCGCGGCAGGAACACCACCGGGACGCCGTCGAGCGTGCCGAAGCAAAGCTCATCCGACGGCGCGCCGAAGGACGATGAGACGCGCCGCCAGCGCACCTCGCTCAGCCCGTCGATTTGATAGAGGCCGCTGCCGCCGATGATGCCGACGACCGGTGGTGAGCCCATGGCCAGGTTCCGAACGTCGAACTTCGCGAGCGCGCGAAGTTCCTAGCGCAGAATGCGAGGGCGGCGCCAGCCCGTCCCGCTCAGTGCAGATCGGCCCAGATCTTGCGCTTGGCGCCGTAAAGCACGCCGGTCATCACCAGGAGGAACAACATGGTCTTGGCGCCGATGCGCTTGCGGTCCTCCATCTTGGGCTCCGCCGCCCAGGTCAGGAAGGTGACGACGTCGTGCGCCTCTTGATCCACGGTCGCCTTGGTGCCGTCGGCATAGGTCACCGCGTCGTCGGAGAGCGGCTGCGGCATGGGGATCATGTGGCCGGGAAAATGGAGGTTGTAACTCATCCCCTCCGGCACCTTCACATTGGCCGGCGCCTCCTTGTAGCCGGTGAGGACGCCGTAGATGTAGTCTTCGCCGCCCTCGCGCGCCTTGACGATGAGCGAGAGATCGGGCGGCACCGCGCCGTTGTTTGCCACCTTCGCCGCCTGGTCGTTCGGGAAGGGTGCGATGAAGGCGTCGGAGGGCTGCCCCGGGCGCTGGAACATTTCGCCTTGGTCGTTGGGGCCGGCGGTGACCTGCTTCTGCGCCGCGACCGCCTCGATCTGGATCTGGTCATAGCCGAGCGCCGCGAGGTCGCGGTAATGCAGCAGCTTCACCGAATGGCAGTTCGCGCAGACCTCGCTGTAGACCTGGAAGCCGCGCTGCAAGGCGGCGCGATCGTAGGTCCCGAAGACGCCGCTGAAGGACCAGCCGGGGTGAGGCAGCGGCGGCGTTTCGTCCTGCGCCCGCGCGCCGGAGGCGAGCGCCACTGCGGCGGCGACGGCAAGAGCGAGCGCGGCGCGCATCAGTGGCCCTCCGCCGGCGCCGAGGCTCCGGCCATGCCGCCGCCGCGCTTCTGCAGCACGGCGGCACTGATGCTGGTCGGCAGCGGCAGCGGCCGCTCGAGCTTGCCGATGAGCGGGAAGAGGACGAGGAAGTGGAGGAAGTAGTAGAACGTCGCGATCCGGCCGACGATGACGTACCAGCCCTCGGGCCGATGCGCGCCGACGATGCCCAGAGCGATGACGTCGGCCACCAGGAGCCAGAAGACCCATTTATAGACCGGCCGGAAATAGGCGCTGCGCACGCGCGAGGTATCGAGCCAGGGCAGGACGAACAAAACGAGGATCGAGCCGAACATGGCGCAGACGCCGGAGAGCTTGTCCGGGATCGAGCGCAGGATCGCGTAGAACGGCAGGAGGTACCACTCCGGCACGATCTCGGCCGGCGTCTGCAGCGGATTGGCCTGGATGTAGTTATCGGGCTCGCCGAGAAAGTTCGGCATATAGAAGACGAAGATGGCGAAGACGATCAGGAACACGCCAAGGCCGAACATGTCCTTGATCGTGTAGTAGGGGTGGAAGGGGATGCTGTCCTGCGGCCCCTTGCGGTCGATGCCGAGCGGATTGCTCGAGCCGTGCTGGTGCAGCGCGACGAGATGCAAGCCGACCACGCCGACGATGAGGAACGGCAGGAGATAGTGGAGCGCGAAGAAGCGGTTGAGCGTGGGATTGTCGACCGAGAAGCCGCCCCACAGCCAGGTGACGATGGCGCTCCCCCACACCGGAATGGCCGAAAATAAATTGGTGATGACGGTGGCGCCCCAATAGCTCAGTTGCCCCCAAGGCAGGACATAGCCCATGAAGGCGGTCGCCATCATCAGCAGCAGGATGACGACGCCGAGCATCCATAGGAGCTCGCGCGGCTCCTTGTAGGAGCCGAAATAAAGCCCGCGGAAGAGATGGATGTAGGTGAGGACGAAGAAGAACGACGCGCCGTTCATGTGGATATAGCGCATCAGCCAGCCGTAGTTCACGTCGCGCATGATGCGGTCGACCGAAGCGAAGGCCAGATCCGACTGCGGCGTGTACTGCATGGCGAGGAAGACGCCGGTGACGATCATGATCACCAGCATGATCCCGGCGAGCGAGCCGAAGTTCCACCAATAGCTCAAATTGCGCGGCGTCGGATAGTCGTTGAGTTCGTGCCGCATGAAGGTGAAGACCGGCAGGCGGCGGTCGATCCATCGCACGAGCTTGCTTTGCGAGGGTGGTGCGGCCATTGCCCGTGCTCTCCCAAGGGATGCGGTGGTCACGCGATGACGGACCGGCAGGCGCAACCGCACAATCGCGCGGCGCCGCGCCCCCGGGCGGACGCCGAAGCTATAGGGTTGAACCGTCGGCACTATGCGACATCCTGCCGCACGAAGCCGCAGCCCCGCCGGCGGCGCCTATAGACCATTCCCTGGCGCTTGCAAAGCCGCATCGGCCGACCCATGGAAGGCGCGCCATGCGCCTCGCCCTTTATGAGCCCGACATCCCCCAGAATACCGGGGCGATCCTGCGCCTGGCCGCCGCTCTCGGCATCGCCGTCGACATCATCGAACCCTGCGGCTTCCTCATCGACGACCGCCGGCTGCGCCGGGCCGGCATGGACTATCTCGAGCAAGTGAATCTCACGCGGCACGGCTCCTGGGAGCGCTACCGGGCGGCGCGCCCGCCGGGGCGGCTCGTCCTGCTGACGACCAAGGGCAGCCTCCCTTATCATCGCTTCGGCTTCCGCGGCGACGACACCTTGCTCTTGGGCCGCGAATCGGCAGGGGTTCCAGAGAACGTGCATAGCGCCGCCGATGCGCGCCTCGTCATCCCGTTGCGGCCGGGGCTGCGCTCGCTCAACGTCGCGCTCGCCGCGGCGCTGGCGCTGGGCGAGGCGCTCAGGCAAACGGAGTTGCTCCCGGGCGAGACGGAGGCGATGCGATGACCACCAATCTCGCGGCCGAGGCGGCCGCCAAGGAACGCGCCGCCGATTGGTTCGAGTCGCTGCGCGACCGCATCTGCGCGGCCTTCGAGGCGGTCGAGGACGACCATGCCGCCGCCCGCCCCGCGGAAGGACCCGCCGGACGCTTCCAGCGCACGCCCTGGCAGCGCGCGGAAGGCGGCGGCGGCACCATGGCGATCATGCGCGGCCGCGTCTTCGAGAAGGTCGGCGTCAACGTCTCGACCGTCTGGGGCGAGTTCCCGGCCGACTTCAAGAGCCAGATCCCCGGCGCCGAGAGCGATCCGCATTTCTGGGCGAGCGGCATCTCGCTGGTTGCGCATCTCTGCTCGCCGCTGGTGCCGGCGGTGCATATGAACACGCGGCACATCCGCACCACCAAGCGTTGGTTCGGCGGCGGCACCGATCTGACGCCGATGTTTCCCGACGAGGCCGACACGCGCGACTTTCACGCCGCACTCGAGCAGGCCTGCGCCAAGCACGACCCGAGCTACTATCCGCGCTTCAAGGCGTGGTGCGACGAGTATTTCTTTCTCAAGCATCGGGGCGAGCCGCGCGGCGTCGGCGGCGTCTTCTACGACTATCTCGACAGCGGCGATTGGGACCGCGACTTCGCCTTCACGCGCGAAGTCGGCGAGGCCTTTCTCGGCATTTATCCCGTGCTGGTCCGCCGCCACATGCTGCGCCCGTGGACGGCGGAGGAGCGCCGGCATCAATTGATCCGCCGCGGCCGCTACGTCGAGTTCAACCTGATCTACGACCGCGGCACGCTGTTCGGGCTCAAGACCGGCGGCAACGTCGAGGCCATCTTGATGTCGCTGCCGCCCGAGGTCGCCTGGCCCTAGCGGCCGGCGATGCGCCGTTCGAGTTCAGCCAAGCAGGCGGCGTGGTCGGCGCGGAAGTCGCCCGCCTCCCACCACGCCTCGACTTCCGCGAGGAGCCGCCCGACCGCGGGACCGGGGGCGATGCCGAGCGCGGTCACATCGCGACCCTTGAGCGGGAATTCGAGCGGCGCCGCGGCATCGGCGAAGGCCATCAGAGCCTCGGCCCGCGCCTTCTGTCCCGATTCGGCCGCGCGCAGCAGCACGAGATCGCGATAGAGCGCGGCGCCGAGATGGCGCAGCGCGCGGCGCTGGGCACGCTCGTCGGCGGCGAGATCGAGGGGCCAAGGCGGCGCCGCAATCGCCGCGAGCCGGTCGCGTTGCGCGTTCGAAAGGCGCAGGCGCAACGCAACCGCCTCCGCCGAGGCGGCATCGATTGCGACCAGCGCGGCGAGACGGCGCAGCGGATCGGGCGCCGCCTCGAGCGGCACGAGCGCGGCCAAACGGTCGAGCGAGCGCGCCTCCGGCAGCAGCACGGCGATGACGCCGTCCTCTTGCATCAGCGCCAGCGTCGGCAGCGGGTCAGGCGCGGCCAGGAGCTTCAGCAGCTCCGCCGCGACGCGCTCGCTCGAAAGGTTCGGCAGGAGCTGCTTGAGCGCGCGCGCTGCTGCCCGCGCCTCTGGATCCGCCGGCACACGGCCGTAATGCGCATGGAAGCGATAGAAGCGCAGCAGGCGCAGCACATCCTCGCGGATACGCTCTTCGGCCTTGCCGACGAAGCGCACGCGGCCGGCGCCGAGATCCTTGAGCCCGCCGACATAATCGAAAACCCGGCCGGCCTCGTCGAGGAAGAGCGCATTCAAAGTGAAATCCCGGCGCGCCGCATCGGCCGCCCAATCGTCGGTGAACTCGACCCGCGCGTGCCGCCCGAAGGTCTCGACGTCGCGGCGCAAGGTCGTGATCTCGAAATGACGAGGAGGCGCCACCGCGGTCACCGTGCCGTGCGCGAGGCCGGTCGGCACCGCGGCGATGCCCGCGGCAGCGAGCCGGCGCATCACTTCTTCGGGCGCGAGCGGCGTGGCAATGTCGATGTCGCCGACGGGCCGGCCCAGAATCGCGTCGCGCACCGCGCCGCCGACGAAGCGCGCCACCGCGCCGCCGCCCAATGCCGCAAGCACG
>DATNIY010000035.1:0-3195 GCA_035604195.1 Allostellaceae bacterium
CGGTATCGTGTTCCCGCACATTTCCACGGTCGAGGAAGCCGCCAATGCGGTCGGCGCCTGCCGCTATCCGCGGCTCAGGAGCGCCGCACACTACGAGCCCGCTGGGATCCGCGGCGACGGCCCGACCACCGCCGCGCGCTACTGGGGCCTCACCCAGCAAGAATATTACCAGAAGGCCGACGTCTGGCCGCTCAACCCGCAGGGCGAGATTTTCTGCATCCTGCAGATCGAGGATACGCGCGGCGTCGAGAATCTCGACGACATCCTCAAACACGTGCCCGGCATCGGCTGCATCCTGATCGGCGAAGGCGACCTGTCGCAGGAGCTGGGCTATCCGCGGCAATACGAGCACAAGGTCGTGCTGGACTGGATGAAGCGCGTGGTCGACACCTGCAAGAAACACAACGTGGCGGTCGGTCACCCGCATGTCGAGGCCGGTAACGTCGAGCGCGTGGTCAAGGAAGGTTATCGCCTATTGATGTGCGCGCCGGTGCAAGGCTTCGGCCACCTCGAAGCGGCGCGGAAGCATACGGGAAGGACGTAACCTTTGCCCTTCGTCATGCCCGGGCTTGACCCGGGCATCCATGCAGCGGAGAGGTCCCATGGATTGCCGGGTCGAGCCCGGCAATGACGATTAGGAAAAACCCAGCCCGCCCTTTTCCTCGATGAAGCGCGCGATTTCCTCGACGCCCTGCCCGGCGCGCAGATTGGTGAAGACGAACGGTCGTGTACCGCGCATGCGCTTTGACTCGCGCTCCATCACCTCCAGCGAGGCCCCGACATAGGGCGCCAGATCGATCTTGTTGATCACGAGGAGATCGGAACGCGTGATGCCCGGCCCACCTTTCGAGGGGATTTTATCCCCGGCGGCGACGTCGATGACGTAGATAGTCAGATCGGCCAGCTCCGGCGAAAATGTCGCGGCGAGATTGTCGCCGCCGGATTCGATGAGCACCAGATCGAGGCCGGGAAATTTCTGCCGCATGTCGGCGATGGCCGCGAGATTGGCCGAAGCGTCCTCGCGGATTGCGGTATGCGGGCAGCCGCCGGTCTCGACGCCGGCGATGCGGTCGGGGACGAGCGCGCCGGAGCGCACCAGATATTCGGCGTCCCATTTGGTGTAGATGTCGTTGGTGATCGCGGCGATCTCGTAGCGGTCGCGCAGCCGCTTGCAGAGCGCGTCCATCAGCGCGGTCTTGCCCGAACCGACCGGGCCGCCGACACCGACACGCAGGGGTCCGTGGGAGTGCGTCATCGTGCTTCTCAGCTCCTGAACAATCGCGTGTATTGGCTTTCGTGCCGCATGCCGGCGAGATCGGCGCGAAGGGCTGAGCTGCCGACCTCCTCGAGCGGCGTCGCCAGCGCCCGCGCCGCCGCTGCCGCAACCGCGCCTTCGAGCGCGGCGAGGACGCGCTGGCCGTCGGTCTGACCGAGCGGGATCAGCCGCACGCCGGCGGATATCCAGTTCGCCACCAGCGCATGGAGAAAAGCGTTGAGCGCGGTGTCGCACGCGATGCCATGCCCGGCGCACGCGACGCCGACCGCGACCGGCAGCGCCACCGGTCCGCTCCAGGCGGCAGCAAAGCGCGCGAGCGCCGGGCACGGCCACGCCGCGCCCGTCGCTTCGAGGAAGGCGCGGCCCTGCGCGGTGGTCTCGAGGAAGCGTTCCTTCGACGGCACGAAGGCGGCGGCAAGCTCGGCGACGGCGCGCAACGCCGTATCGTCGTCGGCGGCAATGGCGCGGTGGGCGTGAACGAAGAACACCGCGTCGCAGAAACCGCCGCCTTCGCCGAGCATAACCGCGAGCCAGCGCCGCAACGTCTCGGCATCCTTGATATCGCCGGCCTCGACCGCCCACTCGATGCCGCCCGAATAGGAAAAGGCGCCGACCGGATAGGCCGGCGACAACCAGGCCATGAGGCGGTAGAGCGCGGCAGCGTCGGCAAGACTATCCTCTCCCGCTTCGCGGGGGAGGATTTTGGAACGCTGCTTAGCCATGATCGTGGTCATGGTGATGGCCGCCATGTTCATGGCCGTGGTGGTCGTAAGCGCCGTGCTCCGGATCGAACGGCGCTTGCACCGGCGTAAGCCGTGCGCCGAGGCCGCGCAGCATGTCCTCGATGACGTGATCGCGGCGGATGCGCAGCCGCTCGCCGACGATCTGCACGTCGATGTGGCGATTGCCGATGTGCCAGGCGACCCGCGCCAGCTCGCGGGCATCGGCTGCCGCGATCTCGATCAGCGGCTCCGGCCGGCCGACGATCCGCACGATGGCGCCGTCGTCGAGCAGCAGACCGTCGCCATCGCGCAGGGCGGTTGCCTGCGGCAGATCGAGGAGAAACTTGGTGCCGCGCTCGCCGGTCAGGACAACACGGCGGCGATGCCGCTCATCCGCGTCGAGCGTGATCGAATCGACGGCGCTAGCGCTATCCCAATGGCCGGCGGTCTTGACTTCGCGCGCGCGTTTCATGGTGGCGATCCTCGGTTCGTTGTAGCGCAAGAACCATGCCGCCGGATAGCCGCACGCATGCCAGAGTAGATGTTGGAGGTTACGCGAGGCCCCGATATGGTGCGGCCCCCAAGGGGATTTGCGGCATGACCATCAAGGGTAAGGCTTATATCGCCGGCATCTTCGAGCACCCGAGCAGGCTCGCGCCGGACAAGACGGTGGCGCAGCTCCACGCCGAGGTGGCGCTCGGCGCGCTCGCCGACGCCGGCCTGACGCGCGCAGACGTCGACGGCTATTTCTGCTCGGGCGATGCGCCGGGGCCCGGACCCGCCTCAATGGCCGAGTACATGAATCTCAAGCTTCGCCACGTCGACTCGACGGAGGTCGGCGGCGCCTCCTACACGCTGTTGGCCGCGCATGCGGCCGAAACGATCGCGCTCGGCAAATGCGATGTCGCGCTGGTCACGCTCGCCGGGCGGCCGCGCAGCGAGGGCATGGCGACCGGCACCGCGCCGCGAGCGCGCCCCGCGGACCAGCCGGAGGCCCCCTGGGAGGCGCCCTACGCCATCACCACCGCCAACGGTTACGCCATGTGCGCGATGCGTCACATGCACGAATATGGCACCACCAGCGAGCAGCTCGCCTGGGTCAAGGTCGCCGCCTCGCACCACGCCCAATATAATCCGCACGCCATGCTGCCCGAGGTCGTGACCGTCGAGGACGTGGTGAATTCGCCGATGATCGCC
>DATNIY010000036.1:0-16017 GCA_035604195.1 Allostellaceae bacterium
CCATGGACGTGGCGGTCGTATTCGTCGAGCATCATCCCGCTCGCGGCGAGATCGGCCTCGTAGCTCGCGCGGATCTCCGCTTCGATTCCCGGCAGCCAGCCTCCGGTGGCGGCGAGGATGCGCGCCGTGCGCTCGAGCAGCAGCGGCGCGCCGCCGGTCGCGCCGATGACGGCGCGGCAGAAAGCGCGCTCGCGATCCACTACCACCGCCGCCATGGAATAGGCGAACTCGCCGAGCTTGCGGCAGCGCTTGTAATAGCCCCAGCGCGCCCCGCGCGCGAGGCAGGGGATGCGCACACTCTCGATCAGCTCGTCATCGCCGAGCGCCGTCGTCATCGCGCCGGTCAGGAAGCGCGTGAGCGGGATCTCGCGCCGACCCTTGGCGCCCGCCACGATGACGCTGGCATCGAGCGCCAGCAGCGCCGTCGGCCAATCGGAGGCGGGATCGGCATGGGCGAGGCTGCCGCCGATGGTGCCGCGGTTGCGCACCGAGCGATAGGCAATGCCGGAGGCGGCGCGGGCGAGGAAGCCGTTGGCGACATCGGGAACGATGCCGTCCTCGAAGGCGGCATGCGGCGTCGCCGCGCCGACCAGGAGATGCTCGCCCTCGCGCTTGACTTGGAGCAGCTCGGGCAGGCGCGAGACATCGACCAGAAGATCGGGCTGCGCCAAGCGCAAATTGATCATCGGGCCGAGCGTCTGGCCGCCCGCCAGAAACTTCGCTTGACCAGCCGAGCTCTGAACCAGTTCGATCGCCTCGGCGGCGCTGCGGGCGCGGCGGTATTCGAGCGGCGCCGGCTTCACGATGCCGCCTTGCGCTCGCGCGCGGCGAGAATGGCGGCGCGCACGCGGCGCGGCGTCAGCGGCGTCTCGTTCACCTCGGCGCCCAAGGGCGCGAGCGCGTCGCGCACCGCATTGGCGATCGCCGCCGGCGGCGAGATCGCGCCGCCCTCGCCCATGCCCTTGACGCCGTACTCCGTGTGCTTCGCCGGCGTCACCATATGCGCGATCTTGATCGCCGGAATTTCCGGCGCGCCCGGCAGGTGATAGTCGGCGAGCGTAGTCGCCAGCGGCTGACCGTTCGCATCGTAAGGGATTTCCTCGTAGAGCGCGGTGCCGATGCCTTGCGCCACGCCGCCGACGATCTGGCCATCGACGATCATCGGATTGACCATGGTGCCGCAATCCTCGACGACGCCGTAATCGAGAATCTCCACGGCGCCGTCCTCGGGATCGACGGCGACCACCGCGACATGGGTCGAATAGCAGAAGACGCCGGTATCGATGCCCGGCTGATATGTCGCGATCGCCTCGACCATGGGCTCCGTTCCGCGCGGCAGCCCGTCCTGGCGCAGATAGGCGGTGCGGCCGATCTCGGCGAAGCTCACCGAACCGCCGGGCCCATGCGCCGCGCCGTCGGCGAAAGTGATTTGCGCGGCCTGGCATTGCAGGAGATGGGCGGCGATGTCGGCGATCTTGGCGCGGATGATGCGGCAGGCCGTGGCGACCGCGCCGCCCGCCATCACCATGCTGCGCGAGGCGAAGGTGCCCATGCCGAAGGGACAACTCGTGCTGTCGCCATGGCGCACCGAGACCTTGTCCGGATGGATGCCGAGCTCTTCATGCGCGACCTGGGCGAGCGTTGTCTCGAGCCCCTGGCCATGCGATTGGATGCCGACCAAGAGCATGAGCGTGCCGTCGGTCATGAGCCGCGCCGTCGTCGATTCGAAGCCGGGGATGATCGGGGTGCCGCGCGTCACCCATTCGCCGCAGCCATGCGCGGTCTGCTCGGTATAGCTCGCGAAGCCGATGCCGATGAGGCGCCCGTCGGGCTCGCCCTGCGCCTTGCGGCGGCGGATCGCGGGGAAATCGACCAGCGCCGCCGCCTTGGCGACGCTTTGGGGATAGTCGCCATTGTCGTAGAGCAGATTGGTCACGGAGCGGTAGGGCATGAGGTCAGGGGTGACCATGTTCTCCATCCGCACCTCATGCGGCTCGCGCCCGACCGCGCGCGCCACCTCGTCGATCGTGCGCTCGATGGCGAAGCACGCGCCCGGCCGCGCCACGCCGCGATAGGGGCCGATCGGCGATTTGTTGGTCGCGATGGTGAAGTTGCGGGCGCGGTAGCTGCGGATGCGATACGGGCCGGGCACATTCTTGGTCGCCATGCCCGTTTCCATGAACGGGCTGTTGGGCCAGGTCGAATAGGCGCCGGCATCGACATAGATCTCGGCCTCGAGGCCCAAAATCATGCCGCGCGCATCGGCATAGGCGGTGATGCGGTAGAAATGCTCGCGCGCATGCATGCAGGAGATGAGATGCTCGCGCTTGTCTTCGACCCAGCGCACGGGATGGCGCAGCTTGCGCCCGAGCGCCGCGACCATCAGCTCCTCGGGATAGAGGATGTTCTTGACGCCGAAGCCGCCGCCGACATCGGGGGCAATGACATGCACCTGGCGCTCTTCCATCGCCAGGAACTGCGCCATGCCCGCCCTGATCTGATGCGGGAATTGGCTCGAATTGTAGATCGCGAGCTCGTCGAGCCGGTCGTCCCAGAAGGCGAGGATCGCGCGCCCCTCCATCGGCATGCCGACTTGACGGTTCATGCGGTATTCGCGCTTGACCACGACCGCCGCCGCTTTGCGCGCCGCCTCGACGTCGCCGAAATCGATCGACTTCTCGACGAAGAGATTGTCGCCCCATTCCTCATGGACGAGCGGCGCGCCGAGGGCCAACGCCGCCAGCATGTCGGTGACCGCAGGTAGTTCGTCATAGGCGACCTCGATCCGCTGGACGAGATCCTCGGCCTCGTCGCGGGTCGGGGCGACGCACATGGCGATGGGCTGGCCGACGAATCTGACTTTGCCGCCGGCGAGGCCGGGCAGCACCGAGGGCTTGAAGCCGGCGATGTCCGGGACCGCGCGGATCGGCAGAACATCCGGGAAATCCGCGGCGATGAAGACGCGGTCGCGAATGCTCGCGGGAATTTCGATCGCCTTCAGCCGCGCATGCGCGATGGAGCTGCGCAGGAAGGCGACCTCCTGGCTCCGCGGGAAGCGGAGATCGGCGACGAACTGGCCGCGCCCGCGCAAATGGCGCGCATCCTCCTTGCGCCGCAGGCTCGCGCCGACGCCGAGATCGGATGTCTTGACAATCGCCACGCCGAGCCTCCCTGGTTCTTGCCGCCAGACTAACCGACCGTCGCCGGCGACTAAAGCCCGAGATAGGCCTCGCGCACATCGACGCGCGCCAGCAGATCGGCGGCCGCGCCATGCGCCGTGACGACGCCGCCTTCGAGAATGTAGCCGCGCTGCGCCAATTCGAGCGCGAGCTCGATGTCCTGCTCGACCAAGAGCACGGTGATGCCGTCCTCGCGGTTGACCTGCGCCAGAACCTTGGCGAGGCGCTCGACCACCATCGGCGCGAGGCCCAGCGACATCTCGTCGACCAGGAGGAGGCGCGGCGCCGACATGAGCGCGCGGCCGATGGCGCACATCTGCTGCTCGCCGCCCGACAGCGTGCCGGCGATGCGCCGCTCGAGCGGCACGAGTTCGGGGAAGTAGGCGAGCACCCGGTCGAGGTCGCGCCGCACCTGCGCCTGGTCGCGCCGCAGATAGGCGCCGAGGCGAAGATTCTCGAAGGCGCTGAGCCCGGCGAACAGCCGCCGCCCTTCCGGCACCAGCGCAACGCCGCGGCGGATGCGCTCCTCTGTCGCCGCGGCAGTCACATCGCTGCCGTCGAGGCCGATCGTTCCGGCGGCGGACGGGACCAGCCCGACGATGGTGCGCAGCAGCGTGGTCTTGCCCGCGCCGTTGGCGCCGACCAGCGCCACGATCTCGCCCTCCGCCACGGCAAGGCCGACTTGCCACAGCACTTGGCTGTCGCCGTAGCGCACATCGAGCCCTTCGATCGCGAGCAGCGTCATCGCGGCGCGTCGATGCCGCGACGGGAGCGGTGCCGCTCGGCGAAGCGGTCGCCGAGATAGGCGCGGATCACCTCGGCGTTGCCGACGACTCCTTCCGGCGTGTCGTCGGCGATCTTGCGGCCGAAATGCAGCACGACGATGCGGTGGCACGCCGCCATGATCGCCTTCATCACGTGCTCGACCATGATGATGGTGAGGCCGGCCTGGTTGATCTCGCGAATGAGCGCGACGATGCGCCCCACCTCGGCCTGGTTGAGCCCTGCCATGACCTCGTCGAGCAGCATGAGCTTGGGCTCCATGGCGAGCGCGCGGGCCAATTCGAGCTGCTTGCGCTCGGCAAGCGTGAGCTGGCGCGGCGAATGCTCGGCGCGCGCCGAGAGCCCGACGCGCTCGAGCGCCGCTTGCGCGCGCGCCAGCGCCTCGTCGCGGTGCGGAATGCGCCGGCGCGAGAACATCGCGCCGATCGCGACGTTCTCGCGCACGGTCAGTTGGCCGAAGGGCTGGACGATCTGGAAGGTCCGAGCGATGCCGAGCTTGGCGATGCGATGCGGCCGCATCCCCGTGATGATGGCGCCGGCGAAGCTGACGCGGCCGGCCGACGGCGGCAGCACGCCGGAAATGACGTTGAGCATCGTCGTCTTCCCGGCGCCGTTGGGGCCGATGAGGCCCAAAACCTCGCCCTGCTCGACCGCGAAGGAAACATCCGCAAGCGCCGCCACGCCGCCGAAGCGCAGCCCGATTCCGGCGGCCTCGAGCAGCGCCATCAGGGCGCCGCCTTGCGCCGCGGGACGAGGCGCCGGAAATGGAAGAGCAGACCCTCCGGCAGCAGCATCACCACGAGGATGATCAGCAGGCCCAAAATCAGCAGATGGACCTTGATGAATTCGCCCCAGATGATGGTCGAGACGGTCTCGAGGAAGAAGGCGCCGATCACCGGCCCGAGCACGGTCCCCATGCCGCCGACCAGCATCATGATATAGCCGTTGACGGATATGCCGATGTCGAAGGCGCTGCCCGGCTCAAGGAAGTTGATCCAATAGCCCCAGATGCCGCCGACCGTGCCGGTCATGCCGGCGCTCAGCGCCCAGGCGAGGGTCTTGGCGAGCGTGGTGTTGATGCCCATGACCTCGGCGCCGAGCGCGCTGTCCTTGAGCGCGCGCAGCGCATAGCCCAGGGGGCTGCGGCTCAGCCACAGCACAATGAGGGCCGACGCTACCATCGCGCCGAGCATGAGAAAATAGACGAGTTCGTTGAGCGCTTCGGGCGCCAGCGTTCCCAACGGCATCGGCAGCCCTTCGGCGCCGCCGGTCACGCCGCCGACATTGATGATGAGGTCGTTCATCGCCAAATTGAGCGCGACCGTGGCGATGGCGAAATAATGTCCCTTGAGCCGCAAGAGCGGCCAGCCCAGGACCGCCGCGGCCAGCATCGCGCCGATCGGGGCGAGCACGATGGCCAGCGCCAAGGGCGCGCCGAGCGTCACGGCAACGCCGACGATATAGGCGCCCAAGCCGAAGAAGACGACATTGCCGAAGGCGTGATAGCCGGCGAAGCCGACGATGACGTTGAGGCCTTGCGCCACCACCGCATACATGTAGATGCTGGTGAGGATGCGCAGCCAGTAGCCGCCGATGACGAGCGGCGCCGCCACCATGAGCGCGAGCGCCAGCGCCAGCCCCGACCAGCGCGCGAGCCGCAATGGCATCATACGGGCTCGCCGTAGAAGCGCTTGCCGAGCAGCCCCTGCGGCCGCAGCACCAAGATCACCAGGAACATGACAAAGGCGACGATCTCCTCGTAATTGACGCCGAGCAGGCTCGCGGCGAAGGACTGGATGAGGCCATAAAGCAATCCCGCGAGCACCGCGCCCTCGATGCTGCCGATGCCGCCCAATACGGTGATGACGAAGACCGAGCCGATGAAGGTCAGGCCCATATTGGGCGAGATCGGATAAAGCATGCTGGCGAAGCTGCCGGCGGCGCCGGCGAGCGCCGCCCCGGCGCCGGCGGTGAGCGCGTAAACTTTAAGCGGATCGATGCCCATGAGCCGCGCCGTCTCCTTGTCGAGGGCGGTCGCCAGAATCGCCTGGCCCGCCTTGGCGCGGTTGAGGAAGAGATAGAAGCCGCCGGCCAGCATCAGCGCCAGGAGAAACACGGCGAGCCGCACAATGGGCACGAGCAGCGGGCCCAGCGCCAGCGACTGCGAGGTGTAGGCGGTGTTGACCGAGCGCAAATCGGCGCTGAACACCAGCAGGCACAGATTGATCAGCACGAGATCGAGCCCGAAGGTCAGCACCAGCGACAACAGCAGGCTCGTCCGCATCAGCCGGTTGAGCAGCAACCGCTGCACCAAGTAGCCCAGCACGAACAGCACCGCCATCGTCAGCGGCAGCGACGCGAATGGGTCGATGCCGAGGCCGGCGAAAACGATGTAGCTGACATAGGCTCCGAGCATGATGAAGGAGCCATGCGCCATGTTGATGATGCCCATCACCCCCCAGACCATCGAGAAGCCGATGGCGGCGATGGCATAGAGCCCGCCCGTGAGAAGGCCGTTGACGATGGTCTGACCGAGCATCAGCCGCGCCGCCCCGACTCTCGGCGCCGAGGACGCCCTATGCCGCGCGCGTCACTTCCCGGCAGTGGCGGGATAGCGGTAATGCGCCTGAGCCACGTCCGGCGGGAAGACGGTCTTCGGCTCGCCATTCAGGATCTGCGACACGTAGAGGGTGGCGACGCTGTTGGTGCCGTCGGGATTGAACTTGTAGCGGGTGTAGAAGGTCTCGCCGGCGATCTTGAGCATGGCCTCGCGCACCTTGACGGTGTCGAGGCTCTGCGCCGTCTCGATCGCATCCTGCAGGATGATGCCCGCCGCCGCGCCGGCCGCCGCGTGATAATAAGGCGGGTGGCCGTACTTCTTGCTGAAGTCGTCGTAGAATTGCTGCGAGTTCTTGAAATACTGGTCGCCATAGGTGAGCGCCGGCGACCAATAGTCCACGCCCATCACGCCTTCGGCCGCGGCGCCGAGCGCGGTGCGGAAGTCGGGCACCGCCACCGCGGTCGCCAACCCGATCGCCTTGGGCACGATCCTGAGCTCGCGCATCGCCTTGACCAGCAGGATCGAATCCTGGCTGTAGCCGCTGCCCAGCACAATATCCGGATTGCCCGCCTTGATCCCGGTCGCGACCGCCGAGAGATCGGGCGCGCCCTTGGGATATTTGGCGGTATAGACGACCTTGAGCCCGAGCTCTTCCGCCTTTGTCTTGGCTCCTTCGGCGGCGATGTTGGGGAAGAGATCGTCGGGGCCGACAATGGCGACGCTTTGCGGCTTCGGCGTCACCTGCTGGAGGAGATAGAGGACCGGCCAAAGGCCGGCATTGCCCGTTGCCGTCGGGCAGAAGAAATACTGATAGCCGCGCGTGAACAAATTGGTGGCGGTGGCCAGCGGCGCGATCGTCAGGATCTTGTAGCGCTCGCTGATCGCCGCGGTGGCGTTGGCGATGCCCGAGGAATAGGGACCGAAGAGGAAGCGCACCTTGTCCTCGGTGATGAGCTTCTCGGTGAGCTTGGCGCTGGTTTGCGCCTGGCTCGCGTCGTCATAGGTCACGAGCTGGACCTTGTAGGTCTTGCCGCCGACCTTGATGCCGCCCGCGGCATTCGCCGAATCCGCCCACATCTGGTAGCCGTCGCGCAGGAATTCGCCCTCGCGCACGAAGGTGCCGCTCTGGCTCACTGCCACACCGATCTTGAGAACGTCCTGCGCCTGGGCGCCGAGCGCGCCCAAGACCAGCAGCCATCCGCACGAGACGAGCGCGGCCAACCGCGCGAAACCACGAGCCTTCATGCTGAACCCCTCTCCCGCCGAGCGCCGTTTCCGTCCCGTTCGGGGACGAAGCCGCGCGGCCCATCCGAGTTGACTCGTCGGAGTTAACCCGAAATGCCGGCGCGCCTCAAGCGCGCCCCCCTCGAGCGCCGCCTTACTGCGCCGCGAGCGGCCCGCGCTGCTCGCGGCGCAGCGCGGCGACCCGCTCTTGCGTGTAGAGATCGCTCCAATTGGTCCAGGCGATATCCGTGACCTTGAAGGAATCGTATTGCCGCGCCGGGATCGCGATCTCCTTGCCGCCGATATGGACGTGGCGGATGCGGCGCTTGTCCTGGAGGATCGCGATGTTGTCGATGGGCGAGCCCTCGACCGCGATGAAGTCGGCCAAACGGCCCGGAGCGAGCGTACCGGTCTTGCCGTCTTCCGCCATGAAGCGGGCGGAAACCTCGGTCGCCGCGCGCAGCGCCTCGGCCGGGGTGAAGCCCAGATGCTCGACGAAGATCTGGAGCTCGCGCGCGTGCCATTCGCCATAGGGCGTTATCGCGAAGCCGCTGTCGGTGCCGATCATCATCGGCACGCCCGCCGCCTTGGCCTTGCGCAAATTGACGCAGGCGGTCGCGAACTCACGCTCGACCTCGGGAATTCGGCCCTTCTGATGAGCGGGATCGTGCGGCTGGGTGAAGTCGACGATGTTGCGCGCGAAGGTCAAGGTCGGGCCGATCGCGCAGCCCTTGGCCAGCATCGCCTCGATACAAGCATCGTCGAGGTAATAGGCATGGAAGATGAGATCGACGCCGGCGCGCGCGGCATAGAGCGTCGCCTCGCGGCCGCGCGCATGCACCACCGCCTTTTTGCCGAGGCGGTGAATCTCCTCGACCATGAGCGTGGTCTCGCCCTCGGTGAAGGCGGCGACGAATTCGCCGTTGGCGCGGCGCTGGACGCCGTCGAGCGCGATCTTGACGCAGTCGACGCCGTCCTTCACCTGGCAGCGGATCTCTTCGATCGCTTCGTCGCGGTTGGTGACCAGCCGGCCGATCGAGGTCTCGGGCACGCCGATCCAGGTCGGATACCAATCGGTCAGGCTCTGACGCGCCGAAACATAGCGCCCGGCGGCGGTGATGCGCGGCCCGTCGAAGAGGCCGGCGGCGATCGCGTTGCGCACCGAAAGGCTGATCCTCCCGGCATCGCCCGGCGCGCCGATGGAGGTGAACCCGGCGGCGACCACTTGCTGTGCGAAGAACAGCGCGCGCAGCGCCCGGAATTCCATCGGCTGATAGAGGTCGATGTCCTCCTCGCTCTTGGCGTTGCCATAGGCGAGATGGACGTGGACATCGATGAGCCCGGGCATGACGAAGAACTTGCCGTAGTCGAGCACCCGGTCGCCGGGCGCCGCGCCCGGCGCCGCCGCGCTCGGTCCGACATAGGCGAGGACGCCGCCTTCGTCGAACACCAAACTTGCCTCATGCCGCGGCGCATCCTCGACGCCGGTAAAGAGGCTGCCGCAGCGCACATAGGTCCTCATCGCCTCACCTCCTTACCGCTCGCGACGCGCCGGTCGCGCGCCCAGCCGCCAGGCGGCACGTCACGGGCGGATCTCGATCGGCGTGCCGTCGTCGACCGCGTTCCAGATCTCGGTTATAGCGGTATTGCCGACGGAAATGCACCCCGCGGTCCAATCCTTGACGAAGCGCTCGGGATCGATCCAGCCGAAGCTCGGCGGCATGCCGTGAATGAAGATCGCGCCGCCGGGATCTTCATGCGCGGCGGCAAGACTTTAGGACCACCGGCCCTACCCATTGGTTAGCGCCGGCCACCGCCGCCAAACCTCGAGACCCGGGAAATCGCTCAACCCGACAGAAAGCGCGATGCTATAGTCCCGCATTGGCGAAACGACCGGCCGAGTGCACGGCAAAACGATGATGGTCCAGGCCCAAGCGGCCGTGCGCGTCGGCGTCGATATCGGCGGCACCTTCACCGATCTGGTGCTTGTCCGCGCCGACGGTCGAACCGCAATCGCCAAGCTCGCAACCACGCCAGATGATCCGAGCGCGGCGGTGGTCGCGGGGATAAGCGAGCTTCTTGCCACCGAGGGCGTCGCCCCTGCCTCGGTCGCGGAAGTGGTGCACGGCACGACCGTCGGCTCGAATGCCATCCTGCAGAAGCGCGGCGCGCGCACCGGGCTGCTGACCACGCGCGGCTTCCGCGACACGCTCGAGATCGCCCGCATCCGCACGCCCGGCATGTTCGATCTCGCCTGGGAGAAGCCCGAGCCCTTGGTGCCGCGGCGCTGGCGGCTCGAGGTCGAGGAGCGCATGCTCGCCGACGGCACGGTGCTGCGCCCGCTCGATCCGGACAGCGTCCGCGCCGCCTGCCGCCGCTTCGTCGCAGAGGGCATCGAGGCGGTCGCGATCTGCCTCATCAACAGCTACGTCAACCCGGCGCACGAGCAGGCGATCAAGGAGCTGCTGGCGCGCGAGTACCCGCAATTCCTGGTCTCGGCGTCCTGCGACGTGCTGGCGGAGATGAAGGAGTACGAGCGCACCAGCACGACGGTGGTGAACGCCTATCTCCTGCCGACGATGCGGGTCTATCTCGACCGGCTGGCCGAGAAGCTGGCGGCGGCCGGGCTCGCGGCGCCGATCCTGGTGATGGCGTCCAATGGCGGCACGCTCAGCCTCAAGACGGCGAGCCGCAAGCCGGTCTTCGTCGTCGCCTCTGGGCCCGCCGGCGGCGTCATCGGCGCGGCGCGGCTGGGCCGGCCGAGCGGCCATGCCGACCTGATCGTCTTCGACATGGGCGGCACCACGGCCAAGGCCGCCATCATCGAGGGCGGCCGGGCCAGCATCACCGGCGAATACGAGTTCCGCGACGGCATCAGCGCGCCGAGCCGCTTCATCCGCGGCGGCGGCTATACGCTCAAGGTGCCGGCGATCGATGTCGCGGAAGTGGGCGCGGGCGGCGGCTCGATCGCGCGGGTCGATGCCGGCGGATTGCTGCATGTCGGCCCCGAATCCGCCGGCGCGGTGCCCGGCCCGGCCTGCTATGGCTTCGGCAATCGCGAGCCGACCGTGACCGACGCCAATTTCCTGCTGGGATATCTCGATCCCAAGGGCCTCCTCGGCGGAACGCTCAAGATCGACCGCGCGCTCGCCGAAGCGGCGATTTTGCGCGCCGTCGCCGAGCGGCTCGGCATCGACGCGGTGCACGCCGCGCACGGCATCAGGCGGCTCGCCAATGCCAGCATGGCGCGCGCCATCCGCGCCGTCACCATCGAGCGCGGCCGCGATCCGCGCGAACTGGCGATGATGGCCTTCGGCGGCAATGGACCGGTCCACGCCGCCGAGGTGGCGCGCGAGTTGGCGATCTCGCGCATCATCGTGCCCGCGCGCTCCGGCGTGTTCTCGGCGGTCGGCATGCTCGCCGCCGATGTCGAGCACCCGATCGTCCGCCCGGTGCTGAAGCTCGCCGCAAGCCTGGCGTCGGCGGATTTCGTCGAGCTTATCGCCGCGCTCGAGGACGAGGGGGCACGCGCGCTTGCCGCCGATGGCTTCGAGCGCAGGCAGATGTCCTTCGAACTCGCCGCCGATCTGCGCTACCAGGGCCAATCCTCGGAGCTTTCGATCGGCTTCGCGACAGGCGCAGCACCGACAGCGCTGGCCGAGGATTTCGGCGCGACGCATCACACGGTGTTCGGCTATCGCACGGCCGAGCCCGTCGAGTTGGTGGCGCTGCGCTGCATTGCGCGGGGGCTCAGGGCCGGGCGCTATGAATTCACCCGCGTGAAGCCGAGCGCCGGCACAGCCAAGCCGCGCTCGCGCCGTCCGGCCTCGTTCTCGGCCGATGCGGGATTCATCGAAACGCCGGTCTTCGCCTGGGCCGATCTCGGGACGAGCCCGGTCGCCGGCCCGGCGATCATCGAGGCTTATGACACGACGGTGGTCGTGCCGCCCAAATCCGCCATCCGCGCCGATGCCTTCGGCAGCCTGGTCATCGAATTGGAATAGCCATGCCGATCGATCCCCTGACCTTCTCCGTTCTCAAGAACGCCTTCGACGCGATCGTCGACGAGATGGCCTATACCGTGCTGCGCACCGCGCGCTCGGAGATCGTCAAGGATGTGATGGATTTTTCGGCGGCCTTGTGCGACCGCGAGGGCCGCATGGTGGCGCAGGCCAAGACCATCGCTCTGCATCTGGGCGCCGTTCCCGAGGCGATGGCGGCGGTGCAGGCGCGCTTCGGCAACAGCCTCGCCGCCGGCGACGCCATCATCGTCAACGATCCCTATCACGGCGGCATGCATCTGCCGGACATCTTCATGTTCGTGCCGATCTTCCAGGACGAGATGCGGTCGGCCTGGGCGGTGGTGATCTGCCACCACACCGATGTCGGCGGCCGCGTTCCCGGCTCGAACGCCAGCGATTCGACCGAGATCTATCAGGAGGGGCTGCGGATCGCGCCGGTGAAGCTCTATGAGCGCGGCGAGCCCAATCCGGTCGTGCACGATTTCATCCGCCTGAACGTGCGCGTGCCCGACCGCGTGCTGGGCGATCTCGCCGCGCAATATGCCGCCTGCCAGGTCGGCGCGCGCGAGCACAGGAAGCTCGCGACAAAATGCGGCGCGAGCGAGCTGGCGCTTTATTCGAGCGAGCTCCTGGATTATGCCGAGCTTCTCGCGCGCGAGGAGATAAGAAGCTGGCCCGACGGCACCTATCGCTTCACCGACTACATCGACGATGACGGCTTCGACGACACCCCGCTGCCGATTTCCGTGGCGATCACCGTTGCCGGCGACCGCCTCATCGTCGATTACGCGGGCTCGGCGCCGCAGGTCAAGGCGGCGCTCAACTCGACCAAATCCTACACCAATTCCTGCACCTATCTGAGCGTGCGCTGCGCCTTGACGGCGGATGTGCCGAACAATGCCGGGCTCTTCCGCTGCATCGAGGTGCGCGCGCCCGAAGCCTCGATCCTCAATCCGCTGCCGCCCGCCGCCTGCGCCGCGCGCGCTCTCACCGGCTATCGCGTGATGGACGCCATGTTCGGCGCCTTGTCGCAGATCGTGCCCGCGCGCATCCCGGCGGCGGCCGAGGGCGGCAACACGGTCGTCTGCTTGAGCGGGCGGCGCCCGGACAATTCGCCCTTCATCATCGTCGACATGGTCTGCGGCGCCTGGGGCGGACGCAGCGGCAAGGACGGCATCGAGGCCATCACCAACCCGTCCCAGAACCTGTCGAACACGCCCACCGAAGTGCTCGAGGCGCAGCATCCCGTGCTGATCGAGGATTACGCGCTCGTTCCCGACAGCGGCGGCGCCGGCGAGTGGCGCGGCGGCCTCGGCATCCGCCGCTCCTACCGGGTCTTAAGCGAGGATGCGCTCTTGCAGCTGCGCAGCGACCGCATGCGCTTCCGCCCTTACGGCCTGTTCGGCGGCGAGCCCGGCCGGGCGACGCGGAACGCCTTCCGCCGCGGCGGCGTGGAGGAGGCGCTGCCGTCCAAAGTGACGCGCGGTTTGCGACAGGGCGACGTCGTCATCCACGAGCAGGCGGGTGGCGGCGGCTTCGGCGACCCGCTCGCCCGCGATCCCCGGCGCGTCGCGCGCGATGTGTGGAACGAGAAGCTGTCGACGGAATTCGCGCGCGAGCATTACGGCGTCGTCGTCGATGCGAGGGGAACGCTCGATCTCGACGCCAGCGCGGCGCTGCGCGCGGCGCGGCGCGCTATCGGCCGATCTGGCGGCTGATGCCGTTTTCCTGCTGGTTCAGGGTGTGTTGTTCGGTCTTGGTGATGTGGCCGCCGTCTTGACTTGCCATTTGGCGCTCCTCCCGGCGAACCTGGCGGTCCTCGTGATGGAGCTGCGCGGCTTTCTGCTTGGTGATTTGGCCGCTCTTATATTCAGAATTAATGCGCTTGTCTTGGTTGCGCAGCCGCTGGTTCACTTCGTGGCGGCGGGGATGATCCTTCTGCCACTTCGTCTCCGCCATCGCGTTCGCCGCCAAACCCGTGGCAAAGAGTGCGGCGAGCGTCAGCGTCAGAATTCTAATCCTCGACATGTGCGTTTCCTTCACTAGGGCAAGCCCGAGGCTGGGCTCGCAACACTAGGATAGGAAAGTTGCACGATTCTTATCCCCGCATTGATCGGCGCGATCTCGCGCAATTTGCCGCGGAATCGCGGCTTAGCGCCAGTGTTCGCTTAAGGGAAAATAACCATATCGACGCGGAACACCGCGGCGATGCCGGGATCGTCGATCGGGATCTCCTGTTCGGGATTGTACATCTTCAGCATCAGCGGCCCGATGCCGTCGCCGATTACCACCGCGGCGTCCGCCGTGCCGTCGCGGCGCAGCAGGAACGCGACATCGCCCATGGCGACGGGGGTCTCCGGGTTGACATAAGCGAGCGCGCCCGGCCGCATGAGGAAGCCCAAGCGATTGGAGTAATTGCGGACGAGGAAGCATTCATCGTCGGGATGAATGACGTCGCTCAGGGGAATTTGGTCGATCATGATGTCGCGGTCGATGACGAAGCGGCGGCCGCCGTCTTTCTTCTGCACCTCCATCTTGCCGTAGACCGGCAAGGCCGGATTCTTGTTGGGCGCGGCGACATAGCGGATGCTGCGGCGCATGGCGTAGCGCTCGAGCGCGCCAAGGCGGCCCCATTTCATGTCGTCCTTGAGGAGCGAGCGCGGCGTCCGCGGCAAGAGCTGCTCCGGCGCCACGCCCTTCTGCAGCTGCTGCAAATTCTCGCGCGTCCGGCGCTCGAACGCGCCGATGAGCTTGGCGGCGGACATACCGTAGAATTTGGCGAGCGCCTCGATTTCGTCGGCCTGGATCATGCGGCTCGCCATTTCGACGCGGTGATAGACCGAAATCGTCATGCCGATGGCGCTCGCGACCTGCTGCATCGTCTTGCCGTGCTTCTTGCGCAGCTGCGCCAGCACATAGCCGATGGCCGCCGCGCCGCTCTCGACGCTTTGCCGAACCACGTCCTCCTGCGCCGATTGCCAGCGGCGCACGTCGCTCGCCTTGTCGCGGCCGGTGACCACCGGAATTTCCTCCGGGCGGCAGGCGAGGATGGTCGCGAGATTGGCGAGCTGGAGGTTGCTCAAGCGGCGCTCGCCATTCTCCATCTTCGAGATCGTGGATTCGACGACCGGCGGGTCCATCATGCGCCCGAGCTGCGCCTGCGTCAGGTGCTTCTTGAGGCGGAACTCGCGCAGGTTATTGGGAAAGACGATCTCGCCTTTGACCCGCATGGTCTTCTCCTTCGGCAAAGAAACGCATGATTCTCCTGCCCCGGCCCAAGTAAATCGTGCTCGTATTCGCTGTTTTTTCGAGCGTTCTTCGGCCGGGCGTCAGTCTTCCATGGTTTTCATTCCTCGTCAAGTTCCGGGACTTCTCGGACGGCTCGCAAATTTTCGCTTTTTCGCAAGAAACGGCGCAAAAACCGCGCCGCCGCCCGCCCGCGCCGCGGCCGCGGGGACGCGACGAGTTAAGACTGTTGCTTAAGGATTGGGCGTAAGCTACTATAGATAGGGGACGATTGCGGTGCCGCTCGCAACGGCTTGGGGGAAGTCGAGAATGTTCCGGACGGTGGTCGACGAGCCTTTCCTGGCGGCCCTGCAGCCTGCCGATGCGCCCGCCCCGCTCGGACCCCTTGCCGACCGGTCGGAATGTCTCGAACAGATTCTCGGCGCCTTCTGCGACATCGCCGATTTCGACGACATTCATCAGGCGGCGCAACGGCTCATTCTGGTGCAGGAATGGATCCGCGCCGAAGCGCTGCGCGCCGCCGCCGATCCGATCTTCGACGACTGACCCTTCGCCTGCCGGCGCGCCGCCGGCATCGCGAACTGCTCGTGACATCCTGCGCACTTCCCCCTCGCCTGCGCTCGCCTCAGGAGCCTTGCGGCGGCGCCTGGCCGCTGAGGAGACGCTCGATCTCCAGCATCTTCTCGGCGATCGCCTGCGGATTGACCTGATAGGTGCCCGACGCGATCGCCTGCCGTATCTCGGCAATGCGCGCCTGATCGACGCTCGGAACGTTGCTCGCCAGCGTGCCGATCGTCTGCAGCAGCGCCTCGACTTGCGTCACATTGGCCGAATCGACGGCGGGCGCCGGCGGCTGCGGCTGCCCCGTTTGGCTCGCCGCCTGGCCGGCTCCGGCGGTGTCCGCGGGATTGACGCTCAACCCGCCCGCGGGATTTACACCCTGCACTGGATCAGGCATGACTTTTTCTCCCAGCAATCGTATGCGTCCACCGCTCTCACCCTT
>DATNIY010000037.1:0-28087 GCA_035604195.1 Allostellaceae bacterium
GCTCGAGCCGCTCGACGAGAACGCGCTGCGTCAGGCGGTGCGACGGTTGAAAGCGAAAGGCGCCGAAGCGATTGCCGTCTGCTTCCTCTTCTCCTTCCTCAATGCCGCGCATGAGCGGCGCGCGGCCGAGATCATCGCGGAGGAGGCGCCGGGCTGCCGCATCTCGCTGTCCTCCGCCGTGCTTCCGGTCATCCGCGAATATCCGCGGCTTTCGACCACGGTGATCGACGCCTATGTCGGGCCGAAGATCGCGCGCTATCTCGAACGGCTCGAGGAGCTGCTGCGCGAGGGCGGTGTCGCCACGCCGCAGCTCTTCCTCATGCAGTCGAATGGCGGCCTCATGCGCATCTCGATCGGCGCGCGCCATCCCAACCAGACGCTGCTCTCGGGCCCGGCCGCTGGCGTCGTCGCGGGAATGGAGCTGGCGCGGCTCGCCGAGCGCCGGAATTTGGTCACCTTCGACATGGGCGGCACCAGCACCGACATCAGCGTCATCGCCAATGGCCGCGTGCTCGAGACCAGCGAAGGACAGATCGCGCGCCAGGACATCGGCACGCCGATGCTGCGCATCAGAACCCTCGGCGCCGGCGGCGGCACGCTCGCTTGGATCGGCAAGGACGGGCTGCTCAAGGTGGGACCGAAGAGCTCGGGCGCAGTGCCGGGCCCCGCTTGCTATGGCCAAGGCGGCGAGGAGCCCACCGTCACCGACGCCAATCTCGTGCTCGGCGCCTTGAGCAGCGACATGCCTCTGGCGGGAACTTTGCGGCTCCAGGAAGCGCCGGCGCGGCGCGCCATCGCGCGCATCGCCAAGCCATTGGGGCTCGAACCCGTCGCCGCCGCCGCGGGCATCATCCGCATCGTCAATACCCACATGGCCGTGGATTTGCGCCTGTCGCTGCAGGAGCAAGGCCAGGATCCCCGGCAATTCGCGCTCGTGGCCTTTGGCGGCGCCGGCCCGCTCCATGCAGCATATCTCGCGCGCAGCACCGGCATCCCGCAAGTGCTGGTGCCGCTCTATCCCGGCATCAACTGCGCCATGGGCCTGCTTCAGACTTCCGTGCGGCACTCTTATTTCCGCTCGGCGGTCGGCATGCTCGGCGGCTTTCCGGTGGAGGCCATGAACAAGCTCTATGCCGAGCTTGAGCGCGAGGCGCTCGCCGAGGCGGCGGAAGAGGGCTTTGCCGCCGAAGCGGTCGCACTCAAGCGGCAGCTCGATCTGCGCTACCCGCATCAGGGCTACAGCCTCGCCATCGACTGCCCGCAGCAGCGCATGACCGAGGCGCTGAAGCCCGCGCTCAAGCGCTCCTTCGACGAGCAGCATCGCCTGGTCTATGGCCAGGCGGCGCCCGAGGAGGATGCCGAGATCGTCACCTTCCGGGTTCAGACCGAGATCACCGTGCCGCGTCTCGAGCTCAAACCCATGCCGCAAGGCGACGGACGCGCCGAACGCGCGCTCAAGGGCGAGCGCCCGGTCTTCGATCTCGACCGCGGCGCCTACCTGCCGGCGAAAATCTACGACCGTGACCGGCTGCGGCCGGGCGACAGCATCCGCGGGCCGGCGGTGATCGACCAGTTCGATGCGACGACGATCGTGCTGGCGGGACAGAGCGCCGCCGTCGACCGCTTCGGCACCTTGGCGATCGCGACGGAGGCGAGATGAGCGTCGATCCCATCACCACGGAAGTGATCGCGAGCCGGCTCGGCGAGATCACCGCGACCATGGCCTATGCCCTCTACCACAGCGGCTATTCGCCGATCTTACGGGAATCGAAGGATGGCAGTTCCGGGCTGACCGATGCCGCGGGCCGCGTCGTCATGATCGGCGGCGGCTTGCAATACCATCTCATGGGCTATCAGCAATCGGTGCAGGCGGTGCTCGAACGCTACCCCTTGCCCAATTTGCGCCCCAGCGACAGCTTCGTCCTCAACGATCCCTATAAGGCCGGCAATTCCCATGCGCCGGACATGATGGCGCTCACCCCCGCCTTCCGCGACGGCGCGCTCATCGGCTGGGGCGTGAGCTGCGCGCACAAGGCCGATATCGGCGGCCTCGTTCCCGGTTCCTCCGGCGCCGCGGCACGCGAGATCTTCCATGACGGGCTGCTGCTTCCGGCTGTGCGCTTTCAGACCTCGGCGGGCATCGTCGATGAGGTCGATGCCATCATCCGCAACAACAGCCGCATTCCCGATGTCGTGCTGGGCGATCTCCGGGCCCAGGTCGGCTCGACGCGGATCGGTGTCCAGCGCCTCGATGGATTGTGCACCGAATACGGCGCCGCAACGGTGCGCGAGGTCATGGACCGGCTCATCGCCCTGACCCGGCAGCGGACCGCGGCGGAGCTGGCGCTGTGGCAGGACGGCACGGCCGAGAGCGAAGGCTTTCTCGATCATGACGGCGCGGTCAAGGACCGGCCGGTCTGCATCCACGTCGTCGCCACCAAATCGGGCAACCGGCTGCGCCTCGATTTCAGCGCCTCGGCGCCGCAGACGGCGGGGCCGGTCAATGTCACGACCGCGACCGCGCAAGCGGTCTCGCTGCAGGCGGTGCTGGCCGCCACCGATCCGACCATCCCGCTCAATTCCGGCGTGCGCGAGGCGGTCGATTTCGTCATGCCGCCCGGGCTTGTCGTGAGCCCAGTCCATCCCGCCACGGTCAATCACTATTTCCCGACGGCGCATGTCACCTACAACTGCGTGCTGGCGGCACTGGGCCAGCTCAACCCGGCGCGTGCGGTGGCGCCCTCGGGTCTCGGCACCGGCGCCATCACCGTGGGCTACCGCAAGGCGCGCACCGGCAAGCCCGCCGTGCTCTATGAGATCATGCCGACGGCGCTCGGCGGCACGAGCCGCCATGACGGGACGCCGATCATCCAGCCGATGAACCACTTCACGCCCGGCGCTCCCGTCGAGATCGTCGAGAGCGAGTACCCGATCCGGGTGCGCCGCTTCGACATCTGGCGCGATTCCGCCGGCGCGGGGCGCTATCGCGGCGGCTTCGGCTACATCAGGGAATTCGAGGTGCTCGAGGACAGCGTCCTCACCGTGCGCTCCTCGAACCACCGCTTCCCGTGCTCCGGCCATAGCGGCGGGCTGAGCCCCAAGCCGTCGCGCGCGGTGATCAATCCCGGCCGGCCCGACGAAGAGGTGCTCGGTGCCATCGAGACGCGTCCCTTGGCGGCGGGCAGCGTCATCCGCTTCGAGCGCAGCGGCGGCGGCGGCTTCGGACCGCCGACCGAGCGCGCGCCCGAAGCAGTGCGCGAGGATGTGCGGAACGGCTATGTCAGCCCCGAAGCGGCACGCGAGATTTACGGGCTGAAGGACGAAAGCTAGCTCCGTCCTGCGATCTGGCGGCCCTTGTCGAGCGCGGCGTAGCTGCGCACCGCCGAGGCCATGAGAAAGCGATAGCCCTCCTTCAGAATCCGCTCGACATTGTTGGCGTCGACATGCGGGTGGCCGACCGGCACATTGTTGTCCTTGCAGGTCTTGACGATCCGCGCCATCGCCTCGAGCACCGTTGGATGCTCGTATTGCCGGGGATAGCCCAGCTCCTGGCTCAAATCGCCCTCGCCGATGAGCACCGCGCCGATGCCCGGCACTTTCTTCAGGATGTCGCCGAGATTGGCGATGCCTTGCGTGTCCTCGATCATCAGGATGACGAAAATCTCGCCCTGCGGATTGAGCGGCCAGACATCGGCCTTGGCGTAATATTCTTGCTGCGTCAGGCCCCAATAGCGCACCGCCGCGGTCGGCCCGTCGCCGCGCAAGCCGGCGGGCTCGTAGAGCGGCGCCGATTTGAGGCGCGGATAGCGACAGGCGGCGACGGCGTTATGGGCCTGCTCCACCGTGCCGATATGGGGCCAGACGATGCCGTAGGCGCCGAGATCCAACGCCTGCTTGGCAAGCCATTGATTCTTCTCGTCGCCATTGGGCGGGATGCGCACGATCGGCGTGACAGCGGGCGCGAGCGAGCCCGCCTGATGAATCTGGCGCCGGTTCAGCATGTATTGGAGACAATCCTTGAGCGCCCGCACGTCCCACGGGTTGTGCTCCATCTCGAAGACGATGCCGTCGTATTTGGCGGTGCTGGCAGCGAGCGCCGCATCGACATCGGCGGTGATGAAGCTGGTGAAGGCCGGCTTGCCCTGCTCCAATGCGCGGATGACCCCGTTGAGACGCGGAATTTCGCTCATTCTTCCTCCTTGGCGCGCGCGCGCCCGCTTGCGCCGGAGTATCGCATGACGGCGCGGGCGCGCAAGAGGCGCCGCGGTTTGACAGGAAGAGGCCGCGTTTCTAGCATCCGCGCAACGGGAGGTCAGCATGATCATCGATTGCCATGGGCACTATACGACGGAGCCGGCAGAGCTCCATGACTGGCGCAAGAGACAGATCGCCGGGCTCAAGGACCCATCGCAAACGCCGAGCCGGGCCAGTCTCAAGATCAGCGACGACCAGCTGCGGCAGAGCGTCGAGAACGCGCAGTTGAAGCTGCAGCGCGAGCGCGGCACCGATCTCACCATCTTCTCGCCGCGCGCCTCGGGCATGGCCCATCATATCGGCGACGCGTCCACCAGCGCCCTGTGGTCGCAGATATCGAACGACCTCATCCATCGCCTCTGCACGCTCTATCCCAACAACTTCGTCGGCGTCTGCCAGCTGCCGCAGACGCCGGGCGTCGCGCCGACCAACTGCATCGAAGAACTCGAGCGCTGCGTCAAGGAACTGGGCTTCATCGGCTGCAATCTCAACCCGGACCCTTCCGGCGGCTACTGGAAGGACCCACCGATGACCGATCGATGGTGGTACCCCTTCTACGAGAAGATGGTCGAGCTCGAAGTGCCGGCGATGGTGCATGTCAGCGCCTCCTGCAATCCGAATTTCCACACCACCGGCGCGCATTACATCAACGGCGACACCACCGCCTTCATGCAGTTCCTGACCTCCGATCTGTTCAAGGATTTTCCGACCCTGAAGTTCATCATCCCGCATGGCGGCGGGGCGGTGCCCTATCACTGGGGCCGTTATCGCGGCCTGGCGCAGGACATGAAGCGGCCGCCCTTCAGCGAGCTGCTATTGAAGAACGTCTTCTTCGACACTTGCGTCTATCATCAGCCGGGGATCGATCTCCTCGCCAAGGTCGTGCCGGTCGACAACATCCTCTTTGCCTCGGAGATGGTCGGCGCGGTCAAGGGCATCGACCCCGAGACCGGACACAATTTCGACGACACCAAGCGCTACGTCGACGCCGCCGCGCTCAAGCCGGAGGACAAGCGGAAGATCTTCGAGGGCAATGCGCGCAAGGTCTATCCCCGGCTCGGTGCCAGATTGGCCCGTCGGACGAAATAGGCCGCCGGCGCGAGAGAGAAACGCGCCAGTCCATTGTCTGAACGGAGGAGGCAATGAAGGCGGCCGTCGTCAGCGCGCCCGGCGGTCCCGAGGTCTTGGAGCTCCTGGAACTGCCGCGACCCGAGCCGAAGCCAGGATGGATTCTGATCAAGGTCAAGGCATTCGGCCTCAATCGTGGTGAGGTCTTGACCCGGCGCGGACACTCGCCGACGGTGAAATTCCCGCGCGTCTTGGGCATCGAATGCGTCGGCATCGTCGCTGCGGCACCGGGCGGCGAGTTGGCCCCCGGCACCAAGGTCGCGGCGGTGGTGGGCGGCATGGGCCGCGCCTTCGACGGCAGCTATGCCGAATATGCTTGCGTCCCCGCTGCGAACGTCTATCCCGTGACGACGGAGCTCGACTGGGTCCGCTTCGCCGCCATTCCCGAAAGCTTCTTGACCGCGGCGGGGTCGCTCGAGGATGCGCTCGAAGTGAAGCCCGGCCAGAGCCTGCTCATCCGCGGCGGAACCGCCTCGGTGGGTTTGGCGGCGGCAGCGATCGCCGCGAGCGCCGGGCTCAAGGTGCTGGCGACGACGCGACAGAAGGCGCGAGTGCAAGCGCTCATCGACAATGGTGCGAATTCCGTCGTGATCGACGATGGCGCCATTGCCGAGCGCGTGCGCGCGCTCGTAACGGGCGGCGTCGATTGCGTGCTCGAACTGGTCGGGACGGCGACGCTCAGGGATTCGCTCCGCTGCGCCAGGCGCGGCGGCACCGTCTGCATGACCGGCCTTCTCGGCGAGCGCTGGACGATGCCCGAGTTCGCGCCAATGGAGGCGATCCCGTCGACGGTGAAGCTGACGATATTCTCGTCCTCGGCGTCGGCGGGCCAGGGCGCGCGGCTGCAGCGCTTGGTCGATGCCGTCGCCGCCGGGACATATCGCCTGTCCATCGACCGCGTCTTCTCGTTGGACGAGATCGCGGCGGCGCATCGCTGGATGGAGGAGAGCCGCGCCGTCGGCAAGATCGTCGTGACGGTGGATGTCTGAACCGGGAGGAGGCCCATGGCCCAATCGAAGCGCGACCTGTCCGCTCTGGCGCCGCGTAAAGAGGATCTCGAGCCCATAGAGATCGCGTCGCGCGACGAGATCGAGGCGCTGCAGCTGCGGCAGCTCAAATGGTCGATCCGCCACGCCTATGAGAACGTGCCGCATTACCGCCGCAGCCTCGATGCCGCAGGCCTTCACCCGGAGGATCTGCGCGCGCTTGCCGACCTCCGCAAATTTCCCTTCACCACCAAGGCGGATTTGCGCGCCAATTATCCCTTCGGCATGTTCGCCGTGCCGCGCGAGCGCATCGCGCGTCTGCACGCCTCCTCCGGCACTACCGGCAAGCCGACCGTGGTTGGCTACACAGCGGGCGACATCGCGATCTGGTCCGATCTCATGGCGCGCTCGATCCGCGCCGGCGGCGGCCGCCCGGGCATGCGGGTCCATGTCGCCTATGGCTATGGCCTGTTCACCGGCGGGCTCGGCGCCCATTACGGCGCGGAGCGGCTGGGCTGCGCGGTCATCCCGGTTTCGGGCGGTATGACCGAGCGCCAGGTGCAGCTCATCCTCGATTTCGAGCCCGAGATCATCATGGTGACGCCGAGCTACATGCTGGCGATCCTCGATGCGTTCCGCGCGCAGGGCGCAGACCCCAGGCTTTGCTCGCTCCGCTTCGGCATGTTCGGCGCCGAACCCTGGACCAATGCGATGCGCGGCGAGATCGAAGACGCCTTCGACATGCATGCGGTCGATCTCTACGGGCTCTCGGAGGTGATGGGCCCGGGCGTTGCCAATGAATGCGTCGAAACCAAGGACGGTCTCCACATCTGGGAGGACCATTTCCTGCCGGAGATCGTCGATCCCGCGAGCGGCGAAGCGCTGCCCGACGGCACCGTCGGCGAGCTTGTCTTCACCTCGCTCACCAAGGAGGCGATGCCGGTCATCCGCTACCGGACCCGCGATTTGACGCGGCTCTTGCCGGGCACCGCGCGCTCGATGCGGCGGATGGAGCGGATTGCCGGGCGCTCCGACGACATGATCATCCTGCGCGGCGTCAATGTCTTCCCGACGCAGATCGAGGAGCTGATCCTCAGGGACCCGCGCCTCGCCCCGCATTTCCTGATCGAATTGCGCCGCGAGGGCAGGCTCGATGCGATGACGGTCCGGGTCGAGGCGCGGGCGGATGCGGCCGAGGAGAAGACGCGCGCCGCCGCGAGCCGCGATCTGGCGCACCACATCAAATCGACGATCGGCATATCCGCGACGATCGAGACCGTGGCGCCGGGCGCGATCGAGCGCTCGCTCGGCAAGGCCAAGCGCATCGTCGATCTGCGCCCGAAAGGCTGAGGCGTCGCTCACGCCTGGCGTTGCTGCGCGTTCCAGTTGCGCTCGAGATTGGCGATGAGCGCCGGGCTGAAGTGGCAATAGGCCTGCTCGCGCGCATAGACCGCCATGTAGCGCCGGAAGAGATCGAGCGGCTCCTGCGCCACGCGCAAAGCGCGGCGATTGCCGGCGGCGCTCACCACGCCCGAGGTGGTGAAGCCCTCGACGACGCGGTCGAGCGCCGAATCCATTTCCTCGGGCGGCACCACTTCGTCGCAGATGAGGCGGCCCTCGGGACTGTCGCAATCGAGGCGGCGGCCATAGAGGATGGCCTGGCGCGCGATGCGGTCGCCGGTGAAGCGCCACATGCGCAGGTTCGCGGCACCGGGGATGATGCCCTCCTTGCGCGCCGGCAAGGTCATGTAGGCATCCTTCGCCGCCAGGACGTAATCGACCGCCAGCAGGAGCTGGCAGCCGCCGCCGATGGCGAAGGTATCGACGGCGGCGACCCACGGCTTCTCATTGGTCTCGCCGGCGAGTTCATCCGGGCCGGTGCCGGGCCAAGCCAGGCCGCGGAACAGCTTGTTGACCAGCCCCAGATCGCGCTTCATGTACCAGACATAGCCGATCTTGCCGTGGTAGAGATGGGTCAGATTGATCCCGGCCGAGAAGATGCGTCGGCCGCGATATTTGGGGTGATCGACCGTGTCGCCGCGCAGCACCGCGATGTCGGCTGCCGGATCGAGCGTCGCCAGGTCGATCGCGGTTTCGAGTCCGTCGAGCGTGGCCTCGTCCTCGGCGTTGAGGAAACGACGGTTGCGCATAGTGACGATCGCCGCCTTGCCGCGCCGGACGACGCCGGCGCCCTCGAGATCGAGCGTGCCGTGCTCGAGAAAATGCGGCAACTGCGCAAGTGATTCCGGGCGCGGCAGCAGCATGGCGTGGCAGAGATGCGCGCCCGCCTTCGGATGCGCCAGCACGCGCGCGAGAAAGATGCCCTGATCGATCTCGATGCCGTCCTTGTGCTGCTGCGCGAATTCGCCTTCCGCCGCCACCAATTTGCGGTCGGGCACTAGCCCCGGCACCAGCGCGGCGGCGTCATAGACCAACTGCTCCACCCGGACGAAAGACGCGTAATCCTTGGTGAGCGCGCGATAGATGGGCTCGACATGAGCCGCGAGAAAACGGTCGCGGGACTGACGCCCGCTCTGCAGGGTGATCTCCGCCGCTGCTGCCGCTTCCGGGGAGCGCGCCGGCTTTCGCGGCAATCGCGCCAAGAGCTCGGCGCCGATGCGCCAGGCGCGCGCGAAGGCGTCGGCATCGCGGCGGTAGTCGCCGGTCACCGCGGGCTCGCCGTCGCGCCAAGCAGCGACCGCATCCCGCGGCAGGCCGGCTTGCTCGAGCCGAGCGGCCGCATCGGCTTTGGATGAAGTCGCAGGCGCGTCCATCGCTCGGCCTCCGCTTGTCCGGTTTCATTCGAGCGTGCTCTTATAGTGCGACGAGCCTCCCGCCGGAAGCCCGACAAGAGAGCGCGGCGGATGGAACGCCGAGCCTTACGAGTGATGCCTAGCGCTCGAGCGCTTCGCTCTCGCGCCATGCGCCGAAGCGGCGTTCGACGCGGGACAGAGTCAGGTTGACGACGAGCACGCAGATCAGCGACAGCAGGATTCCCAGATAGACCTGGCCGGTGTCGTAGAGATTGCGGTGGTAGGTGATCCAGAAGCCGATGCCGCCCACCGACGCCAGCATCTCCGTGACGATGACGCCGATGACGATGAGCGCCGTGCCGATGCGCAGCCCCGAAAGCACCGACGGCAAGGCGAGCGGCAGCATGATCTTGAAGAGAATGGCAAGGTGCGAGCAACCGATCGAGCGGCCGAAGCGGACATATTGCCGGTCGAGTTGGCGGACGCCATTGAGGGTGTTGAGGACGATCGGGAAGAAGCCGGAGAGCGCGGCATAGGCGATCTTCGAGGTCGAGCCGATGCCGAGCCAGATCATCAGCAGCGGATACCAGGTGATGAGCGGGATCGCGAACAAGGACGAGAGCAGCGGCCCGATCACGGCAGCGGCATAGGCGGCGGTTCCGAGAAAGAGGCCCGCTATCAGCCCGAGCGTCCAGGCGATGACGATCGCGACCGCGATCTCGCCGAGCGTCACGCGGAAGGCGAGCAGGAACTCGGAGCCGGAACTGAGGAAGGCGAGATAGATCTCGCTGGGCGATGCCAGAATGACCGCGCTCACCAGCCCGGCGCGGCGCACGAACTCCCACAGCCCGAGGATCACCGCCGCGACCAGCAGGCGCCGAGCCAACCTCGCGGTCACGATTCTACCATCCCGGCCGCCGCCGCTGCGTCCTCGCCGGCGGTGATCGTGCGCCAGATGCGGTTGCGCGCCTGGCCGAACTCGGCGCTGCCGATCATGTCATAGGTCCGCGGCCGCTTCAGCTCGACCGCGAGCCGATCGACGATGCGTCCGGGCCGGCGGCTCATCACCAGCACGACATCGGACAAATAGAGCGCCTCGGTCAGGCTGTGGGTGATGAAGAAGATCGTCTTGCGCGTCCGGTCCCAGATGCGCAGGAGCTCCTGGCCCATCTTGAGCCGCGTCTGCTCGTCGAGCGCGCCGAAGGGCTCGTCCATCAGGATGATCGTCGGATCCTGGGCGAGGCCGCGGGCGATCGACACGCGCTGCTTCATACCGCCGCTCAGTTGATGCGGAAATTTCCCGGCGAAATCGGCGAGCCCGACCAGCTCCAGCATGCTCTGCGCCTTCGCCTGCCGCGTGGGCTTGGGGACGCGCTGCGCTTCCAACGGAAAGGTCACGTTCTCGAACGCCGTCTTCCACGGCAGCAGGGTTGCGTCCTGGAAGACGATGGCGATGCGGCCGGGCAAGGGCGCGGTAACGCGGCTGCCCTCGATCAGTACTTCGCCCGAACTCGCGGCGATGAGACCCGCGAGAATCTGCAGGAGCGTCGATTTTCCGCAGCCGCTCGGTCCGACCAGCGAGACGAATTGCCCTTTTTCGATGGTGAAGGAGATGTCTTCGAGCGCGGCGACGGCGCCGGGACCGTCGCCGAAGGTCTTGCCGAGGCTGCGGACTTCGATGACCGCGCCCGGGCTAGCCATTTCTGTCCATCTCCCGGCGCCAGCTTCCGACCCGCGCCTCCCAGAATCGCATGCTCTCGTTGACCAGGATGGTGGCGCAGGACACGACGAGAATGACCGCCATGGTCCGCCTTGTGTCGTAGGCCTCGCCCCAACGGAAGATCAGCACGCCGAGCCCGCTCTTCGAGGCATACATCTCCGCCAGAAGCACGCCGATGATGTCGAAGATGAGGCCCAATCGCAGCCCGGTGACGATGACGGGCGCCATCGCCGGCAAATAGATCTTGCGATAGATCTCGGCCGGGCTCCAGCCGAAGGACCGCGCCGCCAGCGTGTAGGAGCGCGGCACTTGGCGCACCGCGGCCATCGCCGTCACCGTCACGACGAAGATCACATGGGTGATGCCATAGATCACCTTCTGCGGGAAGCCGATCCCGAAGAGGAAGATGAAAATCGGCAGGAAGATCGACTGCGGCACCGCCATGACGAAGTTGAAGAGCGGGCTTATCACCCGCTGCAAGCGCACTCTTTCGCCGGCGAAGAGTCCGAAGCTGATCGCCAAAGGGGCGCCGATCAGGAACGCCGCGGCGACCCGCAGCAAGGTATCGCCGGCATTGGCGAGAAACGATGGATCGGCCAGCATCTTGCCCGCCGCGGCGAGAACCGTCGAGAGCGGCGGCAGCAGATCCGGGTCGATCCATCCGAGCGAGCTTGCCGCCTGCCACAGCCCGAGAAAAAGCGCGCCCAGGACCGTCTGCATGAGCGGGACCGGGACGCGCATCGGCAATCTTTCCCGGCTGAAGCGGCGGACGGAGACCCGGCCTAATGCGTCCCGGACCAGGACGGCACGAAATCGGGCGCGTAAATGCCGTCGATCCCCTTGAGGTTCGGGACGCCAGAGCGCGTCGCCACCGCGAGCGAATCCTTGAGCCAGTCGAGCTTCGCCGACTGGTCGGCAATGAGCGGCTTGATCGAGCCGTCATAGGCGGCCTTGATCACGCGATCATTGTCCTGCTCGGTGTAGCGCTTGAGAAAAGCCAAGGTCCAGGCCTCGTTCTTCGCATCCTGCATGTAGCGGATCGTCTTCTCGTTGACGGCGAGCCAGCGCTTCAGCACGGCCGGGCGCTGGTCGATCATCCCATTCGCCGCGGCCCAGCTGTTCATCAAGAGCGTGCCCTGCATCTTGCCGAAGTCGAAGACCGGTCGGTAATCGCCGCTCAGGATCTCCTGATAGCTCGGCAGCGGCCAGGCAATGGCCGCGTCGATCTGCTTCGCCTTAAGCGCCGGCATGACGCCGGGATTGCCCAGCGGAATGCGCTGCGCCGTGACATGCGCTTCCGCCATCGCAACCAGCGCCATGAGGTCGGTCGTCGATCCGGTGGCGCCGATGCCGATGGTCTTGCCCTCGAGATCGGCGGCGGTTTGGATCGGCGAATCCTTGCGCACCATGACGTACCAGCCCAAGGGCCGCAGATCGCCGCAGAATGCGACGATCTTCTCGTTCACGCCCTTGGTAATGGCGAGCGCAACCGCGTAGGGCGGAACGGTGATGACATCGACGAGATCCGAGACGATGGCCTCCTGCGCCGGCGAGGAGCCGCGATAGAGCGTGACGTCGACGTCGAGCCCGGCGTCCTTGTAGAAGCCCAATTCCTTGGCGGCGTAAGGGATCGAATAGGGCGGATAGACCGCCGCCACGCCGACCCGCACCCGGTCCGCCGCCCAGCTGGTCGCGCTCAGCCAGAGAACCAGCGTCGCCGACAACGCGCCACGCAGGAGAATCTTGCATCTCGTCGCCATCGCACTCTCCCATTCCCGCAGGCATGCGATCTTACTCGGGCCGCCATCGCGTCGGCAAATCGATTTGGCGGCCTGCACCATACCGCCGCCGCCGGAAATAGAGTAGGCTCGCGCGCAACGACTCCGCCGTTGGAGCAGGGAGGTAGCGATGGCCGGGCTCACCCGCAGCGACATTCTCCGTCACGCCGCGATCGGCGTTCTCGGCTTGACTCTGCTGCTTGCGGCCTGCGCTGACGCGCCGACGCCGGCCGCTCCCGATTATGCCGCCATCGTCGCAGCGCCGGACCGCAGCGACGCCGATCGCCAGACCGACAAGCGCCGCGAGCCGGCGCAGCTCCTGGCCTTCACCGGCGTGCGTGCGGGAATGCATGTCCTCGACATGGGCGCCGGCGGCGGCTACAGCACCGAATTGCTGGCGCGCGTCGTCGGTCCCAGCGGGGTCGTCTATGCCCAGGACGCCGCCACCATCGCCGAGCGGACCAAACCGAGCTTCGATGCGCGCGAGCGCGGTGCCGCCATGAAGCCGGTCGTCCGGCTGGTGCGGCCCTATGATGATCCGGTGCAGCCGGAGGTGCGCAATCTCGACCTCGTCACCTTCTTCTTCTGGTATCACGATACGACCTACATGCCGGTCGATCGCGCCAGGATGGACCGGGCGCTTTTGGATGCGCTGAAGCCGGGCGGCATTCTCGTGATCGCCGATCATTCGGCCCGACCCGGTGACGGCACCTCCGTCGGCAACACCTTTCATCGCATCGAGGAAAGCGTCGTCAAACGCGAGGTCGAGGCGGCCGGCTTCAAGCTCGTCGCCGAAGGCAATTTCCTCCGCCATCCCGAAGATCCGCGCGACGCACCGGTCTTCCGGCCGAAAGTGCCGGTCGACGAGTTCGTGCTCAAATTCGAGAAGCCGCGCTGAGGGGACGTCGTCGGCCGGGCGAGGTCAGCGCGGGACGGCCGGCCTCAGCTCCGCGCCTCGCGAGCGAATACGGCGTCTTCCGGGCGATCGGCCATGACGCCGCCGTTGAGGACGAGATCCGCCCGCGTCTCGTCGAGCTCGCCCATCCACTGCGCGACCACCACGGTGGCGAAGATGTTGCTGAAGAGATTCGTCACCGCACGAATTTCCGCCATGAAGCGCTCGACCCCTAAGAGCAGAGTGAGCCCCCCGATCGGCAGCACGGTCAACACCGGCATGGTCGCGGCAAGCGCCACGAAGCCGCCGCCGGTCACGCCGGCTGCCCCCTTCGAGGTGAAGAGCATCACAAAGAGGATGGTCAGCTGCTGGCCGAGACTGAGGTGAATGTCGGTTGCCTGGGCGATGAACAGCACGGCCATGCTCATATAGATCGCGGTGCCGTCCATGTTGAAGGAGAAGCCGGTCGGCAGAACCAGGCCCACCACCTCCTGCGAGCAGCCCATGTTCTCGAGTTTGACGATCGCCCGCGGAATCATCGCCTCGCCCGAGGTCGCGCTGAAGGCGATCAGGAGTTCGTCCTTGAAATAACGGATGATCTTCCAGACCCGGAGATCGAAGATTCGCGCGATCAATCCGAACCCGATCACCACGAAGAGAATCAGGGTGATGTATACGCTGGCGAGCAGCTTGCCGAGGCTCGCGAGCGAGCCGAAGCCGAACTGGCCGACGGTGAAGGCCATGGCGGCAAAGGCGGCGATCGGCGCCAGGTACATGATGATGCGGACGACGCCGAAGATGGCATGGGTGAAATCGTCGATCATCGTCACCACCCGCTGGCCGCGCTCGCCCATGCGGCACAGCGCGAAGCCGAACAGCACTGCCATGATCAGCACCGGCATGATCTCGCCCTTGGCGAGGTCGCCGACCAAATTGGTCGGAACCATCTTCATCAGGAAATCGACGATGGTCAGCGACTTGGCGCCGGCGACGTAGCCCGACACCGCCTTGGGGTCGAGCGAGGCCGGGTCGATATGCATGCCGGCGCCGGGCTGGAGCACGTTGCCGACCGCGAGCCCGATGAACAGCGCGATCGTGGAGACCACTTCGAAATAGACGAGCGCCCTGACGCCGACGATCCCGACCCGTCGCATGTCGCCCATCTTGCCGATGCCGACCACGACGGTCCCGAAGATGATCACCGGCACGACGGCGCGGATCAGGCTTATGAACCCGTCGGTGAGCGGCTTCATGTCGGCGCCGACGCTCGGATAGAAATGGCCGAGCAGGATGCCGACAGCGATGCCGATCAGCACTTGGACATAGAGCTTCTTCAGCAACATTCTGACCCCTCCCCTTACCTCACCCGCTCAATTCTTCCGCATCTTCACGACGACCTTGATCGCGTCTTCGATCCGCTCGCGCGCGTATTTGATTGCGGTCGGAACCTCGCTCAGCGGGAAGGTGTGCGTATGGATCATCTTGGCGTCGAAGCGCTTCTGCGCCATGAGTGCGGCCGCGCGGTGGGTTGCGCTCTTGCCCTCGCCGCGGATGCCGAAGACGTAGATGTTGTTGCGGACGAGATAGGCCAGATCGACCGGCACTGGATCGCTCGGGAAGGCGGCGAGGCAAATGCGCCCGCCGCGATTGACCATGCGCGCCGCCTCGTTGAGCGCATTGGGCGCGCCCGAGCATTCCAGCACGTACTGCACGCCCTTGCCGCCGGTGATGCGCTGCACCGCATCGACCGCGCTTTCGTTCGTGACATTGACCACGTAATCGGCGCCGAGTCGTTTGCCCATCTCGAGTCGGCGCTCGCGCGTCCCCGTGAGAATCACCGGTTGCGCGCCGAGCGCTTTGGCGACCCCGACGCCCATGAGCCCAATGGGGCCGGGTCCGGTCACCACCACCGCCTCGCCGGCGATGATCCCGCCCATCACGTCGAGGCCGTACATGGCGGTCCCGGCGGTGACGACGAGCGTCGCCTCCTCGTCCGGCATATCGTCCGGCACGCGGACCATGGTGTTGATGTTGTTGACGGCGTATTCGGCGAAGCCGCCATCCGTGCTGAAGCCATTGGCGCGGTGGCCCTTCTCGGGATGGCCATAGTTGAGGCAGGCGGTGTACATGCCCTCGCGGCAGCGCTGGCAGCGGCCGCAGCCGGCGTGAACTTCGACCGCGATGCGGTCGCCGATCTGAAACTCGTCCACTGCCGGGCCGAGCTTCACCACCGTACCCATGTATTCATGCCCGGGCGTGAAATTCTTATTGAAGGGCAGGCCGCCGCCGATCGAGGCGGGAACGCCGTGCTTGATGATCTCGATATCGGTGGCGCAGACCGCGATGGCGTCGATGCGGACGAGCGCCTCGGCCTGTCCCGGCTCCGGAACCGGCTTCTCCACGAGGGTCAATTGTTCCGGATCGCCGAGCACCCAGGCCCGCATCGTCTTGGGAATCTGGTACTCGTTGCGTTGCGCCCGGGCGGAAGCGGGTGCCAAACTCATGTCGCGCGACACTCCGAACCTGGTACGGCCTCAAGCGAGGAACGGGTCCAGACTAACAGTCGCAAGTCGCCGTGGGAATGCCCAATCGCCGGTCGATCGGATTCGGCCGCCTCATCAATCGAAGGTCGAGATCTTGGTTAACATTGTGCTCACTGGTTGAGCCATACGTCGGTCAAATCCTGTCCGATGAAATGGCTCGGCGTGATGGTCCAGCCCTTGACCTTGGACGATATGACGGCGATGCGATTCCACCACAGCAGCGGCACCGAATAGGCCTCGGTCAACGCATGTCGCTCGAAATCGCGGACGATCTTCGCGCGCTGCCGCGAGTCGGTGGTCACCGCCTGGCCGATGAAGAGCGCATCGAGGAAGCGATCCGTCGCGCCCGAGAAGTCAACGGGCGACAGATCCTGCGAGACGTATTTGGTAAGCTGAATGGTGGGATCGTCATAGAAGTCGCCCGAGAAATCCTGCAAAACGTCGAACTGGCCGGCATCGACCTGCTTCTGCCAATCCCAGATCTGCCGTCTGTCCTCGGTCGCGGTGACGCCGATCTGTGCCCAGCTGTCCTTCACCAGATCGGCGCCGGCATAGTGCGGCATCGGAATGTCGCGGACGAGAATAGTCACCTTGAGATCGTGGATTCCGGCCTCGAGGAGCAGCCGCTTAGCCTCGATGCGCGAGGCCGCGATGTCATGCGAGAAGCCGGGCAGCGTCACCAACTCCGCCTCAGGCGTCGCCATGTTCGAGCCCGGGCGCATCAGGCCGCCGACGTATTTCAGGAAGGTCGTGCTTTGCAGCTTCTCCGCCGCGCCCCAACGGTCGATGGCGAGCGAGAGCGCGCGCCGCACCCGCGCGTCGTTGAAGGGCGGACGCTTGGTGTTGAAGACGAGCGTCAGATTCGAGAGCCAGGGGCTCTCGCTGACCGTGACCTTGTCGCCCATGGCCTCGACCAGCTCGTCGCGCTGCGTCGGGGTGAAGCCGCGGAACTCGGCCATGATCTTGCCGGCTTCCATCGCCTTCACGACCTCGTTCGGCTTCATGAAATCCGCCTGATAGCCGTCGAGATAAGGCCGGCCCGGCAGAAAATATTTGTCGAAGCGCTTGCCCCGCCAGTACTGGCCCTTGACGTGCTCGACGAAGACGAAGGCGCCGGTGCCGAGGATGTGCGTCTTGGGAAATTCCGGATCCGCGTTGAGCTTGGCGGCGCTGTAGATGCAGTTCCAGGGCGAGGCGAAGTTCGCGAGCATCGCCGCGTCCGGCCATTGCAGATGGAAGACGACGGTGAGCGGGTCGGGCGTGTCGACGCTGGAGATGGCGCCGTAGTCAACCTGCCGCGCCGAGACGACGCCTTTGGGCGGATGGACGATGCGCTCGTAGCTCGCCTTCACGTCGGCGGCGGTCAGCCGGGACCCGTCGTGAAAGAGGACGTTGGGCCGCAGCTTGAAGCTGTAGGTGCGCTTGTCCGGCGCGACCGTCCACGACTCTGCCAAGTCGCCGACGATCTGCGGATAGCTGGCGTCGTCGAATTTGAGCAGCGTCGAATAATGCGGCGCGATCGGGTGCAGAAAAGCGAAAGAAATATTGGCGTGGCAATCGTAATTGTCCGGCTCGACGGTACTGGCGAATTCGAGCGTGCCGCCGTGCTTCGGCGCGGGCTCGGCGGCCGCAGCCGCGGCGGCGGCGAGGACGGTTGCGAATGCGAAGAAGACAAGCCGCCAACGCGGCATAGAGGCTGCCCGGCGCGTGATGCGCTGATTCACGATTGAACTCCTATGAAAGGGTCGAGTCGCCTGGAATGGACCCCTCAGTGAAGCTGGCCGCTTTGCCAGCGCTCGAATTGGCCGAACAGGTCGTCCTTCTGCTGCTGCGTCATCGGCTGACCGCCCGTGGCCTGCTGCCGCTCGTCGATGAAGCGCGAGAAGATCGCCCGCAAATCCTGCGGCTTCAACGCGACAGCCGGGCTGGTGTTGCGCTTCAGCCACTCATCGGCCGGCGGAAAGCGCCGCCAGCCCGGGAAGTCCGCCGCCAGATTGACCTCGCTCCATTTGGCGTGATGGCCCGGGTCGAGCAGGCCCTGGAATTGCGTGAAGAAGGTATCGACGAAATTCGCGACGTTGCGGTAGCGATCCGAATAGGGCGTCAAAGGAGCGACGACGAGCGCCGTGCCCACCGCGATCGTGTCCACCGGCTGATCCTGCGACACCAGCCCGGGATAATCGCTGCCGGTGAGCCGCGTCGGCACATAGGCGGCGGTTATCTCGGGCCGCAGCGGCACGGAGATGAAATGCAGCCCGTTAATCTCCGCAAGGCCGCGGAAGATCGGCGCCGGCTTGCCCGACACGAAGGCGAGCGCGGCAATCTGCCCTTTGCGCAGCTTTTCGAGCGCCACCGCCTGATCGTCATTCGCGGGCGTCACCGAAATCTTGAGCAGGCTGAACAGCTTGCCGGCCGTGACCGCGGTGCCGGAATTGCGCAGGTCGACGTTGACGGTCTGGTTGGCGAGATCGGCGATGCTCTTGATGTCCTGGCGCGCCAACAGATGAAATTCCTCGTTGTAGAGCTTGGTGATGTAGGTGAGCGAATTCTCGATCCCGGGATAGAGCTTTTGCTGCCGCGCGTAGTCGAGGACATCGGTCGGCACGATGGCGATGTCGACGCCGTGCAGGAGCTTGAGGTCGGTGATGGTCTGCAACGCGCCCTTGCCGACGACCGGCAAGACACGCCGCGTCGACCCGTCGTCGACGATGTTGGCGAGATCCTCGGCGATGCGCACGGAAATGCCGGTCGAACTCCCGGTTTCGAGCTCGACGACGCCCTTGTTGTTGGGCGATTCCGGCCGCGTGTCGGCGGCGCGCGCCGGGAGCGCGACGAGCGCCGCGAGCACGACGGCCGAGAGCACGGCGGTCGCCGCAGGGAGGCGGGGCGAGATCAGGAGGTTCATATCGGTCACCGTTCTGGCACGAGGTGGGGTGGCCGCCGCGCGTTCGCCGGCGCGGCGATGACGGTCGGCTGCGGAGTGACGGAAATCTCCCGGCAGCCTTGGCTTAGGCGTCCATGCATGTTGCATCTCGATCACAACCGACCAGCCGCGCTCCCACGCCGCCGGCGAAGGGTAGCAGCTATTTCGTAACCAAATTGTTGAGCCGGCTCTCCGCGGAGGGATCACCGAGATCGCGGGCGCGGCGATACCATGTCGCCGCCTGGTCCGGATCGCCGCGCACGCCGCGCACGCCAATTCGGCTCAAATAGGCCGGATCAAAAGTCTGTCCCTCGAGCAGCGCCGCCCGGGCGTTGCCGGCGGTGGCGGCGCGCTCGTAAAAGAGCCGCGCCGAGACGATGTCGCCGACCGCGACCAGCGCATCGCCACGATCGAGCAGCGCCGTGATCTCCGTGTCGGCAAGGGTCTCAACGGTCGTCGTCGTCGAGGCGGCGGGGTTGGACGGGGCAGGCTCGGCCGGAGCGGTCTTGAGCGCGGCGCTTGGCGCTGGCACCGCGGCGGTTGGCGCAGGAGCGGCCGCGGTTGGCGTCGGTGCGGTAGCGGTTGGTGCAGCAAAGTCGGAAGCGGGCGGGGAGGCGGTCGGCGTCGCAACGGCGCGGGCGGCGACCGATGGTACCGCTTCGGCTGCGGGGCCAACCGCCGGCGCAGCCTCTGGCAGCGGCGCCAAGGGTTGGACGACCACTGCCGGAGCCGGGGCGGGCGACGGCGGCGCGGCAGATTGGGTCGTCGTCTTGACCTGCGGCTTGACTTGCGGCACGGGCGGCGGCGTCGCGGCGTCGCTCCGATCGCTTGTCGGGGAGGAGGATCCGGGTGCTGGCGCTGGCGCGCTGCTGGCGCTGCGGTTGCTTGTCGCCGTCGCCGGCGCGGCTTGAGACGGCGCTTCTGCTGGGGAAGCTGGCTCGGCCGGGCGGGAAGCCGCGGTATCCGTCGCCGTCGGCGAGACCGGGGCCGGCACGGTTGCGGCCTCTTTGTGGCCGCCGAGGGAAAGCTTTTGCAGCAGCAAGTCGAGCGCCATGCCGATGTCGCGCGGACCCGAACTCACAAAGCTAGGCGTCGAGGGATGGAAGATCCAGAACACGGCAATGCTCGCCATGCTCACCACGCCGACATAGGCGAGGGCGACGAGGATGCCAACCGGCACCCGCAAGGCGGCGAGGCGACGGCTGCGCGGGGGCGGCGGCTCCGGACCGGCCTCAGCGCCGCGCGGCACGTCGGCGAAGGCTTCGATGATCGAGTCGGAGCGCGAGCGGATGGCGGCAGGCGGTTGCGGCGTCAGCTCGGCCGGTTTGGCGCCCTGCCGCGATCCCTCGATGACCTCGAGGCCAGAGCCGGCATGCCGGCCCTCGGGCGTACGGCTCTTGGCCGGGCTCTCGGGCGGGGTCTGGGCCTCGGCTGCCTTTTCGGGCGGCGTGGCGGCACTTGCGGCGGCAGCGGCGCTGGGCGCGGCATCGAGCACCAGCCGCGCGAGCCTATTCACCACCCCCGGATTGCCGCCCGCGACATCGGCGATCGCCGCGACCGTTTCCGCGGGGAAGGCCTTGCTCGCGCCTGCGGCACGAAGCTGCTGCGCGATGAACGGCCCGACCTCGTCGCGCCCGAGTTGCACGAAGGGACATTGAGCGGCCAACGCATCCTTCAGGAAGCGCAGCGCCGGCCGTTCCAGGCGCGGCAAAAAACCGTCCTGCGCCACCAGGACCACCGCCGGCGAGCCTTGCTCGTCGAGCCGCAGAATGTCGTAGATCTCCTCGACCTGCTCATAGGTCAGACGATCCGCATCGTCGAGCACGTAAAGCGGCGCGGGCTGCCGCGCGGCCAGGTTGGTCTCGGCCTGGCCCTTGGCGCGCACCGCGACCGGCCCGCGCGGCCCCGGGGACCGCAACAGCTCGGCGCAGGTCATTTCCGGCCGGCACGCGACGAAGGCCACGCTGTAACGCAGCCCCGCCTTCCTGGCCAAGGCCTTGGCCAGGGTGTCGGTGTTGGTGAGCGCGTCCTTCGTCACCAGCACGTAGCTGCGTTCGTTGCGGAACGCGGCAAGGATGCGTCCGGCCAGCGACTGGTAATGGGAGTCGCTGGCGAAATAATCGAAGCCGGCATCGGAGGTGGCGAAAGCGCCGGAGGACGCTTGCGAGGTCGCGGAAATCATGATGCCCCGCAGGCACGAGAGGAAACACGAAGAGGCATGGCCAAAGGCAGCACGATCATTCAGATAGGTTGCAGGGCCTTGGAACCGGCGAAGGCTAGCGCGCTGCGGGGAACCAAGCCGTCGGGCGATTAAATACCACTTTGAGGGGGCTGACAATGACCAATGCTCGCGCTGCTCCGGACCGCGACGCGTCGCCCGCGGCAGGCTTGACGCGTCATGGCAGCCGTACTCAACTGCAGCGGAAGCACCGCCACAATTGGATCGGGAGACCGACATGCTCGTCGAAAAGCGCCTGCAAGAGCTGAAGCTGACCTTGCCGCCGATTGGCGCTCCGATGGGGAACTACGTTCCCGCCAAGCGCGCGGGCAATCTCCTGTTCCTGTCGGGACGCGGGCCGGGGCCGGTCGCGGGCAAGGTCGGCGACACGATCGCGCTGGAGCAGGCCTATCAGCACGCGCGTGCGGTCGGCCTCCAACTCATCGCGGTGATGAAGCAGGAACTCGGCGATCTCGATCGCGTCAAGGGCATCGTGAAAGTGCTGGGCATGGTCAATGCCGTGCCCGGCTTCGCGGATCATCCCAAGGTCATCAACGGTTGCTCCGACCTCTTCGTCGAAGTCTTCGGCGAGGCCGGGCGGCACGCGCGCTCCGCGGTGGGCATGTCGTCCTTGCCGTCGCAAATCCCGGTGGAGATCGAGGCGATCGCGCTCGTCGAGTGAGTGCGATCGCGACTGCGCGACAAGGGCGGAGGCGCTCATGACCAAGCGAAATTCCGCCGATGCCGGATGGCTTGCCGCGGCGGCGGCGTTGGCCATCGCAGCGCCGATCGCAGCAGCGCCGGCCGCCGTCGCGGTGGATTCCTTGCTCACGGGGCAGGCGGCTTTCGGCGACTGGACGAGCGATGCGCCGGGGGTGAGGCGGCTCATCCGCGCCACCGACCTGCCCCATCCCTACGCGACGGGGGGCGTCACCAACGGCCCGACCATCGTCCCGCGGCCGGAGGAGGCCGCGCCCGCCGTCCCGCCCGGATTCAGCGTCTCGGCCTTCCTCACCGGGCTCCGGACGCCGCGGCAGATGAAGACCGCGCCCAACGGCGACATCTTCATCGCCGAGAGCGGCGCCGCGCGCCTTCGCGTCGTGCGCGCCGCCCCTGGCGCGACCAAGGCGCAGAGCCCGAGCGTGTTCGCCGATCGCCTCGATCACCGGCCTTACGGCATCGCCTTCTTTCCGCCCGGCCCCGATCCGCAATATGTTTATGTCGCGACCGAAGGCGAGGTCCTGCGCTATCCCTATCGCAACGGCGATCTCGCGGCGCGCGGCCCGGCCGAAACGGTCGTGCCGAAAGTGCCGGTGGGACACCACTGGACTCGCGACATCGTCTTCACGCCCGACGGCAAGAAGCTGCTGCTGTCCGTGGGTTCCGGCAGCAACGATGCCGAGAGCGGGATGAGCATCGAGACCGACCGCGCCGACATCCTCGAATTCAATCCCGACGGCAGTGACATGCGTATTTATGCCTCCGGCCTGCGCAATGCCGTGACGATCGGATTTCATCCCGACACCGGCGATCTCTGGGCGACCGTGAACGAGCGCGACGGCATGGGCGACAATCTTCCGCCCGACTACGTCACGCGCGTCACGGCCGGCGGGTTCTATGGCTGGCCCTGGTACTACATCGGCGACCATCCGGACCCGCGGCACCAGGGCGAGCATCTCGAGCTTGCCGGCAAAGTGCTGGTGCCGGACGTGCTGGTGCAGCCGCATTCGGCGCCGCTCGGCTTCGCGGTCTATACCGGGGATCGCTTTCCCGCTGCCTATCGCGGCGACCTCTTCGTCGCCTTTCACGGCTCGTGGAATCGGGCGCAGCGGACCGGCTACAAGGTGGTGCGCGTGCGGCTCGATCACGGCAAGCCCACCGGCGAGTACGACGACTTCATGACCGGCCTCGTCACCAAGGCCGGCCGGGTCTGGGGCCGGCCGGTCGGCGTCGATGTCGCCGCCGACGGCGCGCTCCTGGTCAGCGACGATGCGTCCGAGACGGTGTGGCGGATCAGTTACGAGGGCGTGGCGGCAAAGCACTGACCCGGCGTCCGGCAACAGCCCGAAGGAGGAATAGCATGGCGACATTGTCAGCGGTTGAGGCGCGCGAGAAGCTTCGCTCGACCGCGCCGAAGCTCATCGAGCTCACCGAAAAGGTACTGTTCGGCGACGTTTGGGAGCGGCCCGGCCTGTCGAAGCGCGACCGCAGCCTGATCACGGTTGCGGCCCTGATCGCGCTTTATCGGCCGGAGCAGCTGCGCGGCCATCTCGAGCGCGCGCTCGCCAATGGCCTCACCAAGGACGAGATCATCGAGGTCATCACCCATTTGGCCTTCTATTCCGGTTGGCCCACGGCGATGACGGCGGTGAATCTGGCGAAGGAGGTCTTCGAGGCGCAGAAATAGCCGCGCCCCCTGGTCAGGCGCCGCGCCAGAAGAAATAGAAGGTCAGGCCGGCTCCCAGCGCGGCGATGATGGCCTTGAGCAAGTGCTGATCGACCTGCTTGGCGACGCGCACGCCGAGATGGCCGCCGAAGAGCGATCCCACGAGCATCGGCATGGCTTCCGTCCAATAGACGACATTCGCCGTCACGAAGGTGGCGACGGCGGTCACGGTCATGAGCAAGGTCAGCACGAGCTTGACGCTGTTCATCGCATGGATGTCGCGCATGCCGAAAAGTGTCAGGGCCGCGAGCATCAGGAAGCCCAGGCCGCCGCCGAAAAACCCGCCATAGACGGCGATGAGGAAGAGGATGACCAGCGCAGCGCGGTTGCCGATGCGCAGGCGCTGCAGCACGCCGAGCGGCGCGAAATTGCCGACCGCGAAGACGATCGTCGCGAAGAGCATGAGCCACGGCACCAGCCGCGCGAAGATCGAGCCGGGCAGGACCAAGAGCAGCATCGCGCCGCAGAGCGCGCCCACGAGCCCCGTCGCGGCGAAGGCCTTGACGTTGATCTCGCTGATGTCCAAGAGATCGTGTCGGTACGCCCAGGCGCTCGACAAATTGCCGGGCAGCAGCGCAACCGTGCTCGATGCATTGGCGGCGACCGCCGGCACGCCCGCGAACAGGAGAGCCGGAAACGTGACGAAGCTGCCGCCTCCTGCTATGGCTATCAGCACACCACCGGCGAAGCCCGCGATGAACAAGATGAGGACCGATAGCATGGCTCACGGCAGGATGAAGGGCCGCGCATCCTGGCATGATGGCACGCGGAGCGAAAGCCCCGCCGCGCGATGAACATCCTGTTGACGCCCGCGCGCATCGGCACGGTCGAGATCCGCAATCGCATCGTCCTGCCGCCGATGACGACGCGCACGGCGGACGAGGACGGCCAGCTCAGCGAGGACACCATTGCCTATTACGCCGCGCGCGCCCGGGGCGGCGTCGGTCTGGTCACGGTCGAGATGGCCTCGCCGGAGCGCGTCGGCCGCCATCGCCGGTGCGAGCTCGGCATCTACGACGACCGCTTCCTGCCGGGACTGAGCCGTCTCGTCGCCGCGATCCACGCCGGCGGCGCCAAGGCCGCGATCCAGCTCGGCCATGCCGGCGGGCACACGCGCCGCGACATTTGCGGCGAGACGCCGGTGGCGCCCTCCGCCATTCCCTATCCGGTCTTCGAGACGACGATGGTGACCGTCATTCCCATTGAGATGACGCAGCCGCAGATCGCCGCGGCGATCACCGCCTTCGCGGCCGCGGCGCTGCGCGCCCAGCAGGCGGGCTTCGATGCGGTCGAGATCCATGCGGCGCACGGATATCTCATCTCGCAATTCGCGACGCCCGCCGAGAATCGCCGCACCGACGGCTATGGCGGCTCGCTGGAGAACCGCGCGCGCTTCGGCCTCGAGGTTCTGCGCGCGGTCAAGGCGGCGGCTCCCGGCATGGCCGTCTCATACCGGCTCTCGGTCGACGATTTCTTTCCGGAGGGCGTGTCCTACGAGGAAGGCAGGCAAATCGCGGTTTGGGCCGCCGCTGCGGGCGCCGATGCGCTGCATGTGACGGCGGGCCACTATCGCTCGTTTCCCTCGGCAGCGATGATGGTTCCGCCGATGGCGCTGCCCGAGGCGACGTTCCTTGCTTACGCGGCCGGCGTCAAACAGGCGGTCTCTGTTCCCGTGATCGCGGTGGGGCGGCTTGACGATCCCGCGATCGCAGAGGCGGCGGTCATCGAGGGCAAGGCCGATTTCATCGCACTGGGCCGCAGCTTGATCGCCGATCCCGAATGGGTCGAGAAGCTCCGCCGAGGCGAGCCGGCGCGGCGTTGTCTCGCCTGTAACACGTGCATCGACGAAATGCGGGCGGGCGCGCGCCTCGGCTGCGTCGTCAATGCTGCCGCGGGAAGGGAGAACCAATTCCGCGCAGCGCGACCGCCGCAAGGCGAGCGCATCGCCGTCATCGGCGCCGGCCCGGCCGGTCTCACCTACGCCTCGCTCGTCGCCGCAACGAATGCGGTCACGGTGTTCGAGCGCGATGACCGCGCCGGCGGCGCCTTCCGCTATGCCGGCAAAGCGCCGCTCTTCCAAGAGGTCGAGGCGTCCGAGGCCGCCTTCGCGCGCTTCATCGATCAGCTCGTTCTCGCCTGCACGCGCCAGGGCGTAACCTTCCGCTACGGCGCCGAAATCACCCGGTCGCCCGAGCTGCTTGCGTCCTTCGACCGGCTGGTGATCGCGACCGGGGCGCGCTATCGCTTCGGCCTCGACTGGCTCGTCGCGCCGCTGCTCGATCTCGGCATCGCGCGGTGGCCCGGCCTGCGGCGCGGCTTCGCCGCGCCGGGGTTCCGGAACTGGTTCTACGACCGGGCCCGCGCCGCAACCGGCGATTCGCTGCGCCGGCTGGCGCGTCCCGGTCAGAAGGTCCAGGTCATCGGCGATGCGCTTCGCGCGGGCAAGAGCAAGGAGGCGATCGCCAGCGCCTTCGCGGCGGCGCTCCTCGCCTGAGGCGCGGCGCGTCGACGGCCGGCAATCCCGGATGCGCGGCTTACTCCGCCGCCGTCGATAGCCCGGAGGTGGCGCCTTTGGGCAGATCGAACATGCCGGGCTTCAAGCCGCGGATATAAGCCAGGGCGTCGTCGCTGCCCACGATATCCGCGTATTTCGCATGCATGTCGCAGAGATTGATCGCATGCGAGGCCTGCGAGCGGTCGAAGCAGCCGTCTTCGACGACGGTGACCCGGAAATTGGCGCTGAAGGCGTCGATGACCGTGGCGCGGACGCAGCCGCTCGTCGTCGTGCCCGTCACCAGCACGCTGTCGCAGCCCAGAAGCGTCAGATAGCTCTGCAGCGACGTGCCGAAGAAGCCGCTCGGCTTCTGCTTCAAGATGACGATGTCCTTGGGTCCCGGCGCGATGTCCGGCACGATCGCGTTGCCGTCGAGATTGGATTTGGCGTGCGGCGCCTCCTCCGCGGTGCGCGAATTCTTCCATGCCCAGCCGCCGTCGTCCCAATGATCGGCGCGGCGTACGCCGGTGGTATAGATGACGGGCACGCCCTTACCGCGGCAGGAATCGGCGAGACGCTTGATGATTGCGACGCCGCTCCAGGCCTCTTCGCCGCAGGAATTGTGCCAGCGCTTGATCGACTCCAGGATCGGTTCCGGCTTGTCGCCGCAGAAATTGTAGTTGACGTCGATCACCAGGAGCGCCGGCCGCTTGCCGTAACCGCCGCGCGCGCCATAGCCGGCGGCGGCGAAGACCTGCTTGTCGCGCTCGGTGAGAAACTGGTTCCAGATCGGTTCGCTCATAGCCCATCCTCTCCCAATTGGCCGTTTGCATTATAGCCCGGCGCGGCCGCCGGCGCATGCCTCGTATCGCGCAGGCCCGCGGGAGGGGTTCCGAATTGGATTGGCGCTGCGGCTTGGCTATAAACGGGCCGGCGATGGCACAGCTCGAGATCACCGGCCTGCGGCAGGAGTTCGGCCGGGCCGGCCGTACCGTGGTCGCGATCGGCGGCTTCGACCTCGCCGTGGAGGAAGGCGAGTTCGTCGCCTTGGTCGGGCCGTCCGGGTGCGGCAAGACCACATTGCTTCACCTCGTCGCCGGCTTCGAGACGCCGACCGCCGGCACGGTCGTGCTCGACGGCGCGCCGATCCGCCGGCCCGGGCCCGATCGCGGCATGCTGTTCCAGGACTTCGCGCTCTTTCCCTGGCGCTCGGTCATCGGCAATGTCACTTGGGGGCTCGAAGTGCGCGGCCTGCCGCGCGCCGAGCGCGAGCGCATCGCCGAGCGCTATCTCGATCTGGTCGGCCTCGCCGCCTTCCGCGACGCCTATCCGAGCGAGCTGAGCGGCGGCATGAAGCAGCGGGTGGCGCTCGCGCGCGTCCTCGCCTTCGAGCCGCGCATCTTGCTGATGGACGAGCCCTTCGGCTCGCTCGACGCGCAGACACGCGAGCTGATGCAGGATGAACTCACCGAGATCTGGCAGCGCGCGCCGCTCGGGCGCAAGACCGTGCTGTTCGTGACGCATGATATCGACGAAGCGATCTATCTCGCCGACCGCGTGATCTTGTTCACCGCGCGCCCCGGACGTCTGAAGCGCATTGTCGCGATCGATCTGCCGCGGCCGCGTGCGGCGACGGTACGGAAGTCGCCGGAATATACCGCCTATCGCAACCTGATCTGGGATCTCCTGCGCGAGGAGGTGCTGATGAGCCGAGCTCCATCGGCATGAGCCGAGCGAGTTCGTCGGCGGCGGGCTCGGCCGCGGCCGCGCCGGGTTCCGACCGGCTCTGGGACTCGCCACTGGGCCGCCGGCTGCTCGGCCTCGGCATTTGGAGTCTGGTGGTCGCGCTATGGGAGTGGCTCACGCAATCGGGCAACGCGCCCGACTATCTCGTTGCGCCCAGCGCCATCGTCGTGACATTGGCTCGCCTCGCCGCCGACGGCGAGTTG
>DATNIY010000038.1:0-5745 GCA_035604195.1 Allostellaceae bacterium
GTCGCGGCGGCGCTCGCCGCCGGGCATCGCCTCTTCGGCGAGAACCGCGTCCAGGAGGCGGCCGAGAAATACCGGCCGCTCAAGGCCGCTTACGCCGATCTCCGGCTCCATCTCATCGGGCCGTTGCAGACCAACAAGGCCAAGGACGCGGTGGCGCTCGCCGACATGATCGAGACGGTCGACCGGCCGCGGCTGGCCGAGGCCTTGGCGCGCGAGATGGCGCGGCAAGGGCGCCGGCCGGACTGTCTCGTCGAGGTCAATACCGGCGAGGAGCTGCAGAAGGCCGGGGTCAAGCCGACTGAGGCCGACGCCTTCATCGCCGAGTGCCGCGAGCGCTGGCTTCTGCCCGTAATCGGCCTGATGTGCGTTCCGCCCGAGGCGGACGAGCCCGCGCCGCATTTCGCGCTGCTGCGCGAGATCGCCCGGCGCAACGGGCTCCGCGAGCTCAGCATGGGCATGAGTGCCGATTTCGAGATCGCCATCCGCTTCGGCGCCACTTTCGTGCGGGTCGGCACGGCCATCTTCGGCCCGCGCCGGGCCGAGCCCGGAGTGGCCGGCGCGCCATGACCGGTCCGGCGGATCTCGAGAAAGGCACGCCGGAGTTTGGTCTCGAGGCCGCGCCGGAACTTACCGCCCGGCGGCGCCAGCGGGACGTCGTCGACTGGCGCGCCGTGGCCGCGACGGCGCTGGCGCATGCGGTGTTGCTGGCGTGGCTCATCGCCGATTGGAATGGCCCGCCGCCGCCGCCCGCCGCGCCCGCGCCGATTCCGGTGGCGCTGGTGATGGCGCTGCCTCCTGCCCCGCCGCCGCGCGCGCCGCCGCCACCGCAACAGGCCTTCCGCCAATCCGGTCCGGACCAGCAGACTACGGCCGCGCCCGAGGCGGCGCAGACAGCGCCGACCCCCGAAGCGCCGCAGCCCACAGTCCCGGAGCCCAAGCCCGAGCCGGTCCCGGCGCCGGACGCGAAGCTCGCGGTCGAGGCGCCGCCAGCGGCAGCGCCGCCGAAGCCGCAGCAAGAGCCGCCGCGGCGGCCGAAACAGGAGGCGCAGCTCCCGCGCGCGCCCAGGCCGGCCCCGCCCGAGGCCAACCGCGCGTTGGGCGAGGAGACCAAGACGGGCGATCCCTATCTCAACCGGGTCTGGACGCTCATTCAACACAACCGCCCGCCGACCACGCCGATGGGGCCGGCGGGGCTGCATCTCGAAGGCATCGCTGTATTCGCGGTCGCGCTCGGCCGGTCGGGCGAGGTTCAGGGGATTCGGCTCGTCCAATCCTCGGGCGCGCCGCAGCTCGACGAGGCGGCCGAGCGCATGATCGTCAAGGCAGAGCCCTTTCCGCCGCTGCCGCCCGATTATCCCGACCGCGTCGTCATCGCCGTGAGCCTGCACCTTTTCCCGGAAATGAATTAGGGTGCGGTCTCATAAGCGGGCCGAGGGCAGGGCGAGACCGGGCCCCGCGCCAAACTGACCGAACGACTGGAGCCGGGTCTAATTGTTACCTAAAAACCACACCTGAAAATCATCCGCTCAAATTTGCCAAGGTTTTCCGCATCCGGCTAGACAGGCCGAAAGTTGCTTTTTAACCTTCATCAGCTGTGGTGTTCGTAGCTGATGGCGCTGCTTGCCTCCGGGGGAATGATTATGCGTCGCATCCAATGTGCATTGCTCGCCGCTGTTGCCGTCATCGGCTTCGCTTCGATCTCTTTCGCCGACGACATGCCGGCCGGCGTTGCTGCCGCCAACTGGACCGGGTTCTATGGCGGCGTGACTGCGGGCGGCGGCTGGACCGAGCAATCCTTTTCCATTGTTCCGGGCGGAACGCTTCTTACAGTCCCTTTCGATGGATCTGCGGGGTGGGCCCAGAATTTGGCGGGATCGTCCAACCTCGGTTTTACCGGCGGCGGTGAGGTCGGCTACAATTGGCAGCTGAGCAGCCCGATTGTTCTCGGGATCGAGACCGACCTTCAATATTACGGCGCAAACAGCAATAATAATAGTTCGTTCTTTTCAAGTGTTTTACCAGGTACCGGTACACTTTCCAATCAAGTCACCAGCAAAACACCGTGGTTTGGAACCCTGCGCGGCCGCATCGGGACCACGACCTTCGACCCGAAGTTTCTCATCTTTGTGACCGGCGGCATGGCCTATGGGCATGAAAGCACAACGGGAAATGTGAACGTAACGAGCGGCGGCGCTTTAGTGGAGATGTTCCCCTTCAGCACCAGCGCAACGCATTTTGGCGTCACGATTGGCGGCGGCGTCGAATGGGCGCCGGCCCCGCACTGGTCGATCAAAGCCGAATATCTCTACATCAATCTGGCGCCCACCAATTCGCAGACTGTTGCAACATCGTTTTTAGGCCCCAGTGCTTTGAAGACCGATATCATGACTTTGTCCGCCGCGTCGGATCAACTGAATGTCTTCCGCGTTGGACTGAATTATCGCTGGTGAAATCCTGGAGCTGCCGCCGCGAAACGGCTTGAGGCCTTCGATCCACCTATGGCGGCGCGCCATTGCCCGCGCCAAGCGCGAGGATGACGCGGCTCGTGGTGTCGGCTTGCGCGAGGACGAGAAGAAGATCGGCGCGGGCGAGGGCGACGCAGCCTTCGGTCGGCGCGAAATCGGGCCGCGCCAGGTGCAGGAAGATCGCACTGCCTAGCCCAGGCAGCACCGGATCGTCGTTGTAGCCGAGCACGACCAGGAGATCGTAGATCCCGTCCTCTCGCCACAAACTCTCGGCATGAGCGGGATAGGGCAGCCCAATCGGCCAGTTGTAGGCCGGATCTTCCGGCGCGTCACACCAGCCGTCGCCGGCCGACAAGGGCCGCAGCGGCAGCCGCGTCCTCGGCGGCTTCTCGCGGTCGGGCCGGTATAGGGCGCGCCGCATCGGCCAAGCGCCGGCCGGCGTCGCGCCGTCGCCTTCGCGCTTCGCCAAGCGGATGCCGCTTCGCCCGAGCGCGCAACGCAGAAGCTGCCCGCCCCATCGCGCCACCCCGTCGGCCGCGACCAGAAGGTCCATCGCTGTCTTATAGCGCGCCGCCGCGGTCGCGATCATCACGCGGACTTAAGGCGAACTTAACGACATTTCCCTCAACTTTTACGTGCCGGAGAGAGACGGGCGGGCGGATCGGCCGCGCGCTCTTCGGCATGGACGCATGGGGATGCCGATGTCTTCGCTCGCGACGGCGCTATCGAAACCTCCGGGAAGGGCGAGCCCGCCGGCGCGCTGGATCGAGCTCGTCGCGCTCGCAGCGGCCGGCGTCGCCCTCTCCTTGGCGGTCTTCCTCGTCGCGCGCGCCGCCGACGATCAGCGTGTACGCGGCGCCCTCGAGTTGCGCGCGGAATGGCGCGCGCAGGACTTCCACCGCAAGCTCATCCACGCCACCGATTCCCTCGAAGCGCTGGCGGTATTCATCGCAACACAAGACCAGCTCGACGGCGTAGCGTTTGACGACTCCGCCCAGCTCATCCTGGGTCACGAGGATTCCGTCACCTCGCTGGTCTGGGCGCCGCTGATCAAATCAGCCGACCGCGAGCCCTTTGTCGCAGCACTCCGTCGCGGCGGATCGGCAGACGCCGAAATCGTCGAGCGCGCACCCGACGGAAGCTTCGTTGCGGCGGGTCAGCGCGACGAATATCTGCCGGTGCAATACGAGCACTTCTATCGCGACCAGCCGAGCGTCGACGGCTTGGATCAGTTGTCCCTGCCGGAGCGCCGGGTTGCGATGGAGCGCGCCCGCGACGAAGGCGAGCCGACTGCGACACCGCCGGTCGAGGTGTTCGGCGCCTCGTGGCAAGCCCCCGGCTTCGTCGTATTCTGGCCGGTCTATCGGACGGGCACGATGCGGGCGACGGTGGCGGAACGGCGCCAGGCCTTTCGCGGCATGGCCATCAGCCGCTTCCGGTTCGACCAGCTCCTGCCGGCCTTGATCGCGAATACGCCACCGATCGCCGAAAGCATCGACATCTTGGTCAACGGCTCCGGCTCCGGCGCCGGCGGAGCGCCGAATTTGGTCGCGCATTTCGATCCCGAGAGCGGCACCTTCGCGGTCGGCGCGGTCGGCGCGGTCGGCGCGGCGGCGGCGGCGGCCGGCGCTGGCGACGGCTTCACAGTGCGCCGCAATTTCGAGGTGCTCGGGCGGGACTGGACGCTGGTGTCGCATTTCTCGCCTGCGGTGGCGGCGGGATTGCGCTCGAACGGTCCCTGGGCGTGGGTGGCCCTCGCCCTCATGGTGACCGGGCTCGTCTCGGCCTACTTCCAACGCGAGCGCTGGCAACGGCTCGGCACCGAAGCCGTCGTCGCCGAACGCACCGCCGCACTCACGGCGGCCAATCAATCCCTGGCGCACGAGGTCGAGGTGCGGCGCGAGGCCGAGGAGACGGCGGCGCGTTCGCGCGCGCTCATCGTCGCGACCTTGGAGGCGGCGCCCTTCGGCATCGTTTGCATCAGACGCGATTGGCGCGTGCTGCTGTGGAACCGCGCCGCGCAACAGATCTTCGGCTACTCGGCCGAGGAGGTCGAGGGCAAGCCCTATCCGCTGCTGCTGGAGGACGGGCGCGAGGAGGCCGACGCGAGGCTCGAGCGCATGGCCGCCGGCGAGGTGGTCCGCAATCTGCGTGGGCAGCGGCGCCGCAAGGACGGCACGCTCGTCGACATCAGCTTCAGCGGCGCCGCTATCCACGAGAATGGCAACCTCATCGCCTATACCGGGGTGTTCGAGGACGTCACCCAGCGCGACGCCATCGAGCGGCAGCTCGCGCAGGCGCAGAAGATGGAGGCGATCGGCAATCTCACCGGCGGCCTGGCGCACGATTTCAACAATCTGCTCGGCATCATCATCGGCAATCTCGACCTGCTCCGGCCGTTGCTCGACGCCAATTCGGAGGCCGACGAGCTCGCCGGCGAATCCGTCGATGCGGCGTTGCGCGGCGCCGATCTGACGCGGCGCCTCTTGGCCTTCGCCCAGCGCCAGCCCTTGCAGCCGCAACGCAGCGACGTCAACGAGCTGGCGGCCGGCATCGTAAAGCTGCTGAGCCGGGTGCTCGGCGAGAATATCGAAATCACGCTCGATCGCGGCGCCGAGATCTCGCCCGTGGCGGTCGATCCGACGCAGCTCGAGGCGGCGCTGGTCAATCTCGCGACCAATGCGCGCGACGCAATGCCGAACGGCGGCGCGCTCACGATCGCGACGGGGACGGGATCGCTCGATGACGATTATACGCGCGAGCATCCGGAGACCGTGCCCGGCGACTACGCCGTGATCGTGGTAACCGACAACGGCAGCGGCATGGCGCCCGAGGTAATGAGCCGCATCTTCGAGCCCTTCTACACCACCAAGGAGCGCGACAAGGGCACCGGCCTCGGCCTCAGCATGGTGTTCGGCTTCATGAAGCAGTCGGGCGGACACATCAATGTCTATAGCGAGCCGGGCAAGGGCACGACGTTTCGGCTTTACCTGCCGCGCGCCATCGACGCGGCGGAGACCGCCGAGGATCGCGCGCCCGCCGCGCCGATGGCGCGCGGCGGCAGCGAGACGGTGCTTCTGGTCGAGGACAATGCCGGCCTGCGCCGCGTGTCCGTGCAGCAATTGCAAAATTTGGGCTACCGCGTGCTCGAGGCCGACACTGCCCAATCCGCCCTGGCGGTGATTGCGCAGGAGCCCGTGGCGCTTCTGTTCTCGGATGTCGTGATGCCGGGCGGCATCGATGGATTTGCGCTGGCGCAGACCGTGCGGGAGCGCTGGCC
>DATNIY010000039.1:0-39146 GCA_035604195.1 Allostellaceae bacterium
GGCCCGCCGGCCGATGCCAAGGCATGAAAGATGTCGACCCAGACGCCCTTGGCCGCCCAGCGCACGAAGCGATTGTAGAGCGTCTTGCGCGGACCGTAGACGGCGGGTGCGTCGATCCAGCGGCAACCGGACTTCAGCACATGCACGATTCCGCTGATGACCCGGTGATCATCCACCCGCGGTTTGCCGCGTATCGGTGGGAAGATGCGGCTCGAGCCGCGCGAATTGCCGTTCGTTCAGCCAGAAACAGTCTCGATCCATCCATGGTCTCCCTTCGGAGACCTTGAATCACGAAACCCGCAAATGGGGAACCCTTTTTATGGGTCCCGAGCCTAAGCCTATTGGAACGGGTGATTTTGATGGAGCGCGACCGATAACGTACCTTGGACCAGGCGACGTTCGGGTTCTGTGGGATGAAATCGCGATTTCGGACGAGGAATTTGAAGCGATTTATAAAGAAGAAAAAGCGTTTTGGGCCGCTGGAGAATTACGATACCGCGATACATTCGGGCGGTCGCAGAGAACTACGTTCAAATTCTATATGACGGGTCGATACACAGTTGAGGGGAACGATCGGCGGATGAGCGTTGCCGATGACGGGAACGACGCCACCTAGGCTCGCGACGATGCCCGTAAACAATTTCGCTTTGTGTAGCCAGCGCGTGACGCGCTAACTACCCGCGGTCCTCCGTGATCTTAAGTCGCACATTGATGGTTGAGCGGGCCAACTCGGCTTCTAATGGCATTTGCTGCACCATACCGCGCCGCTTGACCTTTTCGCCGCGCGGGTGTACGCATTGATGTACGTAACAGGCGTTCACTGAAGCGGAGGAGGCCCTGCCGAATCGTTAAAATCTGCGAAACGAAGCCAATTCCGTTTGCGCCAATCCCGGCTGGATCGAATCATTGCGGCCTTCGAGACGGCCGCTTCGGGCGACCGCATGCGGTCGCCCCTCAGGCTGAGGCAATTTTCTTTGTGCGATCAAGAATCTACCTCATGCTGAGGAGCGCTGCGCAGCAGCGGGCGACGTATACGTCGCCCGAAGCGCGCACGATCGTTATGCAGCCGGGATATGCGTCAGCCGCGCCCGCTGCGCTTCAGGATCGCCTTGAGGCGCTGCGGCGTGACCGGAAGCTGCGTCACCGCGCCGGGCATGGCGATGGCGTCGTCGATGGCCGCGGCGATGGCGGCGCCGACGCCGGTGATGCCGGCCTCGCCGGCGCCCTTGATGCCCAGCGGATTGCGCGGGCTCGGCGCGTCCTCCGCGATGATGATTTGGAGCGGCGGCATCTCCTGCGCGGTCGGCATGAGATAGTCGGCGAAAGTGACCGACAGCGGCTCGCCGCGCGGATCGTAGACGAACTCCTCGAGCAGCGCGCCGCCCAGGCCTTGCGCAAAGCCGCCGGCGATCTGGCCCTCGATCAGCATCGGATTGACCGCGCGCCCGACGTCATAGGCGATGACGAAGCGCTCGATCGCGACGGCGCCGGTCTCGCAATCGACCCGCGCCACCGCGATATGGACGCCATAGGCGTAGGTCATGTGATCGACGTGGAACCAGCCTTCGGCGGCGAGTCCGGGCTCGCGCTCGCCCAGGGTTTTCGAGGTCGGCGCCAGACTCGCGGCGATCTCGCCCAGATCCATCGACGGGCCGGTCTCGCGGTCCTTGCGCCGCACCTTGCCGCCCCTGATCTCCAGGACATCCGCCGGCGCCTGCATCAACTCGGCGGCGACCGCCAGCGCCTTGGCGCGCAGCTTCAATGCTGCGACATGGGTGGCGCCGCCGGTCATCACCGTGGCGCGCGAGGCGTGCGCGCCGATGCCATAGGCGATGCGGTCGGTCCGGCCATGGACGACGCGCACCCGCCGGTAATCGACGCCGAGCGCGTCGGCGCAGATCTGCGCCATCGCGGTCTCGAAGCCCTGCCCGACCGAGGCGCCGCCGGTGACCAATTCGACCGCGCCGGTGCTGTCGACCGAGACTCTGGCGCCGTCGGTGGGTCCAAGCCCGGTCTTCTCGACGAAGATCGCGATGCCCGCGCCGACCGCCTCGCCGGCGGCCCGGCGGCGGCGCAATTCCGGCTGCAACGCCTCCCAGCCGATCGCAATGAGCGCCTTGTCGAGCAAGCCCGCGTAATCGCCGCTGTCATAGATCAAATCATCGCCGAGCGCGTCGAGCGGGATGGCATAAGGCATCTCGGCCGCGGAAATAAGATTGCGGCGGCGAATCTCGATCGGGTCGAGCGCGAACTTCGCCGCGATCGCATCCATCAGCCGCTCGCGCACGAAGGTCGTCTCGTAGCGGCCGGGCGAGCGATAGGTCGCCGCCGGCGTCTTGTTGGTGAGGCGATAGCGCCCGACCGATTGATAGGCGGGGACGCGATAGGGTCCGGTGAGGCTCGCCGCGGTCATATCGGCGACGCGCGCCGCGTGGGTGCGGGGATAGGCGCCCTGGTCGAGAAAGAACTCGTCGTCGATGCCGAGAATGCGGCCCTCGCGGTCGATGGCGGCGCGGATTCGATGACGCTGCTGGCGCGAATGATTGGCGGCGACGAGATGCTCGCGCCGGTCCTCGATCCACTTCACCGGCCGCCCGAGCCGCAAGGCGGCGACGCAGACCAGGATGTCCTCGGGGTAAAGCTCGCCGCGAACGCCGAAGCCGCCGCCGACATGGCCCTCGTAAAGCTGGACCGAATCAGTGCTGCGGCCCAAGAGGCGGGCGATCTGGTCGCGGTTGCGATGCGGCACCTTGGCGGCGCCGTGCAGCTCGAGCACGTCGCGCGCGGCATCGTAGCGCGCGATGGCACCCCGCGTCTCCAGCGGCACGCCGGAATGCCGGCCGATGCTGAGATCAAGTTCGACGATGGCATGCGCCGCGCGGAAGGCGGCAGCGAGGTCGCCATAGGCCTTGCGCAGCACCATCGCCTCGGTGCTGCGTCCCGGCGCGAATTCGACGGGCGGCGCGTCGGCCGCGAGCAAAGGTGGCAGCTCCTCGACCGCGACGGCGACGAGCTCGGCCGCATCTTCGGCAAGGTAGGAATCTTCGGCGAAGATTGCGGCGACCGGCTCGCCGACGTAACGGACGAAGTCCTTGGCGAGGAGCGGCTGGCGATAGGGGTCGAGCGCCTCGATATGGCCTTCGCGGAAGGGCACGGGCGGAATGCCGGCGACGTCCGCCGCGGTCCAGACGGCATAAACGCCGGGGGCCTGCCGCGCGTCGGCCGCGTCGATCGACATGAGCCTCGCTTTCGCGTAGGCCGAGCGCACGATTCGCATGGTGAGCTGATGCGGAAACGACACGTCGGCGGCGTAGCAGCCACGGCCCTGAACCAGCGGCGGGTCCTCGAGCCGCGGCAGCGAGCGGCCGATGAAGGGGCGCTCGTTCTCTGTCATCAACCTGCCCGCATCGCGTCCGCGGCGGCGCGGACGGCTTTCAGGATGTTCTGGTAGCCGGTGCAGCGGCAGAGGTTGGATGCCAACACTTCGCGCAGTTCGGCATCATCGATGTCCGGCTTCCGCTCGAGCACGCTCACCGCCAGCATGAGGAAGCCGGGCGTGCAGAAGCCGCATTGCAGCGCGTGATGCTCGATGAAGGCGCGTTGCAGCGGGTGGAGCGCGCCGTCCGCGGCCAGGCCCTCGACCGTGCGGATAGCCTTGCCCTGTGCCTGAACCGCGAACATCAGACAGGCGCGCACCGGCTCGTCGCCGAGGATCACCGTGCAGGCGCCGCATACGCCATGCTCGCAGCCGAGATGGGTTCCGGTCTGGCCGCACTCCTCGCGGATCGCATCGGCCAAGGTGCGGCGCGGCTCGACGCGGATGGCATGCGCCCGGCCATTGATCGTGAGGGTGATCTCGATCTTGCCGGTCATGAGGCGCGCTCGAGCGCGCGGCGCAGGACGGTGCGAACGAGATCGCGGCGATACTCGCCCGAAGTCTGGCTGTCCTCGAGCGGGTCGATGGCAGCCGCCGCCGCATCCGCCGCGGCGCGAAAGGTAGCTTGCGTCGGGGTACGGCCGGCGAGCGCTGCCTCGGCCTCGGCGATGCGGCGCGGCCGACCCTCGGCGCCGCCGAGACCAATGCGCGGCTCGGCAATAGTGCCGTTCTCGAGGCGGAACACGGCGAGCGCCATGGCGATCGCGTAATCGCCGGCGCGGCGGCTGAACTCGCAGAAGCCGAAGCGCGTGTCAGGCCGCAGCAGCTTCAGGTGCGCTTCGATCAGAAGTTCGTCCTCCGCGAGCGTCGTCGTCATGATCCAGGAGAAGAAATCCTTGGCCGCCATGACCCGCGTGCCGCGCGCGCTCTTCGCGACGAGCGCGGCATCGAGCGTGGCGGCGACGGTGCACCATTCCGAGGCGGGATCGGCATGGGCGAGGCTGCCGCAGAAGGTGCCGCGCGTCCTGATCGGAAAATGCGCGATGTGCCGCACCACCGCGCCCAAGAGCCGGCCCAGCGGTCCCGCGGCGACCGGCCGCTCGAAGGCCGCGTGACGGACGCAGGCGCCGATGACGAGTTCGTCGCCTTCGACGGCAAGGCGATCGAGACCGGCGACGCCGTTGATGTCGACGAGATGCGCCGGCCGCGCCAGCCGGAACGCCATGGTCGGGACCAGACTCTGGCCGCCCGCGAGAACGCGCCCGTCCTGCGGCGCCACGGCAGCGAGCATCGCCACCGCTTCTTCGACCGTCCGCGGTGCATGGTACTGGAACGGCGCGGGCTTCATGGCGTCCGATCGGTCAAATTGGATTGACCCTCGCACAGGGCCGGTCTAGGGTCGTGCCAGATTTGGCATGCGTTATTGTTTTTTGATTGATGCATAAATTTTGGGATGCGTAAAGTGGCTGCGCGCCCGCATGACGCGATGCCGCGGGCCGAGACGACGCATTCAGGGATGGAATGAAGCCCCCGCCGTTTCGCTACCACGATCCGCAGACGCTCGGCGAAATCGTCGGCCTTCTCGGCACGCTCGAGAACGCGAAGCTGCTTGCCGGCGGGCAGTCGCTCATGCCGATGCTCAACATGCGTTTCGTGCTGCCCGATCACGTGATCGATTTGAATCGGGTCGAAGGGCTCTCCTACATCCGCGAAAGCGGCGGCGCGCTCGAGATCGGAGCGATGACGCGGCAGCGCGATCTCGAATTCTCCGATCTCGTGGCCAGCCGCTGTCCCCTCATGCACGAGGCAATCCAACAAATCGGCCATCGTCAGACGCGCAACCGCGGCACAATGGGCGGCTCGCTTTGCCATCTCGACCCGAGCGCCGAGCTGGTCTCGGTCGCGGCGGCGCTCGATGCGACCGTTACCGTCACCGGCCGCGCGGGCGAGCGCCGCATCGAATTCGCCGAATTTCCGCGCGCTTATATGACGCCGGCGATCGAGGCCGACGAGGTCGTGACCAGCTTGCGCTTGCCGCTCTGGCCCAAGGGACATGGCTGGGCCTTCGTCGAGTTCGCGCGGCGGCATGGCGATTTCGCCATCGTCTCGGCCGCGGCGCTCATCGAGGAAGACGAGAACGGGAAGATCCGCCGCGCCTCGCTGACCCTGGGCGGCATCGGCCCCGCGCCGGTGCGGGTGCGCGAGGTCGAGCAAGCCCTCGTCGGCCAGACCGCCGCGGCGGAGCTGTTCGGCACGGCCTGCGAGGCGTGCCGCAAGCTCGACGCGATGGCGGATGTGCAGGCGCCTGCGAGCTATCGCCAGCATCTGGCGGCGGTGCTCTCGCGCCGCGCGCTCGAAGCCGCGCATGCGCGCGTGCAGGGGCGGGGATAAGGGATGGGCGAGACGCGCAAGATCATCGTCACCGTCAACGGCACTCGTCACGAGGCCGAGGTCGAAGTCCGCTATCTCCTCGCCGATTTTCTGCGGCATCAGCTCGGCCTCACCGGGACCCACCTCGGCTGCGAGCACGGCGTCTGCGGCGCCTGCACCATCCTCTTCGACGGCCGCTCGGCGCGCTCCTGCCTGATGCTGGCGGTGCAGGCCAACGGGCATGAGATCCTGACGGTCGAAGGCATCGCGCCCGGCCCTGACAAGATGCATCCGCTGCAAGAGGCGTTTCGCGACAATCACGGATTGCAATGCGGCTTCTGCACGCCGGGCATGCTGACGACCCTGATCGAATTCCTGCGCGACAATCCCGACCCGACCGAGCAAGAGGTGCGGGTGGCGATCTCCGGCAATCTTTGCCGCTGCACCGGCTACCAAGGCATCGTCGCTGCCGCGCTCGACGCCGCCAAGCGATTGCAAGCGGCGAAGCGGGGATAGCGGTGCCGCCGCCGGGTCCCGGCGAGTACCGCGGCCGGATCGAAGATCCCCCGCTGCTCCGCGGCACCGCGCAATTCGTCGATGACATTCGCCTGCCGGGGATGCTGCATGCGGCTTTCGTGCGCAGCCCCCTGGGCCATGCCGCGATCCGCGCCGTCGATGCGGCGGCGGCGCGCGCCTTGGCCGGCGTGCATGCCGTCCTGACCCGCGCCGATCTTCGGCCGCATCTGCTGAGCGAATTTTTGGCCGTCGGCCTGCCTAGCCCGAGCTACAAGCAGGAAGTCGATCGGCCGGCGCTCGCCGGCGACGATGTCGCGCATGTCGGCGAGCCCGTCGCGATCGTCGTCGCCGAAAGCCGCTATCTCGCCGAGGATGCGGCGGCGCTGGTCGAGGTCGATTACGAGGAGCTGCCGGCGGTCGCAGACTGCCGGGCCGCGCTCAAACCGGGAGCGCCGCGCGTCCACCGCAACGGGCCGCACAATCTCGTCGCCGAGTTCGACATGGGATACGGCGATGTCGCCGCCGCCTTCGCCGGCGCGGCGCATGTCTTCCATGAATCCATTTGGCAGCACCGCGGCGGCAGCCATTCGATCGAGTGCCGCGGCGATGTCGCGGTCTACGATCCGCTCGAGGACCGGCTCACCTTGTGGAGCTCGACCCAGGCACCGCATGCGGCGATGCGCGCGCTCGGCGCCATGCTGGGCCGCGACGAGAACCGACTGCGCGTTGTCACGCCCGATGTCGGCGGCGGCTTCGGGCCGAAGCTGGTGTTCTATCCCGAGGACGTCGCAACCTCCGTCGCGGCGCTGATCCTGCGCCGGCCGGTCAAATGGATCGAGGACCGGCGCGAGCATTTCACCGCCACGACCCAGGAGCGCGACCAATTTTGGGAGGTCGAGATCGCCGTCGATGGCGCGGGCCGCATCCTGGGCCTGCGCGGCGCGCTGATCCACGACCACGGCGCCTATACCGCGCGCGGCGTCAACGTCCCCTATGGCGCGGCCCAGACAGTGACCTTGCCTTACGTGGTTCCGGCCTATCGGCTCGAGGTCAAGCTCGCGCTCACCAACAAGGTGCCGGTCACGCCGGTGCGCGGCGCCGGTCAGCCGCAAGGCGCCTTCGTGATGGAGCGGCTTCTGGACCGGGTGGCACGCGAGCTCGGCATCGACCGCGCCGAGCTGCGCCGCCGCAATCTCGTGCCCCCTGAGCGCATGCCCTATGCGACGCCGCTCAAGACGCGAGGCGGCATTCCGGTGGTGCTCGACAGCGGCGACTATCCGAAATGCCAGCTTGCGGTGCTCGACCGCGCCGGCTGGGATTCGTTTCCGGCGCGGCAAGGAGCGGCGCGCGCCAAGGGCCGCTATATCGGCATCGGCTTGGCGAATTTCGTCGAAGGCACCGGCCGCGGCCCGTTCGAGCCGGTGACGGTGCGGATCGGACCGTCGGGCAAGATCCATGTCTATTCCGGTGCCGCCGCGATGGGCCAAAGCACCAAGACCATGCTCGCCGATCTCGTCGCCGAACAGCTCGGCGGCGATCGGGCGAACGTCACCGTGACGACCGGCGACAGCGCGGCGATTTCCTTGGGCATCGGCGGCTTCAACAGCCGTCAGGCGGTGATGGCGGGATCATCGGCGCATGTCGCGGCGCTGAAGGTGCGCGAGAAGGCGCTCATGGTGGCGGGCCATCTGCTCGAAGCGGCGGCCGAGGATCTCGAGATCGCCGGGGCCGAGATCCGGGTCAAGGGCGCGCCGACGATGAGGATCAGCTTGGCGCAGATCGCCATCGCCCTGGCCGGCGCGCCGGGGTTCATGCTGCCGGGCGGCGCAGCGCCAGGCCTCGAGGCGACCGAGCATTTCGTCGTCGATGCCATGACCTATGCCAATGGAACCGCGGTCGCCGAGGTCGAGATCGACATCGAAACCGGCGCGGTCGCGATCAAGCGATTCGTCATGGCGCATGATTGCGGCCGCGCGCTCGATCGGACGATCGTCGATGGCCAGATCATCGGCGGCGTCGCGCATGGCATCGGCAATGCGCTCTACGAGTGGATGGGCTTCGACGACAATTGCCAACCCGTCACCGCGACGTTCGCCGAATATCTCCTGATCACGGCGCCCGAGATGCCGCAAATCGAATTGGTCCACCAGGAATCGCCGACTCCGCTCAACCCGCTCGGCGTCAAAGGCGTGGGCGAATCCGGCGTCATTCCGGCCGCGGCGGCGATCGTCTCGGCGATCGAGGACGCACTCGCGCCTTTCGGCGCCCACATCGCCCAGACGCCGATTCGACCGGCGGAGATTTTGGCCCTCATCGAAGCCGGGCGCCGTCGCCATGCCGATTCGCTTTGACGACATCGGCAACCGGCTCAAGGCCTTCCGTCTCGGCTCCGGCCTCGGCGCCGAGGAGATCGCACGGCGCATCGGCATTTCCCGCACTGCGCTCTACCGCTTCGAGAAGGGCGAGGTCGCCAAGATCGACACGCTCGAAAAGCTCGCCGAGCTGCTGCAGGTGTCGGTGCCGACGCTGTTGGGCGTCGGCGTCGAATACATCGCCTCGGCGGTGAGCTATTTCGAGCGCATGCGTCAGATCGAGGAGACGGCGGAGCACATCATCGTGCTGGCCGGCCCGATCTCCTATCTCCTGGCCTCCGATGCCTTCGGCGACCGGCTCGCCGAGGTCCTGGCGGAAAGCATCCCCGCCGATTCCGAGGACCGCGAGCGCGCGCTCGCCGAGGTCGGGGAGATCATGACGATTCTGCGCCAGCGCAAGGCGACCTACCGCCAGCGCCAACCCGGAATCGTCAACCTCATCGCCGCCCACGAGATCGACAGCTTCCTGCGCAACGGCCTGGTCGGCCGGCAGGACCTGCCGGCGAGCGTCCGCCACGAGCGGCGCCACGAGGCCCGAGCCGAGCTCGCCCATTTCGCCGCGGTCATGGAGGACCAGCCGATCGGCGTGCAGATCGGCATCGTTCCCGACACTCTGCCGCATACCGGCTTCCAGATCTTCCGACAGCCCGACCGGCAATTGCTGGTGGTGAGTCCCTTTCGCCTGGGCGAACAGCCCAACGTCCGGGTCGGCGTGGCGATGATCACGGCGGCGCCGGAGGCGCTGGCGCTGCATCAGAAGGCGGTCGAGGAGATGTGGCGCCGGGCGCTCAAAGGCGCCGCCGCGGCCAAATTCATGCGCGACCTGATGGCTCGCCACGCCGGCGAAATGTAACAGAAATGGAATAAATCTTGATTTTTGAACAAATCCTCGGCCTAATGCCGGCTTGCGCGACGAAATCCGGCTGAACGGGGGACGCTTGAGCATCTCGCCCAGGCAGGCATTCGCATCGGCGCCGGTGGTGCCCGGACAGGGCAGCCCCAGCGGGTCCGCTTCCATTCCGGCCGAGGAAGCCTTGTGCCCGGTCATTTCTCATGTCTGGGTGAACGAGGAGTACAAGCATCTGGTCGTCGAGGCGACGCCCAAGGCGCTCGCGGTGAAGCCGGGGCAGTTCTTCAATCTGCTCTGCCCCTCGCCGGACGAGGGCGAGTTGTGGCTGCGCCGGCCGCAGAGCGTCTATGCCGTGGACCGCGCGCAGGGGCGGATCGAATTCCTCTACAAATGCGTTGGGCGCGGCACCTTCGGCCTCGCCAGATTGCAGCCCGGCGACAGCCTCAACATGGTGGGTCCGCTCGGCATCGGCTTCCACTTGCGGCCGGAGTGGAAGAACATCGTCGTGCTCGGCCGCGGCGTCGGTCTCGCGACCTTGGCGCCGATCTCGCAGGTGGCGGGCGAGCAGGACGTCGGCGTGACCGCGATCCTGAGCGCGCGCAGTCCGCAATTCCTGATGTCCGGCGAATTGTTTGCCAAGATCGGCGCCGAGATCATCGGCGTCCTCGACAGCGACGGCACGAGCGCGGTCGAGAATGTCGCGGCGATCCTCGAGCGGCTCATCGCCGCGGGCCGGGCCGATGCGTTCTTCACCTGCGGCTCGAACCGGCTCATGCAGCTGATGAAGCGGATCGGGCGCGAGCACGGCATCCCCGGCCAAGTCGCGATGGAGCAGGTGATGGCCTGCGGCCTCGGTCCGTGCTACGTCTGCGTCCGCACCTTCGAAGTCAAGGGCGAGAAGGTGCTGCGCCGGGTCTGCATCGAGGGGCCGGTGTTCGATCTGCAGGAGGCGGTAGGATGGTAGATCTGTCGGTCCGGATCGGCAGCGTCCGGCTCGCCAATCCGGTGATGCCGGCATCGGGCGCCTTCTCGGCCGAGCTGTCTCAAGTCATGGATCTGAACCGCCTCGGCGCGCTCGTCGCCAAGACCGTCTCGCGCGACTTCCGCGCCGGCAACCCGCCGCCGCGCGTCGCCGAAGTCGAAGGCGGCATGATCAATTCCATCGGCCTGCCGACCAAGGGGCTCGAGTATTTCTTGAAAGTGCAGGTCCCCGACTACAAGCGCTTCACGCCGCCCTTGGTCGCCAGCATCACCTCGCAGGACCCCGATGATTTCGCGGCGATGGCGCGCGAGGTCAGCATTCCCGAGGTCGCGGTCATCGAGGTCAACATCTCCTGTCCGACACGCAATCCCGGCGGCGGCAATTTCGCCTTGCACGAGGACCACACCTACAAGGTCATGCAGGGCATCCGCGCCGCCACCGACAAGCCCGTCTGGTGCAAGCTCTCGCCCAATGCCGGTGACGTCGTCGCCATCGCCAAGGCGGCGGAGGCGGCGGGCGCGGACGCGCTCGTCGTGGCGAATACGATCCTCGGCCTCAAGATCGACACCAAGACCTTCCGGCCCGCGATCGGCAACAAGCTCGGCGGCATCTCCGGGCCGGGCATCAAGCCGATCATCATGCGCATGGTCTATCAATGCGCCAAGGCGGTGAAGATTCCGGTGATCGGCTGCGGCGGCATCGTCAAGGTCGAGGACGTCGTCGAATACATGCTGGCCGGGGCGAGCGCGGTGATGATGGGCTACATCATCTTCCGCAATCCTTCCTCGATGATCGCGATCATCGACGGGCTCGGCGAATGGTGCGCCCGGCGCGGCTTCGCGCGGGTCGCCGACCTCACCGGCGCGATGATCGACGAGCCGCCCGCGGAGACCTATGCTGCCGCCGCGGCGCCGATCGGATGATGCCCCCTCATAAGGGGGAAACCAGGCCAGGGGGATGAGCGAGCGCGTCACGATCCGCAGGCCCGACGACTGGCACCTGCATGTGCGCGACGGCGCGATGCTCAAGGCGACCATGCCGTTCACGTCGCGGCATTTCGGCCGCGCCATCGTGATGCCCAATCTGATACCGCCGGTGACGACGACCAAGGAGGCGATCGCCTATCGCCAACGCGTGCTGGCGGCGCTGCCGGAAGGGTCGCGCTTCACGCCGCTGATGACCTGCTATCTCACCGACGACACCAATCCCGACGATGTCGAGGCGGGGTTCCGCGACGGGGTCTTCGCCGGCGTCAAGCTCTACCCCGCCAACGCGACCACCAATTCCGCGGCGGGAGTCACCGACTTCGCCAAGATCAGGCGCGTGCTCGAGCGCATGGAGAGGATCGGCCTGATGCTCCTCATCCATGGCGAGGAGGCCGATCCCGCAATCGACGTGTTCGACCGCGAGGCCGTCTTCATCGAGCGCCGGCTCATGCCCTGGCTGAGGGAGTTCCCGGGCTTGCGCATGGTGCTCGAGCACATTTCCTCCGCAGTCGCGGTCCAGTTCGTGCGCAGCGCCACGCCGCAACTGGGCGCGACGATCACGCCTTATCATCTCATGCTCAACCGCACCGATTTCCTTGGCTATGGGCTCAGGCCCTACATGTATTGCATGCCGATCATCAAGCGCGAGCGCGACCGCTTGGCCTTGCGCGAAGCCGCGATCTCGGGCGATGCCTGCTTCTTCCTCGGCACCGATTCGGCGCCGCATCCCGTGGCGCGCAAGCTTAGCGTCGTCGGCATTCCCGGCCTCTTCAATGCGCCGGTCGCGATCGAGAGCTATGCACAGGTCTTCGCCGAAGAGAACGCGCTCCACAAGCTCGAGGCCTTCGCCTCGCTCAACGGCGCCGCGCATTATCGCCTGCCGCCCAATTCGGAGACGATCACGCTCGAGCGCGCGCCCTGGACCGCGCCCGAGGAGGTCAAGGTCGCCGGACCCGACGAGCGCGCCCTCATTCACCGCGGCGGCGAGACGATCCCGTGGCGGGTGACCCAGGCGTGAATCAAGATTCACGACGCGAGATGGACGCAGCATGGCCCTAAGCAGCGGTTTTCCCGACAAGCGGCTGATCGCCGAGCTGACGGCGAAGATGCTGATCGAGGTCGAGGCGGTGCGCTTCAACACGGAAAAGCCCTTCATCTTCACCTCGGGCTGGGCGAGCCCGGTCTATACCGACTGCCGCCGCCTAATCTCCTTCCCGCGCGTGCGCCAGACGCTCATCGATTTCGGCGTCGCCACGGTGCTGCGCGACATCGGCTTCGAAGCCTTCGACGCCATCGCCGGCGGCGAGACCGCGGGCATTCCCTTCGCCTCCTGGATGGCCGACCGGCTGATGCTGCCGATGCAATATGTGCGCAAGCGCCCCAAGGGCTTCGGCCGCAATGCCCAGATCGAAGGCCATCTCGTCGACGGCCAGCGCGTGCTCCTGGTCGAGGACATGACCACGGACGGCCGCAGCAAGGTCAATTTCTGCAACGCGCTGCGCGCCGCCGGGGCGCGGGTCGAGCACGCCTTCGTCGTCTTCTACTACGACATTTTCGGCCTCAAGGTCCTCGACGACATCGGCGTCAAGCTGCATACGCTCGCGACGTGGTGGGACGTGTTGGCAGCGGCCAAGGCCAGCGGCGCCTTCGATAAGGGCATGCTGGCCGAGGTCGAGTTGTTCATGCGCGATCCGCCGAGCTGGTCGAAGGCGCATGGCGGCGTCGCCGCGGCAGCGGAATAGCGAGAAGGCGGCGATGGCGGCCAATCAGTGCGACGTGATCGTGGTCGGCGGCGGCAATGCCGCGTTCTCAGCGGCATTGAGCGCGCGCGAGAAGGGCGCCTCAATCGTCATGCTCGAGGCCGCGCCCATGGACGAGGCCGGCGGCAACAGCCGCTTCACCGCGGGCTCGATGCGCGTGGTCTATAACGGCATCGAGGACATCAAGGCGCTGGTTCCCGATCTCACCGCGCAGGAGATCGAGACCACCGATTTCGGCACCTATACGCAGGAACAGTTCTATGACGACATGGCGCGAGTGACGCAGTACCGCGCCGACCCCAATTTGGTCGAACTCCTGGTGACGCGTAGCTTCGAGACCTTGTGCTGGATGCGCGACAAGGGCGTGCGCCTGGTGCCGATCTACGGCCGGCAGGCCTTCAAGATCGCCGGCAAGTTCAAATTCTGGGGCGGGCTCACCGTCGAGGCGGTCGGCGGCGGCCCGGGCCTCGTCGAAATGCTGACGCAAGCGGCTTTGCGGCGCGGCATCGACATCCTCTATGAGACGCGGGCCTTCGAGCTCATCCATGATGGCGGCCGTGTCCGCGGCGTGCGCGCGCGGCAGGGCGATGCGGTCCGCGAGTTCTTCGCCAAATCCGTCGTACTGGCCTGCGGCGGCTTCGAGGCCAATTCGGAATGGCGGACGCGCTATCTCGGCCCGGGCTGGGATCTCGCCAAGGTGCGCGGCACCCGCTTCAACCAGGGCGAAGGCATCCGCATGGCCTTGGCGATCGGCGCCAGCCCTTGCGGCAATTGGTCGGGCTGCCACGCCGTCGGCTGGGAGATGAACGCGCCGGAATTCGGCGACCTCGCGGTCGGCGACCAGTTTCAGAAGCACTCCTATCCCTTCGCCATCATGGTCAACGCCAAGGGACTGCGCTTCGTCGACGAAGGCGCGGATTTCCGCAACTACACCTATGCGAAATACGGCCGCGTCATTCTCGAGCAGCCCGGTCAGTTCGCGTGGCAGATCTTCGACCGCAAGGTGAAGCATCTGCAGCGCGACGAGTACAACATCCGCCGCATCACCAAGGTGACCGCGAACACGCTCGAGGAGCTCGCAAGCAAGCTCGACGGCGTCGATGCGGCGCAGTTCGTGAAGACCGTCGCCCAATACAACGCCGCGGTCCGCACCGATGTCGCCTTCAATCCCAACGTCAAGGATGGGCGCAAGACGCACGGCCTCGCGATCGACAAATCGAACTGGGCCAACACCATCGACGAGCCGCCCTTCGAGGGCTATGCCGTGACCTGCGGCATCACCTTCACCTTCGGCGGCTTGCGCATCACCACCGCGGGCGAAGTGCTCGACCTCGATCTGAAGCCGATCCGCGGTCTCTATGCCGCGGGCGAGCTGGTCGGCGGGCTCTTCTATTTCAATTATCCCGGCGGCACCGGTCTGACTTCGGGCGCGGTCTTCGGCCGCATCGCCGGAAGCTCGGCGGGCGCCGCCGCCGCCATCGTCTCCGTCTGAAGGCCCGGCGGCTTGCCGCGCGATCGGCCGAGCGCCCTCACCGCCAGCGCGATCGTGCGCATGACATCGAGCGGCGCGCTCACCGCCGAAGCGGAGGTGCGCGACTGCCTCGCGCGCATCGCCGAGCGGGAAACAACGGTGCGTGCCTGGGCCGCGCTCGACCCCGAGTTGGCGCTGCGCGAGGCGCAAGCCCTCGACCGCGCCGCCGCCAAGGGACCGCTTCAAGGCGTTCCCGTGGGCGTCAAGGACATCATCGACACGGCCGATCTCCCGACCGAGATGGGCTCGTCGATCTATCGCGGCCATCGGCCCGCCGCCGATGCCGCCTGCGTCGCGTTGCTGCGGGCGGCGGGCGCGGTGATCCTCGGCAAGACGGTCACCGCCGAATTCGCGGGAATGACTCCGGGGCCGACGACCAATCCGCATGATCCCGCACACACGCCCGGCGGCTCGTCGAGCGGCTCCGGCGCCGCGGTCGCCGATGGCATGGTGCCGGTGGCTTTGGGCACGCAAACCGGCGGCTCGGTGCTGCGGCCCGCGAGCTATTGCGGCATCGTCGGCTTCAAGCCGAGCTTCGGGCTCCTCAACCGCGCCGGGGTGAAGCCGGCGGCCGAAAGTCTCGACACAATGGGCGTGCTCGCGCGTAGCGTCGACGACATCGCGCTCATCGCCGGCGCGCTGGCGGGATGGCCGGCGTCGCCCACTTCTGAGTCAGCCGCGCCGCCGCGGATCGGCTTGTGCCGCACCTATCTGTGGCCCACGGCGCTGCCCGAGACCGTCGCGGCGGTCGAGCAGGCCGCTCAACGCCTCGCTGCCGTCGGCGCGTCGCTGCGCGAGGTCGCGCTGCCCCCATCCTTCGCCGGCCTCACCGAGGCGCGCGAGGTGATCAATTGCTGGGAGCGCGCCCGCGCCATGGCTTTCGAGTGGCGGCACCACCGCGACCGCATCAGCGCGCGGCTTGGCGCTGCGATCGAGCGCGGCTTCGCGATGGATTTCGCGACATATCTTGCGGCGCTGCGTCTCGCCGAGAATTATCGCGCGCAGCTCGAGCCGGTGTTTGCGGGGTTCGATGTCCTGCTCGCGCCTTGCGTCGCCGGCGAGGCGCCGGCAGGGCTCGACTCGACCGGCGACCATCGCTTTCAAGGGCTGTGGACCTTGCTGCATGTGCCGACGATGAGTCTGCCGACGCATCGCGGGCCCAAGGGGCTGCCGGTCGGCATCCAGCTCGTGGCACCGCGCTATGCCGACCAGCGCCTCATCGCTGCGTCGCATTGGATCTGGCAGAAGCTCGAGGGGGAGGGCTGATGGAATTCGACAATGCCTTCGAGGTGCCGCTGCCTCCGGCCGAGGCGTGGAAGGTGCTGATGGACATCGAGCGCATCGTCCCGTGCATGCCGGGCGCGGCGCTCAGCGAAATCGTCGATCGCGACACCTACAAGGGCACGGTCGCCGTCCGCCTCGGGCCGGTGGCGCTGACCTTCGCGGGCGAGGCCAAGTTCGCGCAGATCGACGCGGCGAACCATCGCGCGCGGGTCGCGGCGCAGGGTCGCGACAACAAGGGTCGGGGCGGCGCCAGCGCCACGGTGGATTTTGGGCTCCAGCCCGTCGCCGGCGGGTCGAAGGTGACAGTGCATACGGATTTGTCGCTGTCTGGCTCGGTCGCACAATATGGCCGCGGCGCCGGCATGATTCAGGATTTGACCGCGCGCTTGATCGGGCAATTTGCCGAAGCGCTCAAGGCGCAGCTCGCGACTCAGGCGCCTGCAACTTCCGCGGCATCGGCAAACCCGCCCGCGCCGCCGCCGGCCAAGCCGATCTCGGGACTGGCGCTGCTGCTCCGAATCCTCTGGGACAGGCTGGTGCGGATCGTCACGGGGCGGCGGCAGATTTTCTGATTGCCGCTCGGTCGCCCCTGCGATGGCCATCATCAGCTACCGCGTCACCAGCCCGCTGCTCCGCCTCTTCCGGCCGGAGACCGCGCATTGGCTGACCATACGCGCGCTCAAGCTGGGGCTGGGCGGCGCGAGCGGCGCGCCGGACGACGCCATTCTCGCCTGCCGCGTCTGGGGCCTCGACTTCGCCAATCCCATCGGCCTTGCCGCCGGCTTCGACAAAAACGCCGAGGTGGTCGACGCCACGCTGGCGCTCGGTTTCGGCTTCGTCGAGGCAGGCACGGTGACGCCGTTGCCGCAGCCGGGCAATCCGCGGCCGCGCCTCTTCCGGCTCGACGAGGATGAGGCGGTGATCAACCGGCTCGGCTTCAACAGCGCGGGGCTCGCGGTCTTCGGCGAAAATCTCGCACGCCGCCAGGCGCGCAGCCGCGTGGCCGGGATCATCGGCGCCAATCTCGGCCGCAACCGCGACAGCGCCGATGCGCCGGCGGATTACGCCAAAGGCATCGCCGCGATCTGCGGCCTTGCCGATTATCTCGTCGTCAACATCTCCTCGCCCAACACGCCCGGGCTGCGCGCGCTGCAGGCGCGGGAACCGATTGCCGCGCTGCTCGCCCGCGCGCTCGAGGCGCGGCAAAACGCCGCGCCCGGCCCGGCGCATCCGCCGCCGCTGCTGGCGAAGGTCGGACCCGATCTCGATGACGAGATGCTCGGCGGTATCGCCGAGGTGGCGCTCGCGGTCGGGATCGACGGGCTCATCGTCGGCAACACGACGGTGGCGCGGCCGCTCAGCCTCAAGAGCGCTCAGCGCCACCAGGCTGGCGGCCTCTCCGGCCGGCCCTTGATGGCGCCCTCGACCGCCTGTCTCGCCGCGCTCTATCGTCTAACCGGCGGCCGCCTGCCGCTCATCGGCTGCGGCGGCGTCGCCAGCGGCGCCGACGCCTATGCCAAGATCCGCGCCGGCGCGTCGCTGGTGCAGCTTTATTCGGCGCTGGTGTTCCACGGCAGCGAACTCATCGGCCGCATCAAGCGCGAGTTCGCCGAGCGGCTGCGCGCCGACGGCTTCGCTACGGTCGCCGACGCCGTCGGCGCCGATCATCGTTGAGGCAGAACGAGGCTTGACCGCAGCGCGCGTTTTGCGGGAGCTTCTATGCGAAGGGGAGGTGAGAGATGTCGGAACAGCGCAAGAAATCGATCGGGTCGGCGCCGTCGCGCCGTCAGGTTTTGGCCGGCGCCGCCGGTACAGGCGCGGCATTGGGATTGGGGATTTTCGCTCCTGCGGTTCGCGCCCAGATGAATGCGCCGATCAAGATCGGCTGCCTCATCTCGCAGTCAGGCGTGTTCGCGGTGAACGGCGCCAACGTCTTGGACGGCATGAGCCTTTATTTCGAGAAGAACGGCTGGAGCGCCGGCGGCCGCAAGATCGAGCTGGTCAAAGAGGACGACGAGGCGAAACCGCAGCTCGGCCTCGAGAAGGTCAAGAAGATGATCGACAGCGACAAGGTCGACATCCTCACCGGGCCCATTGGCAGCAATGTGGCTCTGGCCATCATCGGCTTCATCAAGCAGAGCAACAGCATCCTCATCGTCGATGGCGCCGGCGTGAACGCGGTGACGCGCGAGCAGAAGGGGCCGAACATCTTCCGCTGCTCGACCAGCAGCTGGCAAAGCAATGCGCCGGCCGGCGGTTGGCTTTACAAGAACGTCGCCAAGGAGGTGATGATTCTCGCCTCGGACTATTCGGGCGGGCACGAGGCGATGGATTCCTTCAAAGAGGGCTTCCTGCCGCCGGGCGGCAAAATCGTCAAGGAGATCTGGCCGCCCTTCAGCAACACCGACTACAGCCCCTATCTCGCCGAGGTCAAATCCTCCGGGGTCAAGACCCTCTATGCCTATTTCACCGGTTCGGACGCGGTGCGCTTCATCACGCAATTCACCGAGTTCGGCTTGCATAAGGATTTCAAGCTCACCGGCACCGGCTTCATGGTCGAGGACGACGCGCTGCCGGCGGAAGGCGATGCGGCCTTGGGCGTCGTCACCGGGCTCCATTACGCATCGACGCTCGACACCCCGGCCAACCGCAAGTTCGTCGCCGACTACCGCGCCAAGACCGGGCAGTATCCGAGCTGCTATTCGGATTACGGCTATGTCTGCGCCACAGTCATCGCCGAGGCGCTCAAGGCTACGCAGGGCGACACCGGCGACAAGAAGAAGCTCCAGGATGCCATTCGCGCCGTGCATTTCGCTGCCCCGCGAGGGCCGTTCCGCTTCGACCCCGAGACCCAGAACGTCATCCAGAACATCTACATCCGCGAGGTCGTGCGCGGCGACGGGCGGCTCGAGAACAAGGTCATCGCGACCATTCCCGACGTGCGCGACCCCGGCAAAAAGATGAATTCGTGACCGTGCGGGCGTCCCGCGCGTGAGCGGGGCGGGCCTCGAGTTCCTGGTGACCCAGCTCCTGAACGGGCTGGTCTATGCGATGCTTTTGTTCCTGATCTCGGCCGGGCTGTCGCTGATCTTCGGCTTGATGAAGGTGGTGAATCTGGCGCACGGTTCGTTCTACATGCTGGGCGCGTTCTTCGGGCTGACGCTCATTCGCGTCACCGGCAGCTTCTGGCTCGCGGCCGCGGTGGCGCCGGTTCTCGCGGCCGCGGTGGGCGCCATCCTCGAAGCATCGATCCTGCGCCGGGTCTATCGCCGCGGCCCGCTCGATCAGGTGCTGCTGACCTTCGGCTTCACCCTGATCTTCTACGATCTGGTCAAGTGGATCTGGGGCGGCGACATCCAGCAGATGCCGACGCCGCCGGCGCTGGTCGGGACCGTTGCGATCCTGGGGACGACATTTCCCGCCTATCGGCTGCTGCTGATCGTGCTGGGCTTTGTCCTGGCGGCGCTGATGTGGCTCTTGCTCGAGCGCACCCGTTACGGCGCGCTGATCAGGGCGGGGGTCGATGACAGTGTCACCGCGGCCGGGCTCGGGCTCAACGTCAATCGGCTCTTCACCGCAATCTTCGCCTTGGGCGTCGGCATCGCCGCGCTCGGCGGGGTGGTCGCCGGTCCGGTGATGGGGCTCAGCCCGACCATGGGCAGCGAGATCCTCATCGTCGGCTTCATCGTCGTCGTTTGCGGCGGCATGGGCAGTCTCGCCGGGGCCTTCGCCAGCAGCCTGCTGATCGGCGAGGCCGACACCTTCGGCAAGGCCTATCTGCCGGACGCCGCGATGTTCGTGATCTATCTCGTGATGATCATCGTCCTGGTGATGCGGCCGAGCGGACTCCTGGGTCGGCGGCAGAATGCCTAGCGCGGCGCGGCCCGTGGCCGCTTGGTCGCTGCGCCTCGGCGGCATCGCGGCTCTCGTTGCCGCGCCGCTCTTTCTCGATCAATTTTTGCGGGAGATGGTCACGGAAGTGCTGATCTTCGGCATCTTCGCCATGAGCCTCGATCTCCTGATCGGCTACACCGGCCTGGTTTCCTTCGGCCACGCCATGTTCTTCGGCCTCGGCGCCTATGCGACGGTTCTGGTGGCGGCGCGCCTTGGATTTTCACCTTGGCTCGGCATCTTGCTCGGGCCCGTGCTCGCCGGCGCCGTGGCGGCGGCGGTGGGCTATTTCTGCGTGCGGGCGAGCGGCATCGCCTTCCTGATGCTGACGATGGCGTTCTCGCAGCTGCTTTACTCGGTCGCGCTCAAATGGCGCAGCGTCACCGGCGGATCGGACGGCATCGGCGGGCTGGTGCGGCCGCGGCTCGCGGGTTTGAGCTTCGATGATCCCCTGGTCATGTACTATTTCGTGCTGCCGATCTTCCTCGCTGTCACATGGGGCCTGTTCCGGCTCGTCGCCTCGCCTCTGGGCCATGTCTTCATCGGCATCCGCGAGAACGAGGGACGGATGCGCGCCATCGGCTTCGCGACCGGACCCTACAAGCTCATCGCCTTCGTCATCGCCGGCTGCGTCGCCGGATTGGCCGGCGGGCTCTACGGCTTCTACAGCGGCTTCGTGTCCGCGGATCTGCTCTATTGGACGAGCTCCGGCGACGTCCTCATCATGACCGTGCTGGGCGGGCCGGGGACGCTGGTGGGGCCGGTCGTCGGCGCCGCGGTCTATCTCTTCGCCAAGAGCATGATCGGCTCGTTCACGCAGCATTGGCTGCTGGCCGTGGGCGTGATCTTCGTCTGCTGTGTGCTGTTCTTCAATCGCGGCATCTACGGCACGGCGCGCGCGCTATGGCGCGGCTCGGCCTAAATGCGGAACTGGTCGCCCCGCTTGCGGCCCTGGAACACGCTGATGAAAAGCTCCTCGAGCGGAATCTCGCGCTTGATCAGCCCTTGCTCGCGGGAATATCCGACGAGCGTCGCGAGCGTGCGGCGGTTGCGCTCGGTGAGCCCGTACTCCCAAGGGTCCGGGCCCAGGATCGCCTCCTGCTCTTCCCAGGCGTCGCGATACCAGGCGAGCGGCGCGATGCGCGGGTTCGCCATGCGCTTCATCGCGATCGCCTTCGCCTCGTTGAAAGCGGCGTAGAGATTGATCGGGACCCAGGGGTAGCGCTCGACAAACTCCTGCCGCAAGCCCAGAACATGCATGATCGGGAAGATGCTGGTCTTGCCGAAGAAGGCGATCTCTTCGGCCTTGTAGTTCGGAAAGAGCCGCGCGACGCGCGGGTCCTTCTGCGCCAGCGGCTTGATGATGCTGGAGTGGAGGAGCGCATCGAGCTCGCCCTCCGCCAGCATGGTCTCGACCGATTTCGCATCACTGAGGCGGGTCAATTTGAGCCCCGCGGGCGGCGCGAAATCGAGGTCCTCGTCGAGCTCGGCACACCATTCGATCGAGCGGTGCGGCACGCCGTATTCGTGCTCGAGAATGCCGCGCAGCCACAAGGTCGCGGTGACGAGGAACGATTTGACGCCGATCTTGCGGCCGATGAGGTCGGCAGGCGCGCGGATGCCCTTCGTCGTGTTGATGAAGACGAAGCCATGGCGGAAGCGGCGGTGGAGGAAGACCGGAATGGCCCGGAAAGGCAGGCCCTGGTCGCGCGCGACGATATAGGACGAAGCCGAAACCTCGGCCGCGTCGAAATCGCGATTGCGCAAAAACCGCCAATGCCGGGTTGTCGAATCCATTGCCGTCAGCACTGTGAGGTCGATGCCGTCGGGCCGCACCGCGCCTTCCTTGAGCGCGCGCACGATCTCGTAGTCGCCGCAGGCGAGCGTCAGGTTGATGCGCGTCGACATGCTGGCTGTTCCTTAGGGGCGCCGGCAAAAGGCGGATTGAAGCGTGGCCGGCTTCGTCGCGCAAGTCGGGCAAGCGCTGCGATTAGCGCTTGTGGGCGGCCGATAAATGATCAAACCTGCGCCGGCAGATCGGAAGGGCGGATCGGCGATGCGCTATTCGATTTTCTCGGTGCAGGACCACTATCCCGGCGGCGCGCGAACGGTCCCGGAATTCTATGCCGAGACCATCGCCATGGCCGAGGCCGCGGAGCGGCTCGGCTACGATACGGTCTTCCTCGCCGAGCACCACTTCCACGAATACGGCGTCATCCCGGATCCTGCGGTGATGCTGGCGGCGCTGGCGCAGCGTACGCGGCGCATCCGGCTGGGAACGGCGATCTCCAATCTGGTGTTCCGCCACCCCGCGACCGTCGCCGAAAGCTATGCCATGGTCGACGTCCTCTCGGGCGGGCGGCTGGTGCTGGGCGTGGGCTCGGGCTACTTGAAGCACGAATTCGCCGGCTTTCAGATTCCGCCGGAGGAAAAGCGCCAGCGCTTCGACGAGGCGCTCGGGCTGGTCCGGCGGCTTCTCGCCGGCGAGCGCGTGAGCCATGCCGGGCAATTTTTCAAGCTCGAGGAAGTCGCGCTCAACCTCCGCCCGCTCCAGCAGCCGACGCCGCCGATCTATATCGCCATCCTTTCGAAGGAAGGCGCCTATTTCATCGGCCGCCAAGGCAGCCGGCTGCAAACCGTCCCCTACGCTTCACTCACGAGCCTCGCGCAGGTGGCGGAGCTCGAGGCGGAATATCGGCGCGGCCTGGCCGAGGGCGGCCATGTCGGCATGGACGACGATGTCGTGCACATGTTTCACTGCCATGTCGCCGAGACCGATGCCGCGGCGCGGCGTGGCGCGGCCGAAGCCTTCGAGCTCTATGTCGAGACGCGGCTTTACGCCTATAAGCGCCGCTATGACGACGTTCTCGCCAGCGGATTGGGCTTGTTCGGCTCGGTCGAGACGGTTGCCGAGACGCTGGTGGCGCTCCATGGCATGGGCGTACGGCACGTGTCGCTGCTGCAGAATTTCGGCAACCTCGCGCATGAGCGGATGCTGCGCTCGATGCGGCTCTTCGCCGAAGAGGTAATGCCGCGCGTCCGCCGGCGGATCGCCAAGGAGGTGAGTGCATGAGCCCCAACCCGATCTCCCTCGCCATCGCAATCGTCCTCATTGGGATGGGCGTTTTCGCCGTGCTCGGCGGCTTCGCTGGTCCCGGCGCCGCGCTGATCGTGCTGGCGGTGATCGTGCTCGCGGCGCTGAAGATGGCGCAGCAATGGCAGCAGGCGGTCATCCTGCGCGCCGGGAAATTCACCGGCGTGAAGGGGCCCGGCCTCTTCTTCATCGTTCCCGTGCTCGACGCCATCGCGGCGCTCATCGACACCAGGGTGCGCACGACGCAATTCGTCGCCGAGCAGACGCTGACCAAGGACACTGTCCCGGTCGATGTCGATGCGATCGTCTTCTGGCTGGTCAAGGACGTGCAGCGCGCGGCGCTTGCCGTCGCCAATTACGAGGCGGCGATCGCCTGGGCGGCGCAGACCTCGCTGCGCGAGATGATCGGCAAGGCCGACCTCGCGACGCTGCTGTCGAACCGCCAGGCGGCCGACGAGGAGCTGCGCAAGAGCATCGATGCCAAGACCATCGAATGGGGCATCGCCGTCAATTCGGTGGAGATTCGCGACGTCAAGATCCCCGTGGCGCTCCAAGACGCCATGAGCCGGCAGGCGCAGGCCGAGCGCGAGCGCCAGGCGCGCGTCATTCTTGGCTCGGCCGAGGCCGAGATCGCGCGCAAATTCGTCGAGGCGGCGGAGACCTACGCCAACAACCCGGTGGCCCTGCATCTGCGCGGCATGAACATGCTCTACGAGAGCGTCAAGGAGCGCGGCAGCACGATCATCGTCCCGAGCAGCGCCGTCGACACCATGAATTTCGGCGGGATCGCCGGCCTTACCGCGCTGGCGAAGGACATGGCGAAGCCGCCGGAAACGCCGGGCTCGCCCGCTCCCGCGCCGCCCGCGGGCCCCTGGAGCGGCTAGCCCGCGGGCGCCGCGCCTAGCTCAACAAATACCCGAATTTCTGCCGGGCGATGCGGCGCATTTCGGGCGAGGGCATGTTGACCTTGGGGAATTTGTCGCGCCAGTGGAAGGGGCGGCAGGCGTCGATGATGGCGCGGCTGTTGGTGAAGTCGCCGCGCTCCTTCTGCACCGGGTCGATGCGCGGGTCGAGCGGCGTCGACCAGGCGTTATGGATGATGTCGATCGAACTCGCGGGATCGGAGCGCGTCAGCATCGCCCAGATCAGCTCTTCGAGATTGGACGGGTCGATGTCCTCGTCGACGATGATGACATAGCGCCCGGCATAGGCGCCGACATGGCATTGGCTGGCGATGTGGCCGGCCTGCTTGGCGTGGCCGGGATAGCGCTGCTTGATCGAGATGCCCAGCAAGAGCCGCGCCGTGCCGGTCTCATGCGCCCAAGCCGCGACCACGTCGGGCACGCCGGCCTTGAGAATGTTTTCGCGCAGCAAGGCCGAGCGCGTCACCGCGCGGTAGCGCGCCAACTCGTCGGGCGGGCGCTGCGGCGGGCAGCCCAGCAGAATGGGGTTGTTGCGATAATAGATCGCCTTGATGTCGAGCACCGGCTCCTGGCGCACGTCGCTGGCGTAATAGCCGGTCCATTCGCCGAACGGCCCTTCGAGCTTGGTGTTGCCGGGCTGGACGAAGCCTTCGATGACGATCTCGGCATTGGCGGGGATGGGCAGGCCGGTGACGCGGCCCTTCACCACCTCGAGAGCCTTGCCGCGGATGCCGCCGACGAGATCGTACTCGCAGATGCCGTAGGGCACTTCGCTGCAGGTCAAGAGGAAGGTCATGGGATCGCCGCCGGCGACGATCGCCACGGGCATGGGCTCGCCGCGCGCCATGTATTTGTCGCGGTGGATGCGGCCATGCTTGCCCGGCGAGATGTAGAAGCCGACTGATTTCGGGTCCTGGATCATCACGCGGTAGGTGCCGCAGTTGATCCAGTTCTCGTCGGGGTCGCGCGTCACATTGAAGCTGCCGGTGCCGATGTAGCGCCCGCCATCCGCCTCGTGCCATTTCGGCGTCGGGAACTTGGTCACGTCGATGTCGTCGCCGGTCATCACGTTCTCGAAGATCGGCCCGTCATTGACGTATTTCGGCGGGATCTGCTTCAGCTCCGCCATGTAATTGGCGCGGAATGCCTCGGTCAGATCGAGCTTGCCGAGGTCGGTGGGAAAGCCCAGGGTCATGTTCTGCCGCTTGCCGCCGAAAAAATTCACCAGCACGCGGCTGCCCGGCAAGGTCCCCGGCACGTCCTCGAAGACGACGCACGGCGCCTTCTCGTCATGCAACACGACTTCGGACGCCATGCCGATGTCGTCCTGCCAGGACAGGCCCTTGACGGTACGCACTTCGCCGAGCTTCGTCGCCTCGTCGAGCCAGCCGCGCAAATCGCCATAGGGAATCTTCGGCGTCACCTTGCCGGGCGCCGCCACGCCATGTTGGCCCGAACCGCCGATCGGATTCGCCATCGCGTCGGGCTGCTGCTGCTTCGCCATCGCACTTCTCCCTGGCTCGCGCGAGAATGCGCGCACGGATTCGATTTTAAGTCGCGCCGTAACCAGGGTCAAATCACGGTCCGGGTCTGGACAGACCGGCGAAGAGTCCCGATAGTCCGACGACCCGCAGCAGAGCGCGGCATGACGGCAGGGGAGAGCCGGCAATGAAGATCAAGGCCGCGATCGCGCGGGCCGAGCCGCGCGAGTTGGCAATCGAAACCGTCGATTTGGCGCCGCCGCGCGCCGACGAGATCCTGGTGCGCCTCGTCGCCAGCGGCGTGTGTCACACCGACATCAAGGCGCGCGACATCGGCAGCCCGACGCCGATCGTGCTCGGCCACGAAGGGGCCGGCATCGTCGAAGCGACGGGCGCCGCAATCGTCAAGGTCAAGGCCGGCGACCCTGTGGTGATGACCTACAATTCCTGCGGCACGTGCCCGAGCTGTCTCGCGCACGCGCCCACCTATTGCTACGAGCTGCGCGCCCGGAATTTCGGCGGGCTGCGCGCCGACGGGACGAGCCCGATCTCGCGCCAGGGCGAGCGCATTCACGCCAATTTCTTCGGCCAGTCGTCGTTTGCGAGCCATGCGCTCTGCACCGAGCGCAATGTCGTCAAGGTCGCAGGCGACGCGCCGCTCGAGTTGCTCGGGCCCTTGGGTTGCGGCATTCAGACGGGCGCGGGCGCGGTGATCAACGCCTTCGGGCTCCGCCCCGGGCGGTCGATCGCGGTCTTCGGCGCCGGCGCCGTCGGCATCAGCGCGATGATGGCGGCGCGGCTCTCGGGCGCCGCCCAGATCATCGCGGTCGATGTAATCGGCCACCGGCTTAAGACCGCGCTCGATTTGGCGGCTACCCATGCGGTGAACAGCCGCGAAGAAGACGCGCTCGCGGCAATCAAGCGCATCACCGGGCATGGCGTCGACTTCGCGCTCGACACCTCGGGCGTCGTCGCGGTGATGCAGCAGGCCTTCGAGAGCCTCGGCGCGCGCGGGACCTGCGGCATCATCGCCAGCGGCGCGGTGAACGAGCTGACCATCAGCATCCGGCATCTGATGGGCGGCGGGCGCAGGCTCGTCGGCATCATCGAGGGCGAGAGCAACCCGGATCTTTTCATCCCCATGCTCATCGAGCTTTACCGGCAGGGGCGGTTCCCCTTCGACAAGCTCGTGAAATTCTATCCCTTCGAGCGCATCAACGAGGCGATTCACGATTCCGAGACCGGCGCCACCATCAAGCCAGTCTTGCGATTCCCGCAATAGAAATCGCTCGACGAACGGCGCAGCCTAGACCCGAATTCCCCTTAGGAGAGCATCGCGATGAAAGTGTACGTTTTCGATCTGCTTGCCTACGGCAAGCATTTCGAGGATTTCAAGGCCAATCGCTACATCCCCTATCCCCTGCCGCGCGAGCATTTCGATCCCGAGATCGCCGCCCGCACCTATGAAGAGCATCTCGTAGCCTGGCAGGAGATGGACCGGCTGGGTTTCGACGGCGTTGGCTTGAACGAGCATCACACCACGCCGCACGGGCTGATGAATTCGCCCAACATGATGGCGGCGGTCGGGGCGCAGCGGACGAAATCGCTGAAATTCCTGTTACTGGGCAATCTTCTGCCGCTGCACAACCCGCTCCGCATCGCCGAAGAGTTGGCGATGGCCGACTGCCTGTCCAAGGGCCGCATCCTCTCGGGCTTTGCCCGCGGCATTACGCGCGAGTACGCCGTCTATGGCGTGCCGATGTCGGAGTCGCGCGCTCGCTTCGAAGAAGCCTTCGAGATCATCCTCAAGGCCTGGACCGAGGAGGTCTTCTCCTACGACGGCAAGTTCTGGTCCTACAAGGACGTCGCCATCTGGCCGCGCCCTTATCAGCAGCCGCATCCGCCCATTTGGATTCCCTTCACCGGCAGCAAGGAAACCATCGAATGGACCGGCAGGCACAATCTCAACGCCGTGCTGCCGGACATCACGCCCGGCCTGACCGAGGACATCGTCGGCCATTTCGCGAAATCGCTGGCGCGCCACGGCCATCGCATCACGCCCGAGCAGCTCTGCCTGTTCACGGACGCCTGGGTCGCCGACAGCAAGGAGCGCGCCATCGCCGAGTACGGCCCGTGCTATCTCTATTTCACCCAATCCTTATGGCATCACGGCAGCGTCACCGAAAGCGGCGTGCAGCGCGAGGCGGGGCCCGGCTATGTCGCGTCGTCTTCCTTTGACTATGTGCGGCCGGAGAACCGCGCCGCGGCGCAAATGGATCGCGGCAAGATCCGCAACATGACGGTCGCCGATGTCGAGGGCAGGGTAAAGGGCGGCAAGCTCGCCTGGGGCTCCGCCAAGGACGTGACCGAGCAGCTCATCGACGCGGCCGAGCGCGCCGGCGCCAATTCGCTTCTCCTGAACATGAACCTTGGCGCCGTGCCGCAGGAGCTATTCATCGCGCAGATTCGGCGCTTCGGCAGCGACGTCCTGCCCAAGCTGCAAGCCCACCAGGTCACGCGGGTGCCGGCGGAATAAACCGGTCCTGCGCTAAAGCGGCCAGTCCCCCGGCAGCAGGCCCTGCGCCCGACCGCGGCCGAGGTAGTATTTCCACAGCTTGGCGATGTGGCGCTCGCGGTCGAAGCCGCGCGCGAAGGCGGCGATTTCGGCGGCGCTCAGCGGCATGACCTTGCCGAGGCAGGCAGCGCGATACATCGCCTCGGCGTTCTCGACGAAATGGACGCTGTCGACGAAGACCGCAGGCACGCTCTCCGCCGCCACCACTTGGCCGTGGGCGCGGATCAGCATGGCCTGGCATTGTCCCAAGGACGCCGCCGCGGCGCGGCCGAGCGCTTGGTCGCTGACATGGCTCGGGTCGGGATGGATCGGGATGCCGCCGGCCCAGCGCACCGCGTGGTTCTTGACCGGGCTTAACGCGACACCCTCGACCAGCGAGAAGGTGGTCGTGAGGTCATGATGGAAATGCGCCACCGCCTGCACCTCGGCGCGGGCGCGCAGGATCTCGCTATGAAGAAAGACTTCCGAAGGCGGCCGCATGCCTTGCGCTCCGGCCAGCACCGCGCCCTCGAGATCGCAGATGAGGAGATCCTCCGGCGCGAGCTCGGCGCGGCTCTGCTCGAAGGATTGAATGAGGAAGGCGGTGCGGTCCGGCAGCCGCGCGCTGACATGGCCGCTATAGCCGAGAATGCCGAGATCATTGAGCAGCAACGTCGCGGCCGCGACCTCATGGCGCAGGCGGCGCTCCGTCGCTTGCGCCGCCGCCGAAGGGGATGGCCTGGGCAATGGATTGTCGCTCACGCCGCGTTTCGTAGCCCAAATCTCGGCTGGATGGAATCCTTGCGTCCTTCGAGACGCCGGCTTCGGGCGACCGCATGCGGTCGCCCCTCAGGACGAGGATTTTCCTTTGTGCCACCAAAGACCCTCCTCGTGCTGAGGAGTGGTGCGGAGCACCACGTCTCGAAGCACGCATTACTTCCATGCAGTCTAAAATTAATCCGGTGGCGCGGCAGCGCAGCGTCAAATTCTGGCCTCGCCGCAGCCTGGGCGGTAAGTTGCGCATCATGACAGGACCGCTCGATGGCCTTCTGGTGGTGGCGCTGGAGCAGGCGGTGGCAGCCCCCTTGTGCAGTTGCCGCCTCGCCGATTCCGGCGCGCGAATCATCAAGGTCGAGCGGCCGGAGGGCGATTTCGCCCGCTTCTACGACCGCGCGGCGCTGGGCGAGAGCGCCTATTTCGTCTGGCTCAATCGCGGCAAGGAATCGATCGTCCTCGACATCAAGGCGGCCGCCGATTGCGCGCTCCTGGAACGCATCATCGCCCGCGCCGACGTCTTCCTGCAGAATCTGGCGCCGGGCGCCGCGGCGCGGGCGGGATTCGATCCAGCCGCGCTCTGCCGCCGCTTCCCGCGCCTCATCGCCTGCTCGATCACCGGCTATGGCGAGAGCGGCCCCTATCGCGACATGAAGGCCTACGATCTGCTGATCCAGGCCGAGACCGGCCTCGCCCATCTGAGCGGTCCGCCCGAGGCGCCGGGCCGAGTCGGCGTCTCGGTTTCCGACATCGCCGCCGGCCTTAACGCCCATGCCGCCATTCTCGAGGCGCTTTACGGGCGCGAGCGCAGCGGCCGGGGCGCGCTGCTTCATGTCTCGTTGTTCGAGGCGACGGCGGAATGGATGACGGTGCCGCTCCTGCAATACGAATACGGCGGCAAGGCGCCCGAGCGCACCGGACTCAGTCATCCCTCGATCGCGCCCTATGGGGCGTTTGCAGCCGGCGACGGCAAGGCGATCGTGGTGGGGATTCAGAACGAGCGCGAATGGGTCCGCTTCTGCGATGCCGTGCTCGGCCGGCCCGAGCTCGCCGCCGATCCGCGCTTTTCCGACAATCCGCGTCGTGTCGCCAACCGCGCGGCGCTCGATGCGCTCATCGCCGAGGCCTTTTCCCGCGCACCGCGCGCCGCCATCGCGGCGCGGCTCAAAGCCGCCGACATCGCCTTCGGCAACCTCAACACGGTCGAGGATTTGGCACGCCATCCCCAGCTCCGCCGACTCGAGACCGTCCTTGCCGGCGGGACGGTCGCGGTGCCGGCGCCGCCCGCCCGGCCCGTGGCCGCCGGGCCGCGCCGGGTCCCGGCCAAGGGCGAGCACAGCGCCGCGCTCCGCCGCGAATTCGCTGGTTAATGTTTCCAGTCAAAGCCGGCCGGGCCGGCCGGTGCGGCGCGGCACTCTTCGCTATTGCAATAGCTTCGGCCGCTTTGCCCAGCATTTGTGCAGTGCACAATCAAGCGCTGTGAAACCGCCGCAGAGGGTTATCCCACAGAGACCATTTATTTCATTGCAGGTGCGGTTTCGGGGGTTGATTTCCCGACCGCCGAGGGGCATATTGTGCAGTGCGGCATCTGTCGTCGCCCGACGACATGCCGTACGTCTTCTAGGCGTTTCCTCCCTAAACTTGGGCCGTGCTTGTCACGGCCCAATTTTTTTGGCCCCCCGCGCGGGCCTGCTCCGCAACCGCGCTAGGCGCCCGCCTCCGGGCCTGCGAGCCGCCGCACCAGGGCCATCCAGTTGCCCTCGGGCGCCCGGCATTCCTCGCCGCTTTGCGGCAGGAGGGCGATGCCGCCCCAGCGCCACAGCGCCCGCCAGGTCTCCAGGCTCGCCAGGGCGCTGTCCTCGACCCGCCGTTCGAGCCGCCGCCGCACATAGACGCGGCCGAGGCTGTAGTAAGCGGCGATGCCGAGCACGGCCACGGCCAGCGCGGCCGTCCAACCGCCCACCCACAGCGCCACCAAGGTCACGGCAAGCGTGGCATAGGCCCAGATGTTGCTGTCGGCCTGAACCGAGACCGGGCTGTCCATATGGTCGAGCCGCTTGAAATCGAGGCTGAGCCTCAGCCTGCCCTCGGCATGGAGCCGGCGCAGCGCGCGGAACAGCGCCTCCGCACTGTCGTCTGGCGGCTCGGCAATCGTGTCACGCGGGTTGGGCGGCTCGCTCACGGCGCGATGACGCGGTCCTCGGGCAGCACGGTCTCGGGCTCGAGATCCGGCGACGCCGCGAGCGCGGCGTAACAGGGCGTGAAGTCCGGCCGCGTCGCCGCAAAGAGCTGCTCGAAGCTGTCGATGACGAAATAAATCGGCTGAAAATCGTCGATGTGGTAGCGCGTGCGCATGACCCGCAAAAGGTCGAATCCGAGCCGCTTCGGCACGGCGCTTTCGAGGCAGTAGATCGACTCGCCCTTGGAGGAGACGATGCCGGAGCCGTAGATTCGCGCGCCATTGGCGGTGCGGATAAGCCCGAATTCGACGGTGTACCAATAGAGCCGCGCCAGATGGTGCAGTCCGCCGAGCTTCAGAGCCTTGAGACCGCCCGCGCCATAGGCCTGCATGTAATCGGCGAAGACCGGATTCATCAGCATCGGCACATGGCCGAAGATGTCATGGAAGACGTCAGGCTCTTCGAGATAGTCGAGCTGGTCGGCGCTGCGGATGAAGCAAGTCGCGGGAAAGCGCCGATTGGCGAGGTGCTCGAAGAACACCGCATCCGGCACCAGCCCCGGTACCGCCACGACCGTCCAACCGGTCGCGGCGCGGAGCACCTGATTCAGCCGGCGAAACTCCGGGATGCCGTCGGCGGTGATGCCGGGCCCCGCCAGTCCGCCCAGGAACTCGCGGCAGGCGCGCTGCGCCAGGATCGCTTCCTGGCGGCGGAAGAGGGTGCGCCACACGGCATGCTGCTCGGGCGTATAGGCGTCCCAATCCTGCTCGATCACGTCGGGGAGCGCGGCGCCGCTCATGGCATCGGTGCGGCCGAAGGCGGCGTCGAGGCGCCCGGGCCCAATGCCCGCTGCATCAGCACGCCGTCGATCCAGCGCCCGTGCTTGAAGCCGACGGCGGGCTGGACGCCGATGCGCTTGAAGCCGAGCCGGTCGTGGAGCGTGATCGAGGCGAGGTTCGCGCTGTCGCCGATCACCGCCACCATCTGGCGGTAATGCGTGCGGCTGCAGCGTTCGATCAGCGCGTCGAGCAGCGCACGCCCGATCCCGCGCCGCAAACTGTCGGGCGCGACATAGATCGAATCCTCGATGGTGAAGCGATAGGCCGAGCGCAGCCGGTAGAGCGCGGCATAGGCATAGCCGCGCACCAGGCCTAAATCGTCCGCGGCGACGAGATAGGGCAGGCCCAGTGCCCGCACATCGGCGCGGCGGCGCGCCATCTCTTCGGCCGTCGGCGCCACCTCCTCGAAGGTGCCGAGGCCATATATGACATGATGGGCGTAGATCGCGGTGATCACGGGGATGTCGGTCTCCGCCGCTTCGCGCAGCACGATGGCGAGTTGGCTCACATCGGCCTCAGCCTGTCCCGGTCGAGCGCAGCGAGCGCGACCGCGAGAGCGCGCATATCCTCGGCGAGACGCGCCATGTAGGGTTTGCGCTCGAAGCTGCGCTCGTCCATGTAGAGGCTGCGGCTGATCTCGATCTGCAAGCAATGGCCGCCCTCGGCCGGCTTGCCGTAATGCGCCGTGGTGAAGCCGCCGGCGTAGGGCGTGTTCCGCGCCAGGCTATAGCCCCTGTCGCCTAGGATGCGATGCGCCGTCTCCATCACGATCGGATGGCAAGCGGTGCCGTGACAGTCGCCGAGCACGATGTCGGCGCGGCTGCGGTGCGCCCCGCGCTCGCCCGGCACCGGGATCGAGGGCATCGAGTGACAGTCGAGGAGGACATAGCAGCCATAGCACTCGCGCGTGGCGCTCAATAACCGGTCGAGCGCGTGGTGATAGGGCTGGTAAAGCCGCTCGACCCGGTGCCGTGCCTCGTCGAAGCGCAGCTTGCGGCGATAGATTTCCTCGCCGGTGGCGACGATCCGGGCAATGGTGCCGAGCCCGACGCGGACCCGCGGCGAGCGCGTGTTGACGAAGGCCGGCAGCGGATCGACGAACATCGTCGGATCAAGCTCGTAGGGTTCGCGGTTGGGATCGAGATAGGCCCGGGAGAAACAGGCCCGCAGCATCGGCGCACCGAGCTCGACCGCGGCGCCGAAGATCTCGTCGACATAGCTGTCCTCGGAGCGGCGCAAGGTCAGCGGGTCGAGCCGGGAGGCGGCGAGAAAATCGGCCGGGTAGTCGGTGCCGCTGTGCGGCGAAGCCAGCACCAGCGGGGTCGCCTGGAGACCCGCGCCCGCGATCGCGATGGGCGGATCGATCGTCGCGGGCTTGGAATGACCTTCCATGCCGTGAGCTTAAGGAATTGCTGGGCATTCTGTCACCCCCCGCGACGCGCAATTAAACGATTCGTTCAGCCCCGGCCGCTAAATTGGCCAGCTCACAGCGGGGGGTCCGGAGCGTTCATGGCGCGAATTCTGCTCGCTGAAGACGATGACAGCGTGCGTACCTTCCTCGCGCGGGCGCTGCGCCGCGCCGGGCACGAGGTTTGCGACATGGCCGACGGCGATGCCGCGCTCGCCTGGGTGAGCGAGCACCCGGTCGATCTGCTGCTCGCCGACGTGGTGATGCCCGGGCTCGACGGCATCGAACTCGCGCGCCGCGCGAGCGACATGTGGCCGCATCTTCGCGTCATCTTCATCACCGGCTTCGCCGCCGTGGCGCTCAGGGAGGCGCAGACCATGCCGCGCGAGGCGACGGTGCTGGCCAAGCCCTTCCATCTGCGCCAACTCGTCACCGAGATCGACCGCTTCCTCGCCGCCTGAGCGGCGGCGCGGGCTTGCAGGCCCCGGTGAACTGCGTTACACCGCCCACCCCAGGGCGCGTAGCTCAGTGGGAGAGCACCTGCTCGACACGCAGGGGGTCGCATGTTCAATCCATGCCGCGCCCACCATTCGACCGTCGCGATGAAGTCCGGGCAGGCCCGCGCTATTTCAACGCCTCGGTATAGGGCCAGATCAGGTTGCCGGATTTGTATTCCGGCGGCCAGACGATGACCTGCTTGGTCATGTCCTTGAACTGACCGGGATCGTTGCCGGTGACGTGCTGGAACTGGCTGACCAGGACGCGCGCCTTGGTCCATTCGCCGTCGGGGCCGTAGGCGATCGTGCCGACGACGGTATCGAAGCTGTGGCCGTGCATGTATTCGCCGAGTTTGTCCTGGTCGAGCGTCTTCGCCCCCTCGACCGCCTCGCCGAGCACCTGCACCGCGGCATAACCGAAGGGCGCGAAGTTGTAGCCCAGGGGATCGATCCCTTCGGCGGGGGCGCGCGCCTGATATTTCCGCAGCAGTTCCTGAACGCCGGGAAAATCGAAGCTGGGCGCGGGAACGAAGACGTCCGCCGTGCTGACGATGCCGTTCAAGAGCGGGCCGAGCTGGACCCGGAAAGTAGTGGCGAGCAGCCCGATCATGTTGCCGCCGAACATCATGGTCTTGAGGCCCACCTCGTGCGCGGCGCGCACCATGCCGATGGTGTCCGGGGGATATCCCGCGTTGTAGACGATGTCCGGACCGGTCGCCTGGATGGCGCGGATGATCGGCGCGTAGTCGGTCGTGTTCGGCGGATAGGTCTTGTCATAGACGATCTCGAGCCCGGCCTTCTTGGCGTTGACGCGCGCGCCTTCGGAAGAGACTTTGGCGAACTCCGCATCGGCAGCCACGATCGCCACCGTCTTGGGCTTCGGGTTCTGCGCCACCGCGACGGCGAAGAAGCCTTCGGAGAAGGCGAGCATCGGTTGCGGTCCGCTCGAGATCATCGCGAAATATTTCGGATAGTGGAATTCGCGGTTGGCGCCCATGGCGAGGATGCCGAGCGTCACCATCTTGTGCTGCATCAGCACCAGGAGCGCCGGCACTACCATGTTGGTGGCGTAGGGGCCGACCGTGAGGTCGACCTTGTCGATCTCGATGAGCTTCGTATAGATCCCGGGCACGGTCGAAGGGCTGCTCTGATCGTCGTAATAGACGAACTCGACGGGACGGCCCAAGAGCCCGCCCTTGGCGTTGATGTCGTCGCGCCAGATCTGCATCGCCAGCAGGACCTGCTTGCCGTTGGCGGCGACGCCGCCGGTGAGCGAGACGCTGAAGCCGATCTTGATCGGATCGGCCGCTTGCGCCGGCGCGGCCGAGAGAACCGCGGCGAGGAGCATCGCGGCAAGCGCCAGACGGGCCTTGGTTCTCCAGAGCATTATCCGTTCCTCCCCTCCGGTTTTGTTGGCGCCATGCTACGCGAGGCGCGACGGCCAGAGCAATGGCGGACCGCGACGTGGCGCCGGTCGTGAGGTCGTGCTAGCGTCGATGGCAAAGCTGTTGTGCCGGGAGGGGGAAATGTCGAGAGCGTTCGCCGTTGCCGCCGCGGCGTTGGTGCTTGCGGCGTCGCCGCTTGCCCGTGCCGAGGACACGCTGAAGCTCGCCATCGGCCAGAAGGGCGCGTGGACCACGTCGATGGTCGATTGGGGTATGAGGCAGGACTTCTTCAAAGCGGAAGGCCTCGATCCGCAGGTCTTCTACACCGATGGCGGCGCGCCGACGCTCCAGGCGGTGATCTCCGGCAGCGCCGACATGGCAATCGACACCGGCCTCTTGGGCGTCATCGGCGCCTATGCCAAGGGCGCTCCGCTCCGCGTCATTTCCGCCAACACCACCGGCTCCGACGACACTTACTGGTTCGTCAAGGCTGACAGCGGCATGAAGAGCATCAAGGACATCGCGGGCAAGACCATCGGCTATTCCCAGCCGGGCTCGTCGAGCAATCTCGAGACCTTGGCGCTGCTCGATTATTTCCACGTCGCGGCCAAGCCCGTGGCGGCCGGCAGCATCACCGCCGGCTTCACCCAATTCATGACCGGCCAGCTCGATGTCGGCTGGGCGGTGCCGCCCATCGGCCTCAAGGAGCTCGAGGAAGGCAAGATCATCATCATCGCGCGCGGCAACGACGTGCCGGCGATCCGCGACGAGACCGTCCGCGTCAACCTCGCCAACAAGGATGTGCTGGAAAAACGCCACGACGCCATCATGCGCTTCATGCGCGCCTATGAGCGCACCATCGACTGGGCCTACCGCAGCCCGGAGGCCATCGCCTATTTCGCCGAGGCGAACCACGTCACGGAGGCGATCGCCAAGAAGTCGCGCGAGGAGTTCTTTCCCCGGCAGATGATGCAGCTTTACAAGATCGAGGGGCTCGACACCGCGCTGAAACAAGCGCTCGACGCCAAATACATCAGCCATCCCATGATCGCGGCCGATCTCGCAGGGCTGTTCCAGATGGTCAAGCCGCCCGCGGCGAAGTGAGTGAGGACGAGTCCATGAGCACCACGACGCCGGAGGTCCTGAGCGAATTCGTCGCCGCCGCGCGCGCCTTGTGGCGCGGGAATCTTCCCGACGAGGCGCGCTGGCGAAGAGTGGGCGAGTTCGCCGCGAAGCTGCTGCGCTCGGATGCGCTGCGCGAGGCGGCGCGTGCCTGGCCCGAGCCGCCCACCGAGGCGCGGCGCGCGCGCAATTTGCTGTTCTACGAGGATCCCGACCACCGCTTTGTCGTCAACGGCTTGGTCAAAAGCGCGCGAACCGGAACGCCCATTCACGATCACGCGCATACCTGGACCGTCTATGGCGTGCTGGCGGGCGAGGAGCGGATCGTGCGCTATCGGCGCGCCGATGACGGCACCGAGCCCGGCCGCGCGGCGCTCGAGAAGACCGACGACTATGTCGTCAAGCCCGGCTTCGTCGATGTCGTGCCGCCCGGCATCATCCATGCCGAATACGCCGGCCCGGAGCGCACCGTGGCCGTCATCATCCGCAGCGAGCGGGTCGGCGGCTTTCCGCAGAACATGTTCGACCCCGACAGCGGGCGCGTGACGCAGGCGCCGGGGCCCGAACAGTTTCCCTATCGGCTCTAACCCGCGCGCCTCAGGCCAGCACGCGCTGCAGCATCTTCTCCGGTATCGGCTGACCCCATTGCGACTTCAACGCTTCTTCGGCGGCGACCAAATTCGAGCCGTCGCGCGCATTGAGCCGGTCGCTGTCGGACCAATGCTCGTGCACGCGGCCCCACGGGTCGGCCCAGTAGTCATAGACCTGGCTGCCCAGGACATGCCGGCCGATGCCCCACATGTGCTCGTATTTGCCGAGCTTTTCCATGTATTCGTGGCCGATGAAGACGTCGTCGATGTCCTGGACCTCGAAGGACAGGTGATTGAGGCCGGCGGTCTCGTGCATCAGGCAGAAGAAGACGTGATGGTCGACGTAAGCGTCGCCCTGGTCGCAGCGGTTGAATGAGCCGATCACGTTCTCCTTGTCGCCGGCATAAACATCGTCGGAGCAGATGAAACCCAGCGTGTCGCGGAACCACTGCACGGTCTCGCGCAGCTTGGGCGTGCCCAGGACGCCATGGCCGATCCGCTTCACCTGCGAGCGTCCCTGCGGCGGCCGCATCACCTCTCCGACCCGCCGCTGCGATTCCTCGGCCATGTTGAGCTTCTGCCGCTTGACCGGGATGGGCTCGATCTTGTCCAGGCCATAGACGACCTCGATCTGGTAGCCGTTCGGCTCCTTGAGCCGAACCCGCTTGCCGCCGCCGGGCTCGTCGGTGGTCTCGACGCCCGAGGCACCGGGCGCCTTGGCGATGCGTCGCAGATCCTCCTCGCTCGCGGCGTGATAGGCGAGGCCGACGAAACGGGGATCGCCCTTCTCGGTCACATGAATGTGATGCACAGGATCGGTGCCGCGCATGTAGAGCGCGGTGCTCGTCCGCGCCGCCCTCACCATGCCGAAATGGGTGAGGAATTCTTCCATCGCGTCGAGATCCGGCGCCCTGAGCCGCCCATAGGCGATGTCCGCCACCTTGATTTGCGCCATCGTTCCCGCCCTCCCTTCGAGGTCTTTCAAAAAAAGCCGGTGCTTGTAACTCTCGATGCCATTTAATATCGCTCGCTGCAACTCCGCAACCGGCATCGGGGGACGAACGTGAAGCTGGTTCTGTTCGAGGCGGCGGGAAGCAGCCAAATCCTGCCGGGTCTGCTCACCGAACGCGGCGTCGTCGGCATCGCCGAGGCGGTGAAGCCGAGCTACACGCCGCAGCTCACGATGGAAGGGATCATCGACGATTTCGCCGCCCTGCGTCCGGCGCTCGACCGGCTCGCGCGTCAGGGCGAGGCGCTGCCGCTCGCCGCGGTGCGGCTTCGTGCGCCGCTGCCGCGGCCGGGCAAGATCCTCGCCTGCATCGCCAATTACTGGGAGCATGCGCAACGCGAGGTGCGACCGCTCAATATGTTCCTCAAGAATTCAGACGCGGTGATCGGACCCGGCGACACGATCGCGCTGCCTACGCTCACCGAGCCCTGGATCTTCATGCACGAGGCGGAGCTGGCGATCGTCATCAAGGGGCCGGCCAAAGCGGTCGCCCGCGACGATTGGCGCCGCGCGGTCTTCGGCTACACCAGCCTCATCGACGTGTCGGCGCGCGGCGAAGGGCGGCGGACCTGGCCGGTGCAGCAGCCCGGGAGCTGGCTCGGCAAATCCTTCGACACCTTTGCGCCGATCGGACCCTGCATTGCCACTGCCGACGAGATCCCCGAGCCCAACGATCTCCATGTCCGCTTCTGGAGCGATGGCGAGCTGCGCCACAACTACAACACCGACGACATGGAGCACCGGGTGGCCGAACTCGTCGAATTCGCCTCCTCGATCATGACGCTCAAGACCGGCGATATCATCGCCTGCGGCACCAATCACGAGGGCTTGGGCGCGCTCCAGGACGGCGAGGCCGTCGAGATCGAGATCGAGCGCATCGGCCGCATGGCGCTCAAGGTCAAAGACCCGCTCAAGCGCAAATGGGAGCGCGGCGTCTATATGGGCGCCGATTCGACCAACCCCGACGCCGTCCGCCGCCACCGGCCAAAAAATTCGGGTTAAGACCAGCCCGACGGAGCGAGGCAGCCGCAGGCGCCGCGACCGGGAATCGCGCGGCTCTTGGCCTTTGCGCCCCAGGCCCGTAGAATGACTGGGGATTCCTTTCGCTCGATGGTCGCCATGCCGGACCAGTTCTACCGCATCAAGAGACTGCCGCCCTATGTCTTCGCCGAGGTCAATGCCCTCAAGGCAAAGGCGCGCGCGGCGGGGCGGGACGTCATCGACCTCGGAATGGGCAATCCCGACGGGGCGACGCCGGACCACATCGTCAAGAAGCTCATCGAGGCGGTGCAGAATCCGCGTAGCCACGGCTACTCGGTCTCGCGCGGCATCGCCGGCTTGCGCCGCGCGCAGGCGGCCTATTACGCCCGCC
>DATNIY010000040.1:0-3651 GCA_035604195.1 Allostellaceae bacterium
AAAATGCTCGCCGACAAGGACCGCATCTTTCGCAATCTCTACGGCCGCCACGATTGGGGCCTCGACGGTGCCCGCGCGCGCGGTGCCTGGGACGGCACCAAGGCGATTTTGGAACGAGGCCGCGACGCGCTGGTCAACGAGATGAAGGCGTCGGGCCAGCGCGGGCGGGGCGGCGCCGGATTCCCGACCGGGCTGAAATGGTCGTTCATGCCCAAGCCGTCCGAGGGCCGGCCGCACTATCTCGTCGTCAATGCCGACGAGTCGGAACCCGGCACCTGCAAGGACCGCGAGGTGATGCGGAACGATCCGCATCTGTTGATCGAGGGGTGCCTGATCGCCGGCAGCGCCATGGGGGCGCACACCGGCTACATTTATATTCGCGGCGAGTTCATTCGCGAACGCGAGCGCCTCCAGGCCGCGATCGATCAAGCATACGACGCCAAGCTCATTGGCAAGAACAACATCCACGGTTACGACTTCGACCTCCTCGTGCATCACGGCGCTGGCGCTTACATCTGCGGCGAGGAAACGGCGCTCTTGGAGAGCCTCGAAGGCAAGAAGGGGCAGCCGCGGCTAAAGCCGCCGTTCCCCGCCAATATGGGGCTCTACGGCTGCCCGACCACCGTCAACAATGTCGAGACCATTGCGCAAGTGCCCGACGTCATGCGGCGCGGCGCCGCCTGGTTCGCCGGCATCGGCCGGCAGAACAATACCGGCACCAAGCTCTTTTGCATTTCCGGCCACGTCGAGCGGCCGTGCAATGTCGAAGAGGCGATGGGCATTCCACTGCGCGAACTGATCGAGCGGCATGCCGGCGGCGTGCGCGGCGGCTGGAACAACCTGCTCGCCGTCATTCCGGGCGGCTCGTCGATGCCGCTGGTGCCCGCCGGGCCCGATCAGGCCGACTCGCTGTTGATGGATTTCGACGGCTGTATCCAGAAGAAATCAGCGCTGGGAACGGCCGCGGTCATCGTGATGGACAAATCGGCGGACATCGTGAAGGCGATGGCGCGCATCTCCTACTTCTACAAACACGAGAGCTGCGGCCAGTGCACGCCGTGCCGCGAAGGCATGGGCTGGATGTGGCGCCTGCTCACCCGCATGGCGGAAGGGCGCGCGCAAAAGCGCGAGATCGACACCCTTTGGGATGTGACCAAGCAGATCGAAGGCCACACGATCTGCGCGTTTGGTGACGGCGCGGCCTGGCCGGTGCAGGGTCTGCTGCGGCACTTCCGGCCAGAGATCGAGCGCCGCATCGACGAATATACCGCCAATCCCGACACGGTGGGCGTGCTTGATCCGTCGGTACCCGAGGCGGCGGAGTGAGAACGCGATGACCAAGCTCATCATCGACGGCAAAGAGATCGACGTCCCGCCGGAGTACACGCTGCTGCAGGCCTGCGAGGCGGCGGGTGCGGAGATTCCACGCTTCTGTTTCCAGGAACGGCTGTCGATCGCCGGCAATTGCCGCATGTGCCTGGTCGAGCTCGCCGGCTCGCCGAAGCCGATTGCGAGCTGCGCCTGGGGCGTGCGCGACTGCCGGCCCGGCCCCAAGGGCGAGCCGCCGGAGGTGAAGACGCGCTCGCCGATGGTGCGCAAGGCGCGCGAAGGCGTGATGGAATTTTTGCTCATCAACCATCCGCTCGACTGTCCGATCTGCGACCAGGGCGGCGAATGCGACCTGCAGGACCAATCCATGGCCTACGGTGTCGACGCCAGCCGCTTTCGCGAGAACAAGCGCGCGGTCGAGGACAAATATCTCGGCGCGCTGGTCAAGACCGCGATGAACCGCTGCATCCAATGCACGCGCTGCATCCGCTTCGCCACCGAGGTCGCCGGCGTGCCCGAATTGGGCGCCATCGGCCGCGGCGAGGACATGGAGATCACGACCTATCTTGAAGAGGCGATGGTCTCCGAACTGCAGGGCAACGTGGTCGACCTCTGTCCGGTCGGTGCGCTGACCTCGAAACCCTACGCCTTCGCGGCGCGGCCGTGGGAGCTGAACAAGACCGAGTCGATCGACGTCATGGATGCGCTCGGCTGCGCCATCCGCATCGATACGCGCGGCCGCGAGGTGATGCGCATCCTGCCGCGCGTCAACGACGACATCAACGAGGAGTGGATCTCCGACAAGACCCGGCACGTGGTCGACGGCCTGCGTACGCAGCGCCTCGATCAGCCCTATGTGCGCGAGAACGGCCGCTTGCGCCCGGCAACCTGGAGCGAAGCCTTCGCCGCGATCGCCGCCAAGCTCAATCGGGCCAATCCCAAGCGGGTCGGCGCGCTGGTCGGCGACCTCGCCGCGGTCGAGGAGATTTTCGCGCTCAAGGGTCTGATGACGCGGCTCGGCGTCGGCAATCTCGACTGCCGGCAGGACGGCTCGGCGCTCGATCCGAAATGGGGCCGCGCCAGCTACCTGTTCAACGCCTGCATCGCCGGGATCGATCAGGCCGACGCGCTCTTGATCGTCGGATCGAACCCGCGCTGGGAGGCGACGGTGCTCAATGCCCGCATCCGCAAGTGCTGGCGCAACGCCAAGAGCTTTCCCATCGGCGTCATCGGTCCGAAGGTGCCGCTCACTTACACTTACGACTATCTCGGCGCCGGGCCGGAAACGCTTGCCGCGATCGCCAGCCACTCTTTTGCCGACGCGTTGCGCAAGGCCGAGCGCCCGCTCATTCTGGTGGGTGCGGGTGCCTTGGCGCGGCCGGACGGCGCGGCGATCGCTTCGCTTGCGGCGAAGGCGGCCATCGATCTCGGCGCGGTGAAGGACGGCTGGAACGGCTATAGCGTTCTCCACAGCGCCGCCTCGCGGGTCGGCGCGCTCGATCTCGGCTTCGTGCCGGGCGATGGCGGCTTGACCGCGCGGCAGATGGCGGCGTCCGGTGCGCTCGACGTTGCCGTCCTTCTCGGCGTCGACGAGATCGACATCGCGCCGGGCGCGTTCGTCGTCTATATCGGCACCCAGGGCGACCGCGGCGCCTCGCGGGCGGACGTGGTGCTGCCGGGCGCGGCCTATCCGGAAAAGTCGGCGACCTACGTCAATACCGAAGGCCGGGTGCAGATGGCGACGCGCGCCTCGTTCCCGCCGGGCGACGCGCGCGAAGATTGGGCGATCCTGCGCGCGCTGTCGGACGTCCTGGGCAAGCGGCTTCCCTACGATTCGCTCGCCGCGCTGCGCCGGGCGCTGTACCAGGCCTATCCGCATTTCATGCGCGTCGGCCAGATAGCGCCGGCCAATCCCGCCGACATGGAGCCGCTCGCCGCGCGCGGCGGCACGGCGGACAAGGCGCCGTTCCGCTCCAGCGTCGAGCACTTCTACTTCACCAATCCGATCGCGCGCTGTTCGGCCGTGATGGCGGAATGTTCGGCGATCGCCGAAGGGCGCGCGGCCCTGACGGCGGCGGAATAGAGGACTCGACGATGGCCGCGTTCTGGTTCGACTACATCTGGCCGCTGGTGATCATACTCGCGGAAAGCGTGCTGCTGCTGCTGATCCTGCTCATGGTGATCGCCTATATGATCTATGCCGATCGCAAGATCTGGGCGGCGGTGCAGCTCCGGCGCGGCCCGAACGTGGTCGGTCCCTGGGGACTCTTGCAGTTGTTCGCCGATTTTTTCAAATTCGTGCTCAAGGAGCCGATCATTCCC
>DATNIY010000041.1:0-28403 GCA_035604195.1 Allostellaceae bacterium
AGGCCTTCTCCACCGAACTCTGCGGCGGGACCCATGTCCGGCGCACGGGCGACATCGGTCTCTTCAAGATCGTCGGCGAAGGTGCCGTCGCCGCCGGCGTGCGCCGCATCGAGGCGCTGACCGGCGCCGCTGCCGAAGCGCATGTCGCGCAAGCAGAAGAGCTGCTGCGCCAGGCCGCCAATGTCATCAAGGCCGCGCCCGCCGAGCTGCCGGGGCGCGTGCTCAACCTCGTCGAAGAGCGCCGCCGGCTCGAGCGCGAATTGAGCGAGGCGCGCCGGCTCGCGGCGATGGGCGGCGGCAAGGCCGCGACCAAAGAGCTCGCCAAGGATTTAGGCGGCGTCAAATTCGCCGGACGCGTCCTCGACGACGTTCCGGCCAAGGAGCTGAAGAGCCTCGCCGATGATTTGAAACGCGATATCGGATCGGGCGTCGTGGCGCTGGTCGGGCGGGCGGATGGAAAGGCCTCGATCGTGGTCGGCGTCAGCGATGATCTCGCCGCGCGCTTCAATGCGGTCGAATTGGTGCGGCTGGGCGCCGAGGCCTTGGGTGGCAAGGGCGGCGGCGGCCGTCCCGACATGGCGCAAGCCGGCGGCCCCGATGCGAGCCGGGCCGAAACCGCGCTCGAAGCGGTCGAGCGCGCCGTAGCGGAGCGGGCGCGAATTCCGGCTTAGCCTCACCCCCTCCCTAACCCCCCCCTTCAAGGGGGAGGGAATGCGAGGGGGAGCCAGAGCACGTCGCCCTCGCGCAGCGCGGTGATGGGCGCGGGCTTGGCGCTGGTGCCGGCTTCGTAAGGCTGATAGCCGAGCTCGAGCAGGAAGCGCCAAGCCTCGTCGAGCGTGTCGCCGGCGCGCGCGAGATGGGCCGCGTTCATCTCCAGGAGCAGCGCCGGTTTGAGGCGCCGAAGCGTCGCCGCCGCGCCGCGCAGGAGGCGCAGCTCGAAGCCTTCGATGTCGGCCTTAATGAAATCGAGCCGCTCGAGCGCAAGCGCGTCCGCCACCGCGTCGAGGGTCGCCACCGCCACCGCCTCGACCTCGACCGGCCGCGCGCCGTCGTCTCTGCCGAGATGCGAGAGGCCGAAGCCGTAGCTGCCCGAGCGCTTCACCGGCACGCTGAGCATGGCGACGCCGCAGCGCTCGCCCAGCGCCAGCGGCAGGATCGCGACATTGCCGAGGCGGTTGAGCCGCACCGCCGTGCGCAGGATGGCGCGCGCGTAGCTGCCGGGCTCGAAGGCGAAGACCATGCCCTTGGGCGCCAGGCGCGCGAAGAGCTTGGCGAATTGGCCGGCATGCGCGCCGACATCGAAAATGACCGCGTCTTCGGCGATGAGCGGGCGGAGCAGCGGCAGCAGCTCGCGGTGATGCTGCTTGAAGACGGCCTTGAACAGATGCGCGGCGAAGCCGGGCGTCAGCCGGGCGCGGAAATAGCGGGCCCTCGGCCCGGTCACCCCATCGCTTTCCGCAATCCCTCGTCGAGCTTGTCGAGGAATTTGGTGGTGGTGAGCCACGGCTGGTCGGCGCTGATGAGGATGGCGAGATCCTTGGTCATGAAACCGGCCTCGACCGTGTCGATGCACACTTTCTCGAGCGTCGCGGCGAAGCGCTTCAGCTCCGGCGTGTGGTCGAACTCGCCGCGATACCACAGCCCGCGCGTCCAGGCGAAGATCGAGGCGATCGGGTTGGTCGAAGTCTCCTTGCCCTGCTGATGCAGGCGATAGTGGCGCGTCACCGTGCCATGCGCCGCCTCGGCCTCGATCGTCTTGGCGTCGGGCGTCATCAGCACCGAGGTCATGAGCCCCAAAGAGCCGTAGCCCTGCGCCACCACGTCGGACTCGACGTCGCCGTCGTAGTTCTTGCAGGCCCAAACGAAATTGCCGTGCCACTTCATGACCGCGGCGACCATGTCGTCGATCAGCCGATGCTCGTAGGTAAGCCCCTTCGCCTTGAAGGTGGCGGCGAATTCCTTCTCGAACACCTCCTGGAAGATGTCCTTGAAGCGGCCGTCATAGACCTTGAGGATGGTGTTCTTGGTCGAGAGATAGACCGGGAAGTTGCGCTGGAGCCCGTAATGGAGGCAGGCGCGCGCGAAGCCGCGGATCGATTCATCGAGATTGTACATGCCCATCGCAATGCCGCTCTCGGGGAAATCGAAGACCTCGTAGCTGGTCGGCTTGCCGCCGCCGGCCGGGGTGAAGGTCATGGTCAGCTTGCCCGGACCGGGGATCTTGAAGTCGGTGGCGCGGTATTGATCGCCGAAGGCGTGGCGGCCGATGACGATGGGTCCGGTCCAGCCCGGCACCAACCGCGGCACGTTCTTGATGACGATCGGCTCGCGGAAGATGGTGCCGCCGAGGATGTTGCGGATCGTGCCGTTGGGCGAGCGGTACATCGCCTTGAGATGGAATTCCTTCACCCGCGCCTCGTCGGGCGTGATGGTGGCGCATTTGACGCCGACGCCATAGCGCGCGATCGCCTTGGCGGCATCGACGGTGACCTGGTCGTCGGTCTTGTCGCGGGCCTCGATGCCGAGATCGAAATATTTAAGGTCGATCTCGAGATAGGGCAGGATGAGCTTGTCCTTGATGAACCGCCAGATGATGCGCGTCATTTCGTCCCCGTCGAGCTCGACGACAGGCGTCGCCACCTTGATCTTCTTCATGTCCGGAATTGCCTCCGCGCGGGAACGCCGCGCCCAGGTGCGGCTCGCGCGACCATAGCACGGCAAAGCCTCGGCGCAAGCCGCGCGTCAGACCAGGTCGCTCTCGACCGGCAGCTCGGACTGGGGTGCGAGGGCAAGGGCAGGCAGCAGGTCTTCGACTTGCGACACCACCTGGAAGTAGTCGCGGGCGGCGCGGACGGCGAAACCTTTGGCGATGACATGGTCAATGAGCGCAGCAAAGGGCGCCCAGTAGCCCGCGACATCGACGATGAAGATCGGCTTGTCGTGGAGCCCGAGCTGCTTCCAGGTGATGATCTCGAAGGCCTCGTCGAGCGTGCCCAGGCCGCCGGGCAGCACGGCAAAGGCGTCGGCCAGCTCGAACATCCGGCGTTTGCGCTCGTGCATGCTGTCGACGACGACGAGCTCGCTGATGCCGGTATGGCCGATCTCGCGATCGTGCAGGTGATAAGGAATGATGCCGGTGACGCGGCCGCCGCCGGCGAGCGCTGCATCGGCCATGAGCCCCATCAGCCCGACCCGGCCGCCGCCATAGACGAGTTCGACGCCGGCTTCGGCGAAGAGCGCGCCGAGCCGGATCGCCGCCGCGCGGTAAGCCTCATCGACCCGCCCGGAAGAGCCGCAATAAACGCAAATACGCCGAATCACCGCCATTCTTGCCGTCACTCCCTGCACGTCACCACCACAATGCTCCACCGCCGCGCCGCGGCCAAGACCGCATACGAGGATTAACATGGCGCGGCATTGCTATGCTGCCAGCCCCGGGTGTAATTAAAGAGGAAATTGGTAAAGATTCGTAATTTGGTGGCGGCACATGCTTCGGTGGACCGTTAACTTCGCCAGCGCTGTGATCATCGGCGTGGCGGTTTTCGTTGTCGTCGGCGTCGCCGTCAAGCTCGGCATCGACTGGTACGACAGCGGCGCCGAATGGCGCGCGAGCGCGCCGCCGCGGTCGGTCGCCGCCGTCCCTGTGCCGCCCTCGCCGGCACCGGCCGCTCCCTCGACCGCGGTCGCTCCGGCCGAAATTTTACCGAGCTTCGATGCGGTTCGCATCGCCCCCGACGGACGCACCGTGATTGCGGGGCGAGCCGCTCCCGGCGCCGAAGTGACCGTGCTCGACCGCGGCCAGCCCATCGGCACGGTCACTGCGGACCCGCAGGGCGAATGGGTTCTGATCCCGGACCAGCCGCTGCCGCCGGGCACGGGCGCGCTCAGCCTTGTCGCCCGCCAGCCCGGCGCGAGCGAATCGACACGCTCCGAGGCTACCGTCGCCGTGATCGTGCCCGAGCACCAGCCGGGAGCGGGGGTGGCGCCCGAAGGCTCGGTCGCGGTGCTGCTGCCGCGGAGCGGCGAGGCTGCGCCGAAGCCGCTGCAACTGCCCAACCGCCCGCCGCAGCACCTCGTCCTCGACATCGTCGAATACAAGGCGGCTGGCGATGTCGACTTTACCGGCCGCACCGACCCCAACGCCAAGGTCGAGGTCTTTGTCGATGACCGCCTGACGGGCTCGGCTGCATCGGACGCTTCCGGCAACTGGGCGGCGCGGCTCGATGCGGGCGTGCCGGTCGGCCGCTACCACTTGCGGCTCAAGGCCATCGCCGGGGGACAAACCATCGCCGAACTGGCGATGATTCTGCGGCGCGCGGCACCCGGCGAGCTTGCCTCGGGCGATTACATCGCGGTGGTGCCCGGCAACAACCTTTGGCACGTCGCCCAGCGCTCCTATGGTGAGGGCGTCCGCTATGTCGAGATCTATCGGGCCAATCAGCAGCAGATCGCCGATCCCGATCTCATCTACCCCGGCCAGCTTCTGGCCTTGCCCGAGAAGCACTGAACCCGCCGCCGCCGGGGCTTAACCGTCGGCGGAATTGACAGCGGCCCACCCGGCGCCCGCGGCGAAATTTCTAAGTGATTGAAATGAAGCCGCTTCTGAGCCGGCATAGCGATTGCATCAGGACCCGTCGGGAGCGAATTGCTCTGCAACAAAAGGGGGGCCGCAATGATGCCCCTTCGGGTCTGTGCGGTCGTCGTCGGACTGCTCGGTGCGAGCACTTGCGATGCGCTGGCGCCGCTGGTCATTCCGGCGGTGGGCGTGGTCATTTTGGGCGTGATGCTGCTGGTGTCGCGCCGGATGCGGCGGCAGCGCAGCATCGCCCGCATCGCCCGCCGCCTGGCGATGGATCAATCCCAGCGCGAGCCGGCGGCATCGGCCGGCTCGCCGCTGGTTGTGCCGGAGGAGCCGCTCGAGCTCTTCAGCGACCCGCGCTTCGTGGAGCCAACTTGGCAGGTTACGCCGGTGCCGGCAGCGCCGCCCGCACCCGTGAAAATGCCCGAACCCGCGCCGCAAAGCGCGGAGGCGGACCACAGCGGCGTCGTCGTGGCGCTCGACCACTATCGCAATCGCACGCGGAAACTTACCGAACAAGCTGCCGTCGAGATCGCGATGAACGAGACGGCAACCCAGGAAAGTGCCGCGGTCGCCGCAGAGAGGGTGTTGCAGCGTCGCTTGGCCGATCGGGTCGATGCGCTGCGCCTACGCCGGCCCGGCTGGACGGCCGAGGGCAACACCGAGGACAGAGGCCAGTCTTAAGGCGCCGCCGCGTTTCACGGTCTTAGAGGATGCGGCCTTCGAAGATTTGGGCGCCGGCGCGGTCTTCGATCTCGACCACCCAAAGGTCGGGATCGCGCTGAATTTGCCGGGCAATGTAGGCATCGGCGGCGGCCTCCGGCACCGGCGCCGCGCCGGTCGCGCGCAGCCAGGCGCGCTCGCCCGAAGGCGCGCGGGTCTGGACCAGGACCGAGCAGCCGAGCTCGAGCTGGTTGAGCTTGACGACGATCGTTCCGGCATCGGCGTCGCCGCGGCGCGTCACGACGATGGGGATGGCGCGGACGGCGCATTGACGCACCGCCGCTTGCACGACGAGCCACGTCTTCAGTCGCGCTTCGGTCATCGGGACGATGAGATTACCGCTGCCGGGGCCGGCGCAAAATCTTGCGCCGTCGCAGCGAGGTCAGGGCGGCAAGGAGAACTTCACGGTGAGAGTGCGGCCATGCTTGGCCGCAAGGCGCCGCGCGCGCCAGCCGCGATAAGCGACGAAGGCGTAATCGGCGGCGAGAACCGAAGCAATTGCCAAAACAATCAATAAAAGGGCCGCCATTTGCGAGTCCGTCAGCCGCATCGTTGGTCCCCTCGGACGAATTCAACGGATCGCGGCGCGGATTATTCCGCACAAAACGAACGCGGGCACGATTTCTCGTCATGAAATCATTGTCATGAAAATAATCTAGGACGAGAAATGCGTCTCAAACTTGCTGGATCGCCGAAAGCAGCCATTGCCCGCCGGGCGTGCGGGCGAAGGTCCAGACCTCGGCGGCCTCGGCCGGATGCTGCGCGTCGCCTTCGACGATGAGTTCGGGCTCGCCCGGGCGCGCGCCGGCGCGGACGGTGTAGTCGATGGCGCGCCAGTGCAGAAAGCAGGTGGCGTATTGCAGCCGCCCCTCGTCCCACGCCTCGCGCCGATCGCCGCGCAGCAGTTCGACCTGATCGACGACATTGTGCACGCCGCGGCTTTCATTCTCGGAGAGTTGCTCGGAAAAATAGGACAGCATCTCCGGCGTCATCAGCGGGCGCATGGCGCCGAGGTCGGCGCGGCTCCAGGCGGCCTGAACCTGCTTCAAGATCGCTTCGAAGGCCTGATAGTCGTCGCCCGTGATCGCGAGCGGCGTGCCGCGCGTCCCGTCGCCAATGGCCGGCCCGGAATATCCCATGCCGCCAAACTGCATCGGCGCCGCATAGGTCCGCCGCATGCCGCCGCCGGCGAAGAGGCGGAAGGCCATCCAGATGAGGCCGAGAAGGAAGAGCCAGGAGAACACCGAGCCGATCACGCTCGGGAAGCCCAAGCCATAGCCCATGCCCCAATGCGGGAAGAGCAGCCCGCCAAGCCAGCTGCCGAGGAAGCCGCCGGCGAGGCCGCTCATGAAGGGGTGGCCGCCATAGCCATAGCCGGGCTGGCCGTTGGACGGACTCGGCGTCGGCGTCAGGCTGCGCTGCAAGGGCTGGGCGCCGTTGAGGTTGTAGCCGCGGGAACCCATGCTCCCCATGCTGGAGAAGCTGCCTCCGCCCGCGCCGCCGTAGCTGCCGCCGGCCCGCGCCATGGCAAGCGTCGGCGCCAACGCAATGAGCGCGGCGAGGAATAATGCGAATACCCAGCGTGACTTGACCATGAAACCCCTCGCGGCCTGACGGCCGCCGCGCGGCCGAAAGCTGCCCCACTATCTCGTGCGCCGGACCCTCCGGTACAAGCGGCCTTCCCGCCCGGCGGCCGGCACGTTAACCTAAGGGTTTAGCGTCCGGCTTGGGCAACTTTTTCAAAAAAGGGCCGTTCGCCTAGCCGTGGGTTTGGGGGGGTCCCGCGCATGGTGTCGATCCACCGATTGGCCTTGGATTCGCCTGCCGACCGCAGCGGCCTCGCCCGCCGCTATGCCATGGTGCGGCAGCGGACCGAGGCGCTGGCGGTGGCGCTCTCGCCCGAGGACCAGGGCCTCCAATCGATGCCGGATGCCAGCCCGACCAAGTGGCATCGCGCGCACACGACGTGGTTCTTCGAGACCTTCGTCCTGGTGCCGCATCTGCCGGGCTACCGCCCCTTCGATCCGGACTACGGCTATCTCTTCAACTCGTATTACGAGGCGGTTGGGCCGCGCCATCCGCGGCCGCAACGAGGGATGTTGTCGCGGCCGGGCGTGGGCGATATCGCGCGCTACCGTGCCCATGTCGACGCCGCCATGGAGCGGCTGTCCGTCGCGGCGGCCGGGCCGTCCTGGCAAGCCGCGTCGGCGCTCATCGAACTCGGGCTCAATCACGAGGAGCAGCATCAGGAACTCATCCTGATGGACATCAAGCACGCGCTGTCGCTGAACCCGCTGCTTCCGGCCTATGCGCCGGCCCGTCCGAGCCCCGCGCGTGCCGCCTCGGCGCTCGAATTCGTTGAATTTCCAGGCGGCCTGCGCGAGATCGGACATGGCGGCGCGGGCTTCGCCTTCGACAATGAAAGTCCTCGCCATAAGGTCTGGCTTGCGCCGTTCCGCCTGGCCTCGCGACTGGTCACCGTCGGCGAATATCTCGCCTTCATCGCCGATGACGGCTATCGGCGGGCGGAGTTGTGGCTGTCGGACGGCTGGGCCACGGTGCGGCAGGAGGGCTGGACCGCGCCGCTTTATTGGCGCGCGACGGGGCAGGGCTGGACGATCTTCACTCTGGCGGGCGCGCGGCCGCTCGATCTTGCCGAGCCGGTCTGCCATGTCAGCTACTACGAGGCCGAGGCCTTTGCCCGCTGGGCGGGGAAGCGGCTGCCGACCGAGGCGGAATGGGAGATCGCCGCGGTCGAGGCGGGCGTGGCGCTCGACGGCAATCTCATGGACCGCGGCATCTATCATCCCCAGCCGGCCGAGCCGGGCGCGGCAGGGCTCGCGCAGATGGTCGGCGATGTCTGGGAGTGGACCCAGAGTCCCTATTCGCCTTATCCCGGCTATCGCCCGGCAGCCGGCGCGGTCGGTGAATACAACGGCAAGTTCATGGTCAACCAGATGGTGCTGCGCGGCGGCGCGGCGGTGACGCCGCCCGGCCATGTCCGGCTCAGCTATCGCAACTTCTTCCCGCCCGCGGCGCGCTGGCCGTTCGGCGGCATCAGATTGGCGGAGGACGCATGAGGCAAAGCCGCGCACTCGCAGTCTTCCGCGATCTGGCGCCGGAGGAGGAGAGCTTCCGCGACGCGGTGCTCGCCGGCCTGGCACGGCGGCAGAAGGCGATCCCCTGCCGCTTCCTTTACGATGCGCGCGGCTCGGCGCTGTTCGAGAAGATCTGCGAGACGCCGGAATACTATCCGACGCGCACCGAGCGCCGCATCCTCGAGGACAATGCCGCGGCGATCGCCGCTCTCATCGGTCCGGGCGCCCAGCTCGTTGAGTTCGGCAGCGGCGCCAGCCGCAAGGTGCGCACGCTGCTGCGCGCTTTGGACGCGCCGGCCGGCTATATCGCCATCGACATCTCGCGCGACATGCTGCGCCGCGCGGCACAGCGGCTCGCCGATGTTTTTCCCGAACTACCGATCACCGCCGTTTGCGCCGATTACACGCAGCCGCTCGATCCCGCGACGCTGCCGCCCGCGCCGGGCCGGCGCCTCGGCTTTTTCCCGGGCTCGAGCATCGGCAATTTCATCCCGGCCGAGGCGCTCGCGTTTCTCGCGGGCTGCCGCCCCGTGTTGGGCAAGGGCGGGAGCATGCTGATCGGCGTCGATCTGCAGAAGGACGCGGACCGGCTCGACGCCGCCTACAATGACGCGCAAGGCGTCACGGCAGCCTTCACCCTCAACCTGCTGGAGCGCATGAACCGCGAGCTCGACGCCGATTTCGAGCTGCGCCGCTTCGCCCACGACGCGGCCTACAACCCGGCCGCCGCGCGGGTCGAGATCTACCTGCGCAGCCTGGCCGACCAGATCGTCACGGTGGCCGGCCGCGCCATCCGCCTCGCCAAAGGCGAGCGCATCCATACGGAGTATTCCTACAAATACACCGTTGAGAGCTTCCGCCGCCTAGCTGCGCGCGCGGGATTCCGCCCGGTCGAGACCTGGACCGACGGCGACCGGCTGTTCAGCGTGCATCTCCTCGCCAACTGACCGCTAGAACTGATAGCCGATTTGCAGATCGGCGATGAGTTGGTTGCGGGTCTGGACGATTGGGCTGCCCGCGGCCGAGCCGAGCAGCCGCTCGAAGCCGGCGTCGGCATTGATGTACCACTCGTCGGTGAAATGGTAGATGGCGGAGACGCCGAAATTGGCGTTCTTCACGCCGCCATCGGCCGCATAGGGCGAGAAATGCGAATGCGGCGCCGCCTGAGACGTGCCGATGCCGAAATATTTCTGCATGTAGGTGCCGTTCGCGAAGGTGGCGCCCGGCCCGACGAAGACCACGAGTTCCTCGCGACCGATGACGGGCATGTAAACGCCGAGATCGCCGATGATGCCCTCGGTGCCCAGGAGCTGCTTGCGCAGATCGACCGAGAAGACGAAGGGCAGGAGCGCCGCCTCGGCGAAAAGCCTGAGCTCGGGCGCGGGCGGGATGCTGCCGATGCCGTTCAGCCGATAGGCGGCATGCTGGCTGCGGCCGACGTCGTAGTTGATTGCCGCGCCGGCGCGATAGGTTTGGCCGCGCAGCAGATTGACGCCGAGCCCGTCGCCCGCCGAAGCGAAGGCGATGTCCTTGTAGCGGATGTCGAAGCCCGGCGACGGAACGAGCCAGTAGCGGTTCGACCCTTCGTAGAGCGGCATCGCGGCGACGCCGCCGAGAAGTTGGATCCGCCAATCCGGGATCGGTTCGCCGAGCGGGATGAGCACGATTCCGGCATCGTTCTGCCAATAGGCGAAAGCCGATGGCGTTTGCGCGGCGGCAATCGGCGCCCCGGACAAGCATAGCCCCGCGGCAAGCCAAAGCAGCCGCAAAACCCGAGACTGGATTCGCATGCCCCCGCCCCAACGAATGCCGCGCGATCCTATCAGCACGGCGCGCGAACGCTAGGCAAAGGTTGAGATGGCGCCGGCGGGTCAGGGCAAAGCGACGGTTGCGCCGAGCGCCGCGATCGACTGATCGGCGGCGGCAAGGCCCGAGAGGAACGCGCCATGCGCCGTGCCGAAATAGTCCCGCGAACACGCCTCGCCCGCGAAAAATAAGCGGCCTTCCACCGGTGCTGCGAGCGCGGCGCGGTCATCGGCGCGGCCGGGAAGCGCGCAGGAATAGGAGCCGCGCGCGAAGGGGTCGGCGACCCAGGCCGAGCTTGCGAGCGGACTCAGACGCGGCTTGATGCCATTGCCGAGAAGCCCCGCAAGCTCGTCCAGCGCGAAGGCAGCCATGCCGTCGCTCCCCGCCGCCTCGAGCGCGCTGGCGAAGACGCCGCCGTAATAGGCGGTGATGATCGGCCAGCCATGAGGGCGGAGCTGGTAGTTGCCGGTCTCCACTCGCTCGGTCGATCCGACGAGGTGGCGGTCTTGCGGCAGATCGTCGGCCGCGCCGTCGAGCGCAAGGAAGAGCTTGTTGGCAATGCCGAGCGGCAGCCCGGCCGCCGCCGCAATCTTCTCCGGCAGCGCCGGCACGAAGCGTATCGCTTCGGCGGCGATGAGATCGGTCGGCAGGGTGATGATCGCGGCGCGCGCCCTGATGTCGCCGCTTGTCGTCGTCACAATCACCGCGCGCCCACTGTGGTCGATGCGCTCGGCTGCCGTGCCGAGCCGTACCGGCACGCGCGCGCCATAGGCCGCGATCAGCGCGCCGTAGCCTTCCAGCACACGCCAATTGAACTCGCTGTCGGCGTAACGCTCGCGGTCCTTGACCGAGACCCGTTCGAGTTCGGTGCCGTTGGCCCAGGTGCTGATGGCGCCCAAGAGAGCATTCCACCGTCCGCCCGGCGGCAGCAGCGCCGCGGCCGACAAGTCGCCAGCGCCTGCCGCCGCCCGCTCGCAGCGCTCGTCGAATTCAGCGCGCGCGGCGATCCATTCTTGCTCAGCAGTCTCGCCCGAATGCCAGGCGACGCGGCGCCCCCAATCGGGCAAGGTTTCGTCGATGGCGAAGCCCAGCTTGCGCGCGATACCGGCCCAGGGATTGCGGTCGGCGTGATGCAGCCATTCGCAGCCGAGATCGACGGAGATGCCGATCTGTGTCGGCATGGTGGCGGCGCGCCCGCCGATCCGCTCGCGCGCCTCGAGCACGAGGACATCGAGCCCCGCCGCCATGAGCCGGCGACGGGCGGCGAGCCCCGCCGCGCCGGCACCGACCACCACAACATCGTAGCTGGACCTGGGCATGCGGCGCCGATCCTAGCCGCGGCGCCGGACGGCGGCGAGAGGGGACGAACCCGCGTCTCCGGCAGAATGACCGCCCGCCATTGGCAGCGGCGCCCGGGCACCCCAACTTAGGCGCAGAATGAGCATGCACTGCCTCACCGATGCCGCTGGCGCTTGCTTTCGCTGAATATGGCGCCGGGCCGCCGGTCGTCATCTTGCACGGGCTCTTCGGCTCCAGCCGCAACTGGACTTCGGTGGCGCGCAGCTTGGCCGAGCGGAATCGGGTCTTCACTCTCGACCTGCGCAATCACGGCGCCTCGCCTTGGGACGACCGGATGGATTACCGGGTGATGGCGGAGGATGTCGCGGCCTTCCTTGCCGCGCAGGGCCTGAGCCGCGCCGCGCTCATCGGCCACAGCATGGGCGGCAAGGTGGCAATGGTGCTGGCGCTCACCGCGCCCGAGAAGGTCGACCGCTTGGTCGTCGTCGATATCGCGCCGGTGCCGCGGCAGACGACGCTCGACGGCTATGTCGAGGCGATGCGCGCGCTCGATCTGCACGACGCGAGCCGGCGGGGCGTCGTCGACGAGCTGCTCCGCCCGGCGGTTCCCGACGATGCGGTGCGCCTCTTCCTGCTGCAAAACCTTGTGCCGGGACCCGAGGGCATGCGCTGGCGGATCAATCTTAAGGCGATCGGGCGCAACATGCCGGCGATTGCCGGCTTTCCCGAGCTGCCGTCGGGTTCCGTCTATCGCGGGAAGGTGCTGGTCGTCCGCGGCGAGCGCTCGGAGTACGTGCGCGACAAGGATTTCGACGTTTTCCGTCGGCGCTTTCCCGCGTTCGAGCTTGTCACCGTGCCCGGCGCCGGCCACTGGGTGCATGCCGAACGCCCCGAGGCTTTCCTTGCCGCGGTGGAACGCTTCGTCGCGGAATGAGCGCATGACCGGCCCCGCCATGCTCGATCTTGAAAGCGTCGCCGGCTTCATCCGCGAGACCGCGGCGGCGGAAATCCTGCCGCGCTTCGGCGCGCTCGCGGCCGGCGACATCCGCGAGAAGGCGCCGGGTGATCTGGTGACGGTGGCGGATCTCGCGACCGAGCGCCGGTTGCAGTTCTTGCTCGAGCGGCATCTTCCGGGATCGGTCACGCTCGGCGAGGAAAGCGCCGCCGCCGATCCGGCGCGCCTCGATCTGCTTGGCGGCTCGGCCCCCGTCTGGATCATCGATCCGATCGACGGCACCGGCAATTTCGCCAAGGGCCGGCCGGGCTTCGCTGTGATCGTCGCCGAAATCGCGGACGGCAATCTCGTCTGCGGCTGGATCTACGATCCGCTGGCGGATGTGATGGTGATGGCGGCGCGCGGCGGCGGCGTGTGGTCGCAGGGCCGCAGGCTGATTGTCGATGCCTCGGTGCCGCCGGCGCGCATGACCGGCAATGCCTATGGCCGCGCCGCCTCCGGCCGCCGCGCCGCGCAGGCGCTCATCGACAGCGGCCGGATCGCCGCAGTGCAGAACCGCGGCTCGAGCGGGCTCGAATATCTCGACATGGCCTTGAGCCTGTCGCAATTCACCCTGCACTCGCGCTCGTTGCCGTGGGACCATGCCGCGGGCATGCTGATCGTCGAGGAGGCCGGCGGCGTCGCGCGCTTTCTCGACGGCTCGCCCTACGACCCGCAGGTGCATGACCGCGCCCCGCTCGCGGCCGCCAGCGCCGAGGGTTGGTCGGTGGTGCACGACATCGTCACCGCCGGCGCGCCATCCGCCGAGGCGCGGTGAGCGGCATGGCAGCGCTTGCCGGCAAGATTTGCGTCATTACCGGCGCCACCTCCGGCATCGGCCTGGTGACGGCGGAGCGGCTCGCGGCGATGGGCGCGCGGCTCGTCCTCGTCGGGCGCGATCGGCAAAAGGGCGAAGCGACGCTGGCGCGGCTCGGCGGGCAAAGCCCGCGCGCCTCGGTCGAGATCCTTTATGGGGATTTGTCGCTTCTCGCCGAGGTGCGCAGGCTCGCGGCGGAGATCGCGGAACGGGCGCCGCACATCGACGTTCTCGTCAACAATGCCGGCGCCATCTTCCGCAACCGCGGCGTCACCGAGGACGGCTTCGAGCGCACCTTCGCGCTCAATCATCTCGCATATTTCCTGCTGACGGCGCTACTGCGCGAGCGGATGGCATCGCCGGCGCGCATCGTCAACGTTGCCTCCGAGGCGCATCGCGGCGTGCAACTCGATCTCGCGGATCTGCAGGGCGTGCGCGCCTATGACGGCTGGACCGCCTATCGCCGCTCGAAGCTCTGCAACATTCTCTTCACCCGCGCCCTAGCGCGCCGGCTCGCCGGCAGCGGCGTCAGCGCCAATTGCCTCCATCCCGGCTTCGTCGCCACCGGCTTCGGCGACAACAATGTCGGGATGTTCCGCACCATGCTGCGGCTCGCCAAGCGCACGCTCGCGCTGTCGCCGCAGCAAGGGGCGGAGACCTCGGTCTATCTCGCCGCTTCACCCGAGGTCGAAGGGACGAGCGGCCTCTATTACGAGAAGTGCCGGCCGCGCGCGCCATCGCCTGCGGCGCAGGACGATGCCGCCGCCGAGCGGCTTTGGGGGGCGAGCGCCAAGCTCGCGGGCCTGCTGGCGCAATAGGAGTTGCCGCTCGGGCCGGAACGCCTATATGAACGGCCCGCATGGCCACGCAAAATCCCTATGAGGCGCTTGGCGTCAGGCCGGAGGCGAGCGAGGACGAGATCCGCAACGCCTACCGCAAGCTGGCGAAGCGCTTCCATCCCGATCTCAATCCCGGCAACAAGGAGGCCGAGGCGCGGTTCAAGGAAATCGCCAGCGCCTACGACCTGCTGTCCGACAAGGACAAGCGTGCGCGCTTCGACCGCGGCGAGATCGACGAGGCCGGGCAGGAGCGGCCGCGGGCCTATGCCTATCGCGGCTTCGCCGAGGGCGAGCCGGGTGCCAAATATCACGCCGCCGAGGGCATCGAGCCCGAGGATTTCGACGACATCCTCGCCATGTTCGGGCGCGGCGCGCGGGGTGGGCCCAACATCCGCCTGCGCGGGCCGGATCGCCATTACTCGCTCACCGTCGCTTTCCTCGATGCCATCAACGGCGCGCGGCGGCGGCTGACCCTGCCGGACAAGAGCCTCGACGTCACCATTCCCGCGGGCGTGCGCGACGGGCATGTGCTGCGCCTCAAGGAGCAGGGCGGCCCCGGACTGGGCGGCGGGCCGCCCGGCGACGCGCTCATCGAGGTGCGAGTCGCGCCGCACCGGTTTTTCCGCCGCGAGGGCGACGACATCCATCTCGAGCTGCCCGTGACCTTGGGCGAGGCGGTGCTCGGCGGGCGCGTCACCGTGCCGACGACGAGCGGCCCTGTCGCCATGACGATTCCGCCCGGCAGCAACACCGGCACCGCGCTGCGCCTCAAGGGCAGGGGCGTGCCGCGCCCCGACGGCTCGCGCGGCGATCAGTATGTTTCGCTCAAGGTCATGCTGCCGGAAGGCGGCGACAAGGAATTCGGCGATTTCCTGCGCGAATGGGCGCCGAAACACCCTTATGACCCGCGCCGCGGGATGGAGGCGCCGTGATCACCTTCGAGGCCGTCTGCGTGGTCGCCGAGCTCGAGCCGGACGAGCTCGAGCGGTGGATTCACGAGCGCTGGGTGCTGCCGGAGAGCGGCACCGCCGGCTGGGTTTTCCACGAGGTCGATGTCGCGCGCATCCGGCTGATCAAGGAGATGAGGCACGATCTCGCGATCGACGAGGAGGCGATGCCGGTGGTGCTGCGGCTCCTCGACCAGGTTTACGCGCTGCGCCGCCGCCTCAAGGAGCTCTCGGCGGCGATCGACGCGCTGCCGCCGGAGATTCGGGCGACATTGCTGTCGCGGCTCAAGGAGCCGCCGGAATGTTGAGGCCTCGCGAAGCCGCGCTGCTTGGCGCTAGAATGCCGGCGCCATGATCGTCGGTCTCTTGTTCCATAGCCTTGCCGCCGTCGTATGGGTCGGCGGCATGTTCTTCGCGCATCAGGTGCTGCGGCCCGCGGCGGGGCCACTCGACCCGGCGGTGCGCCTGCCGCTGTGGGAGCGCGTGCTCGGGCGCTTCTTTCTCTGGGTCTGGGCCTGCGTGATCCTGCTTCTGGCCAGCGGCTACGGCATGTTCGCCGCCGGCGTCCGCGGCATTTACGTCGACATCATGCAGACGATCGGCATCATCATGATGCTGATCTTCGCGCATCTCTATTTCGCGCCGTGGAAGCGCTTCCGGCGCGCGGTCGCGGCCGGGAATTTCCCCGACGCGGCGGCGCAGCTCGCCCAGATCCGCAAGATCGTCGGCATCAATCTCGTGCTCGGGCTCATCGTCGTGATCATCGGCGCAACCGGGCCCTATTGGGGGTAGGGCATGCTCAGGATGTACGACCTTGCCGGCGCCGAGCCGGATCGACGGTTCAGCCCCTATTGCTGGCGAATCCGCATGGCGCTCGCCCATAAGGGTCTCGAGGTCGAGACCATCCCTTGGCGCTTCACCGAGAAGAGCGCGATCGCTCAGTCCGGGCAGGGGCGCGTGCCGGTGCTCGTCGATGGCGACCGCTGGGTGCATGATTCCTGGACGATCGCGACCTACCTCGAAGACGCCTACCCCGACCGCCCGTCGCTCTTCGGCGGCCCGGCCGGCCGGGCGCTGTCGCGTTTCTATTCCAATTGGGCCGATGCTGTGCTGCATCCGGCGCTTATTCCGGTGCTGATCCTCGACATCCTCAAGCACGCGCATGAGATGGACCGCGCCTATTTCCGCAAGAGCCGCGAGGAGCGGTTCGGCCGGACGCTCGAAGAGATTGCTGCTAACCGCGAGGGCCGGCATGCGGCCATCCGCGAGATCCTGACGCCGTTGCGCCTGACGATCCAGGCGCAACCGTTCCTCGGCGGCGAGCACCCGCTCTATGCCGATTACGCAGTCTTCGGCGGCTTCCAATGGGCCCGGGCAATCAGCGCCTTCCCGGTGCTGGCCGCCGACGATCCCGTCATCGAATGGCGCAATCGGATGCTCGGGCTCTTCGACGGACTCGCAGGGAAAGCCAAGGCCTACGCCGCCTGAGCCGAGGCGGCGCGGCGGGGTGCACGCTTCCGATTACTAAATCAGCGCTAAAACAATGCCTTGTGTGATAAACCTAACCTGTCAGATCAGACACGCAGGGTAATCAGCACGAGCGACGCGATGACGACGCCGGCAAACTCTGCCCCGGCGGTGATCTGTCCGAGCAGAACGCCGCAAAGGGTACTCGCCAAGGTTACGGTTCCGATCAGGGTGCTCATGGGCTAACCCCTCCCACTTTTTTGTGGCTCGGCCGGATAACGGCAGGGGCGGTAAATTATTCCCGTCGGTCGGGCGCGATTTTCATACCTCGACCTTGGCCGTCGCAGCCAGGCGCGCCAGCGCTTGCGGCGTGTCGATGTCGGTGAGGACGCCGTCGCCGGCCATCTCGACCTCGGCGACCGATTCGGGATAGGCGCCGATCAAGTGGCGCGCGCCGACATCGCCGGCGATCTCCTGCATCTCCGGGAAGAAGCGCTTGGCCCAGAGTACGGGGTTGCCGCGCTTGCCCTGGCGGGTCGGCACGATGATGGCCCGGCCTTCGAGCGGATTGAAGGCATCGATCAGCCGCTCGATGTCGGCGGCCACGACCCGCGGCATGTCGCCGAGGCAGACGAGCGCGCCATCCGCCGTCTCCGGCAGCGCGGAAAGCCCCGATTTGAGCGAGGTCGAGAGCCCTTCGGCATAGCCGGGATTGTGGACGAAGCGCACCGGGAGCCCGCTCAGCACTGCCTCGACGCGTTCGTGCTCATGGCCGGTGACGACGAGGATGGGGGCGAGGCCGGAGGCCGCCACCGCCTCGACCACATGCCGCACCATCGGCTTGCCGTCGACGGTGATGAGCAGCTTGTTGAGGGTGCCCATGCGCCGCGATTGCCCGGCGGCGAGGATCAGCCCGGCGATCCGGGGTTGCCGCGGGCCGGGCTGCGCTCGCGCCTGCGGCACCGCTTCGGCGGTTGCCTGGGCGCGCGGCAGCGGCCGCTCCGGGATCTCGCCGAGGAGCCCGCCGACCCCCATGCGACTCAATGCCGCGGCATCGACCGGAAGCCCGGCCAGCACCCGCCGGAGCACCCAGTCGAAGCCGTTGACGCGGGCCGAGCGGGCGCAGCCGGGCAAGCCCAGGACCGGGACGGCGCCAATCCGGCTCATCAGCATGAGATTGCCGGGATCGACGGGCATGCCGAAATGGTCGATTACCCCGCCGCAGGCGACGATCGCCGCCGGGATCACGTCGCGCCGGTCGACGATCGCCGAGGCGCCGGCGACGAGGACGAGCTCGGCCCCTTCGGCGAGCATCCGCGCGATCTCCGGCCCGAGCTCGCCCTCGCGGTGGCCGGTGCGGCGCTCCGCGACGAGCGTGCTGCCGAGCGCGGCAAGCCGCGTCCGCGTTGTCGCCACGGTCTTGTCGAGCACGCTCTCCTTGAGGCCGGGCAGGCGCGTCTGCAGCAGCGCGACCCGCAGCGAGCGGAACGGCGCGATGCGCACCAGCGGGCCGCTCTCGGCAGCGGCGCGGGCACAGGCATCGACCGCCGCGCGCCGCACGGCGAAGGGGATGATCTTGATCGTCGCCACCATCTCCTTGGCCGACACGATGGCGTCGGGCGGCAAGGTCGCCAGCGTGATCGTCTCGTCGACCAGGTTGAAGCGATCGACTCCGCCGCGATCGACGGCGCACAGCCCGGCGATCTCGGCGTAGAGATTGGCGCGGCCGGTGAAGGCGCGACCGACCTTGACATTCGCTCCGGCAAGCGGGCGGGCGACCTCGTCGGCGGCGGCGTTCTCGGCAACGTCATCCGGCTCGAGCCGGGCTGCGATTACTTGGCTCCGGCCTGCGGCGCGCAGGGCTGCGACATCGGCGGCGTCGAGAATGCGGCCTTTCCTAAGCGTGCGGTCGGCGAGCTTGAGGCTGTGGGCGAGGATCGCGCCCACGGCCTCCTCGACCGGAGTCTCGCCGAATTTCACGCGGCTTTCGCCTTGCTGCGGCGCTCGCCGCGCAGCACCAGTGTCATCTGCGCGAGGATCGAAACCGCGATCTCGGCCGGCGATATGGAGCCGATGTCGAGGCCGACCGGCCCGTGGATGCGGGCGAAATCGGCGTCGGTAAAGCCCAGCTCGGCGAGCCGCTTCAATCGCGCCGCATGCGTCCGCTTCGAGCCCAGCGCGCCGATATAGAAGGCATCCGAGCGCAAGGCGGTGGCGAGCGCGGGATCGTCGAGCTTGGGATCATGCGTCAAAGTCACGACCGCCGTGCGCCGGTTGGGCTTCAGGCGCTCGAGCGCCTCGTCCGGCCATTCGGTCGACAGCTCGACATTGGGAAAGCGCTCGCCGCTGGCAAAGGCGGTGCGCGGATCGACGATGGTGACGACATAGCCCGCCAGCGCCGCCATGCGCGCCAAGGACTGCGCGATATGCACCGCGCCGACGACGAGGCAGCGCAGCCGCGGATTGAAGACCTCGATGAACACCGGACCGTGCGCGGTCTCGACCGTGCCGTTGCGGTCCTCGGCCTGGCAGCGACGCAGCGCCTCGCGCAAGCCGTCGTCGAGCGCCAAATCGCCCGACGCCGTCGCGCCCTCGACGAAGCTTTGCCGGCCGGTCTTGAGTTCGGTCATGAGGGCGGCGCTGCGGCCTTCGCGGCTCGCGGCGAGCGCCCGCTCGAGGAAAGCCAGTTTCATTCGACGCGCTCGACGAAGACCTGGATCTTGCCGCCGCAGGCCAATCCCACTTCCCAGGCCTGCTCGTTGCTGACGCCGAAGCTCAATAGCCGCGGCGCGCCGTCGGCGATGCTCTTGAGCGCCTCCTCGATGACCGCGCCCTCGACGCAGCCGCCGGAGACCGAGCCGAGGAAGCTCCCGTCCTGATCGACCACGAGCTTGGCCCCGGCCGGGCGCGGCGACGAGCCCCAAGTGCTGACCACGGTCGCCAGCGCCACGCCCTTCCCGGAAGCCCGCCAATCGGCCGCGCGTTGCAGGATCTCGTCATTGTCTTCCATCGCTTACCCCGTCTCTCGCCAGGCCGCTGCCGCCTCGAGGCGCCGGGGACCGGGCCGGCTCAGGGCCGACACCAGCCCTTCCAGGCTCTCGAGATTGTGAATCGGCCGGAACTCGTCGACATGCGGCAGGATCGCCTTCATGCCCAATGATTTTGGTGCGAACCCCTCGTAGCGCAACAGCGGATTGAGCCAGATCAGGCGGCGGCAGGATTTGTGCAGCCGGTCCATCTCGGCGCCAATGCCGGCGCCGGCGTCGCGGTCGAGGCCGTCGGTGATGAGCAGCACGATCGCGCCCTGACCGAGCACGCGGCGCGACCAGCGCCGGTTGAACTCAGCCAGCGTTTGGCCGATGCGCGTGCCGCCGGACCAGTCCTCGACCGCTTCCGCCACCTTGTCGAGCGCGATGTCGATGTCCTTGTAGCGCAGGAAGCGCGTGATGTTGGTGAGCCGCGTGCCGAAGAGGAAGGTATAGACGCGGTCGCGGTCGTTGGCGACGGCGTGCATGAAGTGCAGGAACAGCCGGCTGTAGCGGCTCATCGAGCCGGAGATGTCGCACAGAATAACGAGGGGCGGCGGCCGGCGGCGGCGGCTCTTGCGCTTCAGGGCGAGGAGCCCGCCGGCGCGCAACTGGGCGCGCAATGTCGCGCGCATGTCGGTGCGCGAGCCGCGCGCATCGGGCCGGAAGCGCCGCGTCGGCCGGTCGGCGAGCGGCAGCACCATGCGCTGGATCGCCGCCTTGGCCCGCGCCAGCTCCTCGCCCGACATCTTCTCGAAATCCATCCGGCGCAGCACCTCGCGCTCGGAAAAGGTCATGGCGGCGTCGAGCTCGACCTCGGTTTCCTGCGGCTCCTGGCCTTCGCCGGGCCGGTAGAGCGCTTCGGCAAGGCGCCGGCTCATCTCTTCGCCGCGCTGATTTTCCGGCACGGCGATCGTCGGCAGCAGCAGCCCGATCATGCGCTCCAAGAGCTTCGGGTTGCGCCAGAAGATGTGGAAGGCCTGGTCGAACAGCTCGCGCTGGTCGCGCCGGTTGACGAAGACGGCGTGGAGCGTCCAGTAGAAATCGTCGCGGCTCTCGATGCCGACGGCGCGCACCGCCTCGACCGCGGCGAGCACCTTGCCCGGGCCGATCGGGAGCCCGGCGGCGCGCAGGGCGCGCGCGAAATACATGATGTTGGCGAGCAGCCGCCCGTCGCTTTCGGAGCCCGGCCGCGGCGCGGCGCCGATCCCCTCCATCACTGGGCCGCGGCGAGCTCGGCCTTGACCTGGGAGAGCAGGCGTTCGGCCTCGCTCCCCTGGATCTTCGCGATGTCGTCCTGGTATTTGAGCAGCACGCCCAGCGTGTCGTTGATCGCCTCCGGGGTCAGCGCCAGCACGTCGAGCTGGGTCAAGGCATGCGCCCAGTCGATGGTCTCGGCGACGCCCGGCAGCTTGAAGAGATCGGAGGTGGCACGGAGCTTCTGGACGAAGGCGACGACCTCGCGGCTCAGCGCGGCCGAGGCGCCCGGCGCCTTGATCCGAAGAATCTCGAGCTCGCGCTCGGCGCTGGGATAATCGATCCAGTAATAGAAGCAGCGGCGCTTCAGCGCGTCGTGGATCTCGCGCGTGCGGTTCGAGGTGATGACGACGATCGGCGGCTCCTTGGCCTTGATGGTGCCGATCTCGGGAATGGTGATCTGGAAATCCGAGAGCACTTCGAGAAGATAGGCCTCGAACGGCTCGTCGGTGCGGTCGAGCTCGTCGATGAGCAGCACCGGCGGCCCGGCGAGAGCGGGCTCGAGCGCCTGCAAGAGCGGCCGCTTGATGAGAAAGCGATCGGAGAAGATCTCCTCCTCGACCGTGTCGCGGCTCTCGTGGCCGCTTTCGGCGAGGCGGATTTCGATCATCTGCCGCGCGTAATTCCATTCATAGACCGCCGAGGCGACGTCGAGGCCTTCGTAGCATTGCAGCCGGATGAGCCGCCGCCCCAGGGTTTCCGCCAGCACCTTGCCGATCTCGGTCTTGCCGACGCCGGCCTCGCCCTCGAGGAACAGGGGCCGTCCCAGGGAGAGCGACAAATAGACCGCGGTCGCGAGGCTGCGGTCGGCGACGTAATTGCCGCGGCCGAGAAGGGCGAGGGTGTCGCTGACCGAGCGGGGCGGAGAGGGCATGCGGCGCGCCGGGTTAAGGATGGTGGAACTCTCCTTATGTAGCGGAGCCGGGCAGCCGATCCAAGCCCTTCGCGCCGCCCGGCCAAGGGCTTAGGCGGGCGCCAACCGGCTTCTTAACAGAACGTGAAGGATTGGCGCCTAGAGTCAGCGCTGTCATGCTCGCCCGCCCAGCCAAGCAACGCGGTTGGAACACGCTTTTGCGGCGTTACAGCGCGGAACTCGTGAGACTGGCCGAGCACAGTCGAAGCGAGGCGATGCTGGCGCTCGCCAAGCAGGAGGCGGCGCTTGCGGCGCGCGCCCAGGCGGCAATGACGCGGGCCGAGGACTCCAACCGCGCCAAGGACGAATTTCTGGCGCATATCAGCCACGAGCTGCGCACGCCCTTGAACGCCATCATCGGCTTTTCCGAGATGATCGAGATGCAGATGGCCCGGGTCCCCGACAGCGATCGGATCCTGACTTACGCCCGCGACATCAATTCCTCGGGCTGGCATCTGAACCGCGTGGTCAATGATTTGCTCGATTATGCCAAGTTCGAGGCGGGCAAGCTCGAGCTGCAAGACGAGGCGGTCGATTTCGCCAAAGCCGTGCAGGCCTGCTACACCATGGTCAAAGCGCGGCTCGAGGCGAAGGGCATCGCCTTCGAGCGGCGCTTCGCCGACGGCTTGCCGCTGCTCGTCTGCGACGAGCTGAAGCTCAAGCAGATCCTGATCAATCTGCTCTCCAACGCGGTCAAGTTCACGGCCGAGCGCGGCAAGATCATTGTCGAGGCCAGCATCGCGCCGAAGAGCGGCTTCGTCTTCCGCGTCAGCGATACGGGAATCGGCATCGCGCCCGACGAGATCGAGAACGTCTTCCTGCCGTTCTACCAACTGAACAGCCTGATCACCCGCAAATACGAGGGAACCGGATTGGGGCTGCCGCTGACCAAGGCCTTCGTCGAGCTGCATGGCGGGTCGATCTCGATCGACAGTGCGCCGGGCAAGGGCACGACGGTGACCGTCGCGATGCCGCCCGTGCGCATCTTCCATGATCAGGCTTCGGACCGGGACGCGGCGCCGGCGCGCCGCATCGCCGCCGCGGGATAGGGCTTCTGAGGCGTGATGGTAATGGACGGAGCGCAAGTCAAACTCGAGGTCAAGCTCGGCCGGGTCATTACCGTCTCGGGCGCGCAGGTCATCATGCTGCTCGATGATGCGTCCAGCGCCGGCGGCCCGGCGGCGGCGCCGGTCCAAATCGGCGCGCTCGTCAAGATGCCGACGCCGGTCTCGACCGTCTTCGGCATCGTCGCCGGTCTCAACGTGCCGATGCCGGCGCAGCATGCGAACGATGTCGAATTGCGGCTCGTCGAGGTCGAGCTCATCGGCGAGACCGAGAACGGCGAAGAGGCGGGCACGCGGCGCTTCCAGCGCGGCGTCTCGACCTTTCCAACGCTCGGCGACGGCGTCCATGCGGCGACGGCCGACGACCTTTCTCTGGTCTATGCGCCACGCTCGCGCGCGGCGGTGCGCATCGGCACCGTCCATCAGGACCGCTCGCTGCCGGCTTACATCGTGGCCGACGATCTCCTGGGCAAGCATTTCGCCGTGCTCGGCAGCACCGGCACCGGCAAGTCCTGCGCGGTTGCCCTCATCCTCCGCGCCATGATGCAGAATTATCGTCATGGCCACATCGTGCTGCTTGACATGCACAACGAATACGCGCGGGCCTTCGGCGATTCCGCGCTGGTGCTCGATCCGGGCAAGCTCGATCTGCCCTATTGGCTCTTCAACTTCGAGGAATTCGAGGAGGTCGTGCTCGGCGGCAGCCGGGACCGGCAGGTCGAAGGCGCCATCCTCAGCGAGTTGATCAAGGCGGCAAAGCGCCTGTCTTCCGGCAATTCCGACAAGACCGATAACATCAAGCAGGACACGCCGGTGCCCTACCGGATCGGCGAATTGACGCGTCTCCTCGACGAGGCCGCGGGAAAGCTCGACAAGGCGCCGGACGTGTCGCCCTACATGCGGTTGAAGGCGCGGCTCCAGGCGCTGCAGTCCGACACGCGCTTCAGCTTCATGTTTCCGGGCGTCGCGGTGCGCGACAACATGGTCGACATTCTCTCGACCCTGTTCCGCATTCCCGTGAACGGGAAGCCCGTGACCATCATCGATCTTTCCTCGGTTCCCTCGGAAGTGCTGAATGTCGTCGTCTCCGTGCTGTGCCGGATGACCTTCGACTTCGCGCTGTGGAGCGAACGCGCGGTGCCCATCCTGCTGATCTGCGAGGAGGCGCACCGATACTGCCCGGTCGAGACCAAGAGCGGCTTCGAGCCGGCCAAGCGCGCGCTCTCCCGCATCGCCAAGGAGGGCCGCAAATACGGCGTCTCCTTATGCCTCGTGAGCCAGCGGCCGTCCGAGCTCTCCGCCAGCATTCTCTCGCAGTGCAATACGATCTTCGCCCTGCGCATGAGCCATCAAAGCGACCAGGAGTTCGTGCGCGGCGCCCTGCCCGAGGCGGCGGGCGCTCTTCTCGATTTCTTGCCGGCGCTGCGCAATGCCGAGGCCATCGCCATCGGCGAGGGCGTCCCGGTCCCGGTCCGGCTGTGCTTCGACGAGCTTGCCGAGGAATTTCGCCCGCACAGCGGCACGGCGTCCTTCTCGGCCGCATGGGCCGAGGAAACCAAGAACACCGCCTTCCTCAAATCCGTGGTCGAGCGCTGGCGCCGCCAGCGGCACGTCGCGTAAGACCCGCTTACCCCGCCGCCGCGACTGCGCGGCGCGCCATCACGCCGACGAGATGGGCGCGGTACTCGGCGCTCGCATGGATGTCGGAATTGAGGCCGTCCGGCTTCTGCGCGATCGGCTTGATGGCGTCGGGGGTGAAGGCTTTGCCGAGCGCCGCCTCCATCTCCTTCTGGCGGAAGACGCAAGCGCCGGCGCCGGTCACCGCGGTCCGCACCGCGTCCTTGGTCTTGGCGACGAAGACCCCGACGATCGCGTAGCGCGAGGCCGGGTTCGGAAACTTCATATAGGCGGCCTTTTCGGGCACGGGAAAGCTCACGGCGGTGATGATCTCATCGGCCGCGAGCGCGGTCTCGAACATGCCCTTGAAAAAGTCGTCGGCGGCGATCTTGCGCTTGTTGGTGACGATGGTGGCATTGAGCGCCAGCACCGCCGCGGGATAGTCCGCGGAGGGATCGTTGTTGGCGAGCGAGCCGCCGATGGTGCCGCGGTTGCGCACGGCCGGGTCGCCAATGCCGCCGGCAAGTGCGGCGAGCGCGGGAATGGCGCTCTTGACGGCATCCGAGCCCGCGACATCGGCATGACGGGTCATGGCGCCGATCACCACGGCATTGCCCTCGCGCTTGATGCCCTGCAACCCGGCAATGCGGCCGAGATCGACGACGTCCGACGGTTTCGCCAGGCGCAACTTCAGGGTCGGGATGAGCGTCATGCCGCCGCCCATGAGCTTGCCGTCCGCCGCGGCGGCGACCGTCTTGGCCGCTTCAGCGACGGTCTTCGGTGAGTGGTACTGGAAATTGTACATGGTCTCGCTCCCTCGATCGCTGTGGTCCGCCTCTCACGCGGCCTTTGCTGGTGCGCGCGCCTGGATGGCGCGCCAGATCTTTTCCGGCGTCGCCGGCATCGACAAATCGGCGATGCCGAGCGGCGCCAACGCATCGACGACCGCATTCATCACCGCGCCCGGTGCGCCGATCGCGCCCGCCTCGCCGCAGCCTTTGGCGCCCAATGGATTGTGCGTGCACAAGGTCCCGTGCGTCGACACGGTGAAGGACGGCAAATTGTCGGCCCGCGGCATGCAGTAGTCCATGTAGGAGCCGGTCAGGAGTTGGCCGCTGTCGCGGTCGTAGCGGCAGTCCTCCAGGAGCGCCTGGCCAATTCCCTGCGCGAGGCCGCCATGCACCTGGCCGTCGACGATCAGCGGATTGACGATCCGCCCGAAATCGTCGGCCGCGGTGAATTTGACGATCTGCACGGCGCCGGTGTCGGGATCGATCTCGACCTCGCAGGCATGCGTGCCCGACGGGAAGGTGAAGTTCTTGGGATCGTAGTACGCGGTCTCGTCGAGCCCGGGCTCGAGTTCCTCGAGCGGGTAGTTGTGCGGGACATAGGCGGCGAAGGCGATCTCGCCGAAGGCCTTGGCGCGGTCGGTGCCGGCGACGGTGAACTTGCCGTCCTTGAATTCGATGTCGGCCTCCGACGCCTCGAGCAAATGGGCGGCGATCTTCTTGCCCTTGTTCACGACCTTGTCGAGCGCCTTGACCAGCGCCGAGCCGCCCACGGCCAGCGAGCGCGAGCCATAGGTGCCCATGCCGAAGGGCGTCTTGGCGGTGTCGCCATGCACCACCTCGACATTTTCGACGGGCATGCCCAAACGCTCGCCGACCAGTTGCGCGAAGGTGGTCTCGTGGCCTTGGCCGTGGCTGTGCGTTCCCGTCAGCACGGTGACGCTGCCGGTCGGATTGACGCGGACTTCCGCGACTTCGTAGAGGCCTGCGCGCGCGCCCAAGGATCCCGCGACCGCCGAAGGAGCGACGCCGCAGGCCTCGATATAGCAGGCGAGGCCCAGGCCGCGCAGTTTGCCGCGCTGCGCCGCTTCCTGTCGGCGCTTCTCGAAGCCGGCATAGTCGGCAGCCTTCAAGGCCATGTCGAGCGTGGTGAAGTAATCGCCGCTGTCATAGGCGAGCGCCACCGGCGTCTGATAGGGATAGGCATTCTTGGGAATGAAATTGCGGCGGCGCAATTCGGCGCGGTCGAGCTTGAGCTCCCTGGCCGCCGTCTCGACCAGGCGCTCGACCACATAGCTCGCCTCCGGCCGCCCGGCGCCGCGATAGGCGTCGACCGGCACGGTGTTGGTGAAGACGCCCTTGACCTCGACATAGATCGCCGGCGTCGTGTAGGTGCCGGCGAGCAAGGTGCCATAGAGCCAAGTCGGGACCGCCGGCCCGAAGGTCGAGAGATAGCCGCCGAGATTGGCCAGGGTCGCGACGCGCAGCGCCAGGAACTTGCCGTCCTTGTCGAGCGCAAGCTCGGCATGCGTGACATGGTCGCGGCCCTGGGCGTCGGAGATGAAGCTCTCGGAACGCGCCGCCGTCCACTTCACCGGGCGGCCGAGCTTGGCCGCGGCCCAGGTGACCGTCGCCTCCTCGCCGTAATGAAAGATCTTGGAGCCGAAGCCGCCGCCGACATCGGGCGCGATGACGCGGATCTTGTGCTCGGGCTGGTGGAGCACGAAGGCCCCCATCAACAGCCGGATGGCGTGCGGGTTCTGGCAGGTCGTGTAGAGCGTGTAGTCGCCACTCGCGCGGTCGTACTCGCCGATATAGGCGCGCGGTTCCATCGCATTGGGCACGAGCCGGTTGTTGATGATGTCGAGCTTGGTGACGTGCGCCGCCTTGGCAAAGGCGGCATCGGCTGCGGCCTTGTCGCCCAAATGCCAGTCGAAGCAGATATTGCCCTTGGCCGCGTCCCAGATCTGCGGCTTGCCCGGCTTCACTGCGTCCTCGACCGCGATCACGCCGGGCAGCCGCTTGTAGGTGACGGTGACGAGATCCGCCGCTTCCTCGGCCTCCGCCTTCTGCTCGGCAATGACCACGGCGACGGGGTCGCCGACATGGCGCACGCGGGCCACGGCGAGGAGCGGGTGCGCCGGCTCGATCATGGGCGAGCCGTCCTTCGAGGTGATGCCCCAGCCGCAGGGCAGGGTCCCGACGCCCGACGCCTGCACATCCGCGCCGGTATAGATCGCGACGACGCCCTTCGCCGCCGCGGCGCGGCGCGTGTCGATGGCGCCGATCTCGGCATGGGCGTGCGGGCTCCTGACGAAGACCGCGTAGAGCTGTCGCGGCCGGTTGATGTCGTCGGTGTAGGTGCCCTTGCCGGTGAGGAAGCGCGTGTCTTCCTTGCGGCGCACCGGCGCGCCGATGGGGGCGCTCATTTGCTCCCCCGCGCCATCGCTTCGGCGCCGGCTTTGATCGCCTTGACGATGTTGTGGTAGCCGGTGCAGCGGCAGATGTTGCCCTCGAGCCAGTGGCGGATCTGGTCTTCCGTCGGGCTCTTGTTGCGGTTGGCGAGATCGATCGCGCTCATCACCATGCCGGGCGTGCAGAAGCCGCATTGCAGCCCGTGATGCTCGCGGAACGCGGCCTGCATCGGATGCAGCTCGCCATTGGCGATGCCTTCGATGGTGGTGACCTTGGCGCCGTTGGCCTGCACGGCGAGGATCGTGCAGCTCTTCGCGGAAGAGCCGTCGAACTGGACGACGCAGGCGCCGCATTGGCTGGTGTCGCAGCCGACATGCGTGCCGGTGAGGCCGAGATTTTCGCGCAGGAACTGCACGAGCAAGGTGCGGTTCTCGACCTCGGCGGTCTGCGGCTTGCCGTTCACCGTGATTGTCACACTGGGCATGCTTGCTCTCCCCTCTAAGGCTGCCGTCACGCCGTGGCGTGCCGCCCGATTTGGCGCCGCGCCCGAGACGTCGCGGCAAGTCTCGTCAGAGTTTCGTGCGCGAAGGCGGCGCGGTCAAGCGATCCGCGCCGGTGCGGTCAATGCGACCCGCCGCCCCCGGCAAAGAAATACAGCACCAGCGCCACGGCCACCGCCAGCGCCGGAATCCAGATTAGCGGCGACAAGCGACGCGGCGCGGGCAGCACCGGTGCCGGCTGGGCAGCGCCCGCC
>DATNIY010000042.1:0-19546 GCA_035604195.1 Allostellaceae bacterium
CGGTTTCACCGACAAATACTGGCTTACCGCCCTCATCCCGGCGCAGCAGGTGCCGGTTGCTACGACGGTGCGCTACAACGGCGAGGGTCATCGCGATGTCTTCCAAGCCGATTTCACCGGCAGCGATCAGATGGTGCCGGCGCATGGCGCGTTCAGCACCGAGGAGCGCTTCTTCGCCGGCGCCAAAGAGGTGCATCTCCTCGATAATTACGAGAGCGCGCTCGGCATCCCGCGCTTCGATCGGGCGATCGATTTCGGCTTGTTCTATTGGATCACCAAGCCGATTTTTCTGACGCTCGATTTCTTCTATCACATCATCGGCAATTTCGGCCTCGCCATCATGCTGCTGACGGTGCTGATCAAGCTCATCTTCTTCCCGCTCGCCAACAAATCCTATCGGGCGATGAGCAAGATGAAGAAGCTGCAGCCGGAGATGCAGAAACTCCGCGAGCGCCTCGGCGACGACAAGCAGCGCCTCAACCAGGAGATGATGGCGCTCTACAAGCGCGTCGGCGCCAATCCGATGGCGGGCTGCCTGCCGATCGTCATCCAGATCCCGGTCTTCTTCTCGCTCTACAAGGTGCTCTACGTCACGATCGAGATGCGGCACGCGCCGTTCTTCGGCTGGATCCGCGACCTCTCCTCGCCCGATCCCACCACCTTCATCAATCTCTTCGGCCTGGTGCCCTTCACCCCGCCCGAGATTTCCTTCCTGCACATCGGCGCCTGGCCGCTCATCATGGGCGTGACCATGTTCCTGCAGCAGAAGCTCAACCCCCAGCCGCCCGATCCGATCCAGGCGAAGATGTTCATGATCCTGCCGGTCGTGTTCACCTTCATGCTGTCGCAATTCGCCGCCGGGCTGGTGATTTATTGGAGCTGGAACAATCTGCTGTCGATCGCGCAGCAATGGCTGATCATGCGGCGCGCGGGCGCGACCTGAGCGCCGCAGCGCTCGCGCCGTCCGAGCCGGCGCCGGACGCGGCGCTCCTCGAAGCCGGGCGGCGGCTCTTCGCCGGAGAATGCCGCTTCGTCGCCGCGGCGGGGGAGGCAAGCGCCTTGCCGGTGGACCGCCTGCCCGAAATCGCCATCGTCGGGCGCTCCAATGTCGGCAAATCGAGCCTCGTCAACGCCCTCACCGGCCGGCACAGCTTGGCGCGCGTCTCGCACACGCCCGGGCGCACGCGCGAGCTGGTGTTCTTCGATCTCGGCGGGCGGCTCATGCTGGTCGATCTGCCCGGCTATGGCTTCGCCGCCGCGCCCAAGCACGAGATCGCGCGCTGGAGCCGCACGATCGCGCTCTATCTCAAGGGGCGGGCGGGATTGCGGCGCGTGCTCGTGCTGATCGATGCGCGCCACGGCATCAAGCCCCCCGACCGGCCGCTGATGCAGCTCTTGGACGAGGCGGCGGTCGCCTACCAGATCGTCCTCACCAAGGCCGACAAAATGCGGCCTGCCGACCTCGAAGCCGTGATCGCCGAAACCGCCGCCGAGATCGCCAAGCATGGCGCGGCGCATCCGCAGCTCCACATCACCAGCGCGCATGAGAACGAGGGCCTCGCCGAACTCCGGGCGACGCTTGCCGCTCTGGCAGGGCCGGCGCGGGCGGGCTAGAGTGCCGGGCGCCATGAACGACAAGCAGCCCGCCCTCATCGATTCCGCGAGCAAGGCGGCGACGCTCTCGGCGGCGCTCCCCTATTTCCGCCGCTATTCCGGCAAGTCCGTGGTGGTCAAATACGGCGGCCATGCCATGGGCGACACGATGGTCGCCGAACTCTTCGCGCGCGATGTCGTGCTGCTGAAGCAGGTCGGCGTCAACCCGATCGTCGTCCATGGCGGCGGGCCGCAGATCGGCCAGATGCTGGAGCGGCTCAAGATCAAGAGCTCGTTCATCGACGGGCTCCGGGTTACCGATCGCGAGACCGTCGAGATCGTCGAGATGGTGCTCTCCGGCTCGATCAACAAGGAGATCGTCTCGGCGATCAACAAGGTCGGCGGCCTCGCCATCGGCCTCTCCGGCAAGGATGCCGATCTCATCCGCGCCCGCAAATTCGAGCGCAAGGGCCAGGCCAGCGATTCGAACATCGAGAAGGTGCTCGATCTGGGCTTCGTCGGCGAGCCCTATGCGATCGACGCCGAAGTCCTGACGCTGTTCGAGCGCTCCAACATCATTCCGGTGATCGCGCCCATTGGCGTCGGGCCGGCCCGCGAAACCTACAACATCAACGCCGACACCGTCGCCGGCGCGGTCGCGGCGGCGGTCCGGGCGGCGCGGCTGCTGCTGCTGACCGATGTCAAGGGCGTGCTCGACAAGGAGAAGAAGCTCGTTCCCGAGCTCACCGTCGCCGCGGCGCGCGCGCTCATCGCCGACGGCACCATCCAGGGCGGGATGATCCCGAAGATCGAGACCTGCATCCAGGCGGTCGAGGGCGGCGTCGAGGCCGCGGTCATCCTCGACGGCCGGACGCCGCATGCGGTGCTCTTGGAGCTGTTCTCCGACGAAGGCGTCGGCACGCTCATCCGGCGCAACGCCAGGGCGAGGCCGCGCGCCGCCAAGGACGCGAATTCCTAAAATTCGCGCCCAATCTCTAGGCAACGGCCCATGCACCTGCCGCAGATAAGGCAGATCTCGCCGAATTCGGTCCGCGAATCGGCAATTTCCGCCCTTGCGGCGCTGGCACGATTTTTGCCGTGAATGTAACTAGTCGCAGCCATTGGTTGCGCAGAGTTTTCGGCGACGCCGCGGACTGAGCTTCGCACGTCGCACGATACGCCCCCTCGCCTGGCCACCGCGGGCGAGGGGGCGACAAATTCCCCGCCCTGCGGCGCGCGGCGCGGTGTGGTAGGATGGGCGCATGCCCGCCCGCCCGCTGCGCGAGATCGAGACCTGGATCTTCGATCTCGACAATACGCTTTACCCCAGCTCCTGCGCGCTCTACCGCGAGGTCGAGGCGCGCATGACGGCGTTCATCATGGCCGAGCTGAGGCTCGACAGCGAAGCGGCGCATGGCTTGCGCCGGCGCTTCTTCGAGCAGCACGGCACGACCCTGCGCGGGCTGATGCTCGACTATGGACTCGAGCCCAAGCGCTTTCTCGACTTCGTCCACGAGCTCGATCTCTCGCCGGTGCCGCGCGACCCCGAACTCGCCGCCGCCATCGCGGCGCTGCCCGGCCGCAAGATCATCTTCACCAATGGCACGGCGCGCCACGCCGAACGGCTCCTGGCGCATTTAGAGCTCACCGACGCCTTCTCGGGCATCCACGACATCGTCGCCTGCGACTATGTGCCGAAGCCCGATCCGAGCGGCTACAGGCTGCTCATGGACCGCCATGCGCTCGCGGGGAAGCGCACGGCGATGGTCGAGGACATGGCGAAGAACCTGGCGCCGGCGGCGGCGTTGGGGATGACGACGATCTGGGTCATGGGCGGGCCGCATGCCCATCCCGCCGAAGGCGAGGCCGAGCACATTCACCATGTCGTCGAGGACGCGACGGCGCTCGCGGCGTTTCTTGCGGCGATCCCGCTCACTCCGGCAGCGGAATAAAGTCGCTCTCGCCCGGCACCGGCATGAAGCGGCCCGCCTTCCAATCGGCCTTCGCCTGCTCGATGCGCTCCGTGGAGCTGGCGACGAAATTCCACCAGATGTGCCGCGGCCCGTCGAGCGGCGCGCCGCCCAGGAGCAGGAGCCGCGCCGGGGCCGCGGCCCGCAGCATCTCGGCCCGCCCGGGCCGGAGCACCAGGAGCCGGTGGCTCGGGAAAATCTCGCCGCCGAGTTCGACCTCGCCCGAGAGGATATAAGCGCCGCGCTCTTCGTGCTCGGCCGGCAACTCGATCTCGGCGCCGCCCGCCAGCTCGGCCTCGGCGCAGAACAGTGCGGAGAAAATCGGCACCGGCGCCTGCGCGCCCATCAGTGAGCCGGCGATGAGGCGGAGCCGGCTCCCTTTGCCCGCGATCAGGGGGAGCGTCTCGGCGGGGTGATGGGAAAAGCCCGGCGCGGTCTCCTCATGCCGCCGCGGCAGCCCGACCCAGAGCTGCACGCCGTGAATGCGCGCGCCCTCGGCGCGCGCCGCGGGCGGCGTGCGCTCGGAATGAACGATGCCGCGCCCGGCCGTCATCCAGTTGACCGCGCCGGGGCGGATCGGCTGGACGCTGCCGAGGCTGTCGCGGTGCAGGATCTCGCCGTCGAGGAGATAGGTCACCGTCGCCAGCCCGATATGCGGATGCGGCCGCACGTCCAGCCCCTCGCCCAGGCGGAATTCCGTCGGCCCGAAATGATCGAAGAAGACGAACGGCCCGAGGGCGCGGCGTTCGGTGAAGGGCAGCACGCGCCGCACTGCGAAGCCGTCGCCCAAATCGCGGACGCGCGGCAGGATCACCAGCTCGAGCGCCGGCGAGGGACCCGCCTCGGCGCTCGGCTCCTTGGCCGGAAGCCAGCTCATCGCCATCTCTTTCCCGTCGGGGTTTCCTAACCCAGACTAAGCCGATCCAGCCGCCGCCGCCAGCAGGAGCCGCCCATGGCCATCATCCTCGACCACACCATCGTTCCCGCCCGCGACAAAGAGGAATCGGCCCGCTTCTTCGCCCGGATTTTCGGCCTCGACTATGAAGCCCCCCATTCGCATTTCGCGCCGGTGCGGGTCAACGAGACGCTCACCCTCGATTTCGACAGCGACGATGATTTCGAGTCGCACCACTACGCCTTCAAAGTGAGCGACCGCGAGTTCGATGCGATCTTCGCGCGCATCAAGACCGAGGGCATTGCCTATGGCAGCGGCCCGATGTCCCTCGACGACATGAAGATCAACCACCGCCGCGGCGGTCGCGGCTGCTATTTCTGCGACCCCAATGGCCACGTGCTGGAGATCCTGACGGCTTAGTTCGGGGGTCGCGTCAGGATCGAAAGCCGCTCGCGCTGGCGCCCTTCGGCGTCGAAATTTTCGGAGCGGAGCCAGTGCTCGAACACTGTCCTCAGCGCCGGCCATTCGCGATCGATCACCGAGAACCAGGCGGTGTCGCGGCTGCGCCCCTTGTAGATCACCGCCTGCCGGAAGATCCCTTCGAAGCGGAACCCGAGGCGCAGCGCGGCCGCCCGCGACACGGCATTGAGCGCGTCGCACTTCCATTCATAGCGGCGATAGCCAAGCTCGTCGAAGACGCGGCGCATCATCAGATACATGGCCTCCGTCGCCGCCGGCGTTCGTTGCAGCGCGGGCGAGAAATTGAGATGCCCGACCTCGATCACGCCATTGGCGGCATCGATGCGGAGATAGCTCGCCACCCCGACCGCCCGGCCGGTGCGGCACTCGATGATCGCGTGGAACAGCGGATCATCGCCCATGCAGGTCGCGCGCAGCCAATTGCGAAAATCCTCTTCCCGCGCGAACGGGCCATAGAACAGATAGGTCCAGTTCCGCCCCTCCTTGTCCGCCGCAAAGGCAACGTGGAGCGCGGCGGCGTGGCGGTCCGGGTCGATCGGCTCGAGCCGGCAGAAGCGTCCCTCCATCACGCTGCGCGGCAGAGGCGGCCGCCGAGTCCATCCCGGCACTTCTTCGCCGATCGGCTGGCCCAGGAGATTTTGCGTCATCGGCGCTCCGAGGCGGCGCGAGGACGGCGGCTCATGCCGTGCCCCAGACCTCCTGCGCGGTTTCGACGACGAGCCGAAGCTTGCGCTTCTCGTCGTCGATGGTGAGGCGGTTGCCTTCGATCGTGCTGGCGAAGCCGCATTGCGGGCTCAGCGCCAGGCGGTCGAGCGGCAGGTAGCGCTGCGCCTCCTCGATCCGCCGCTTCAGCTCGTCCTTGGCTTCGAGTTGCGGCTTCTTGGTGGTGACAAGGCCGAGGACGGCGACCTTGTTCCCGGTCAAATAGCGCAGCGGCGCGAAGCTGCCGGCGCGCGGCGAATCGTATTCGAGCAGGAAGCCGTCGAGATTGATCTCGCCGAACAGCACCTCGGCGACCGGATCGTAGCCGCCTTCGGCGACCCAGGCGCTGGCGTGATTGCCACGGCAGAGATGCATGCAGGCGACCATGCCCGCGGGCTTGTCCTTGAGCACGTCGTTGAGGAGGCGCGCATAGCGCCGCGGCAGCGCGTCCGGGTCCTCGCCGATGGCGCGGACGTTGTCGCGCAGCTTCGGATCGCAGAGATAGGGAAAGTTGGTCTCGTCGATCTGCACGTAGCGGCAGCCGGCGGCATAGAGCGCCTGCAGCTCCTGGCGGTAGACCGTGGCGAGATCGGCGAAGAAATCGTCGATCTCGGGATAGGCCGCGCGATCGATCGCGGCACGTCCGCCGCGGAAATGCACGATGGTCGGCGAGGGCATCGCTTGCTTGGGCATGAGCCCGGCACGCTCCGCCACGGGACGAAGCTCGGCGAAGTCTTCGATCGACAGATCGCGTACGCGCGCGAGCTTGCCGTGCACCTCGAGGCGCGGCGGCGAGAACGCGATCTCGCCCTCCTCGTTGTGAAACTTGACGGCGAGCCCGCCGCGGAACGCGATGCCCTGCACGCGCTCGAGAAAATCCATGAACCAGTGGCGCCGGTGAAAGTCGCCGTCGGTGCAGACTTTGAGCCCGGCCTCCTTCTGCAACGCGACCGCTTCGGCAATTTGAGCGCTCTCGATCTGGCGCAAGGCAGCGGCCGTGATCTCGCCCTTGTCGCGCCGCGCCCGCGCCTGATGAATGATCTGAGGACGCAGCAGGCTGCCGACGATCTCGGCTTTGAACGGCGGTGTCGTCGCGGCCATCATCCCTCTCCATCTTGATTTTGCCGGAGCTTAGGCCAGACCGGGCGCGGTTGACAGGCTTCCGGCCCTGCCGCATGGTGGCGGCCGCTTTCATCCCGGATCTTGCGCGATGAGCACCGCCGCATTGCAAACCACCATCGACGCCGCTTGGGAGACGCGCGAGAGCGTCAACGCCGGCACGCGCGGCGCGGTGCGCGATGCCGTCGAGGGAGCGCTCGATGCGCTCGATCAGGGCAAGCTGCGCGTCGCCGAGAAGATCGACGGGCGCTGGCGCGTCCATCAGTGGCTGAAGAAGGCGGTGCTGCTGTCCTTCCGGCTCGCCGACAGCGCCGTGATCGCCGGCGCTCCCGGCGGCTCGTCCTGGTGGGACAAGGTCCCCGCCAAATTCGCCGGCTGGGATGCCGCGCGCTTTGCCGCGGCGGGATTCCGCGCCGTGCCCAACTGCATCGTGCGCCGCTCCGCCTTCATCGCGCCGGGCGTGGTGCTGATGCCGTGCTTCGTCAATGTCGGCGCCTATGTCGGCAGCGGCACGATGATCGACACCTGGGCGACCGTCGGCTCCTGCGCCCAGATCGGCAAGAATTGCCACATCTCCGGCGGCGTCGGCATCGGCGGCGTGCTCGAGCCGGTGCAAGCGGCGCCGGTGATCGTCGAGGACGACTGCTTCATCGGCGCGCGCAGCGAAGTGGCCGAGGGCGTCATTGTCGAGCGCGGCTCGGTCCTGGCGATGGGCGTGTTCCTCGGCGCATCGACGCGCATCGTCGATCGCACCAGCGGCGAGACCCATATCGGCCGCGTGCCCGCCTATTCGGTGGTGGTGCCCGGGAGCCTGGCCGGTAAGGCGCTGCCCGACGGCAGCCCCGGCCCCAGCCTCTATTGCGCCGTCATCGTCAAGCGGGTCGATGAGAAGACTCGCGCCAAGACCTCGATCAACGATCTGTTGCGCGACTGATGGGCGCCCCGCTCGACGCGGCGGAGCTTGCCGCCCGGCTCATCCGCGCGCCCAGCGTCACGCCCAAGGACGAAGGCGCCATCCCGCTGCTTGCGGCGGCGCTCGAAGGCCTGGGCTTCACCTGTCACGCCGTCGAGTTCACCGAACCCGGCAGCGATCCGGTGCTCAACCTCTATGCCAGGCTGGGCGACGGCGGGCGCAATTTCTGCTTCGCCGGTCATACCGATGTGGTGCCGCCCGGAAGCCTGGAGTCCTGGACGGTCGATCCCTTCGCCGGCGCGATCATGGACGGCCGGCTCTATGGCCGGGGCGCGGCGGATATGAAGGGTGCCATCGCCTGCTTCGCCGCGGCGGCGGCGCGCTTTATTGCCGAGCGCGGCCGCGATTTCGGCGGCTCGTTGAGCCTCCTCATCACCGGCGACGAGGAAGGCGTGGCGATCAACGGCACGCGCAAGCTGCTCGATTGGGTCAAGGCGCGCGGCGAGCGTCTCGATCTCTGCATCGTCGGCGAGCCGACCTCGCTGCGTGTCTTGGGCGATTCCATCAAGATCGGCCGGCGCGGCAGCCTCAACGGATTCCTCACGGTACGCGGCGTCCAGGGCCACACCGCCTATCCGCAGCACGCCGACAATGCGGCGCATCGCATCGTCCGCATGCTCGACGATCTCATCGCGGCGCCGCTCGACGAGGGGACCGCGCATTTTCCGCCCTCGACTATTGCGCTCTCGACCATCGATGTCGGCAATCCCGTCACCAACATCATTCCGGCAGCGGCGCGCGCCGTCTTCAACATCCGCTTCAACGACCGCTGGTCGAGCGCCACGCTCCGCTCCTGGCTCAAAGAGCGCCTCGATGCCGCGGGTGGGCGCTATGATCTCGACATCCGCGTCAGCGGCGAATCCTTTCTGGTCCCGCCGGGCGAGGCGAGCGGCCTGCTCGTGGCCGCGATCGCGCGCGTGACCGGCTTGCAGCCCGAACTCAGCACCGCCGGCGGCACTTCGGATGCGCGCTTCATCCACCACTTTTGCCCGGTCGCCGAATTCGGCCTGGTCAACCGCACCATGCACCAGGTCGACGAGAATGTGGCGCTGGCCGATCTCGCGGCGCTGACCGAGATCTACCGCACGGCTCTCGCGCTCTATTTCGCCCGGCCCTGATCCGATGCCGCTCTCGACCGAGGTCGCCAACGCGCTCTACGGGGCGTGGCGCCTGGCGCGGCTCGACCGCGATGCCATGCGCTGGTTCGAGCGCAGCCTGCCCGGCGTCTGGCGCTCCTTTCTCGCGGCGGCGATCTGCTATCCCGCGTTTCTGGTGCTGCTTTGGCTTCGGGCGGACGCGGCTTCGGTCGCGCAAGCCGGCTGGGTCCGCATCCTCCTGGTCGAGAGCATCGGCTACGTCATCGGCTGGACGGCTTATCCGCTGCTGGCGCTGCCCTTCTGCCGCTGGCTGGCAAGCGAAGAGCAGACCTTGGGCTTCATCGCGGCTTACAACTGGTCGCAAGTGCTGCAAACCGGGCTTCTGCTCGTCGCCATGAGCTTTGGCGGCGTCGCGGCCCTGCCCGAGGACGCCGCCTCGACGCTCGCAGCCATCGTCTATCTTCTGCTGCTCGCCTACGAGTGGTTCATCGCCCGGATCGCCCTCGATCGGGGCGCGCTTCCCGCCACCGCGCTGGTGCTGCTCGATGTCGTGCTGAGCTCGGCGCTGTCGCTGGTGACGCAGAGCCTCTACTGATCCTCACGCGCCGGCGTAGAGCACCTGCACGAGATAGAGCCCTCCCGCCGGGGCAGTCGGGCCGCCGGCGCGGCGGTCGCGCGCGGCGAGCGCATCGGCCACAGCAGCGACACGCCATTTGCCGGCGCCTACGAGCTTCAGCGTGCCGACCATGTTGCGCACTTGGTGATGCAGGAAGGAGCGGGCGCGCGCCTCGATCGCGATCTCCTCGCCGAGACGCCTAACCTCGAGCGCATCGAGCGTGCGCAGCGGCGAGCGCGCCTGGCACAACGTGTCGCGGAAGGTCGTGAAATCGTGCCTGCCAATGAGGAGCTGCGCCGCCGCCGCCATCGCCTCGGCATCGAGCAGCGGCCCGACATGCCAGACGCGGCCGCGCTCGAGGGTCGGCGGCGGGCGGCGGTTCAGGATGCGATAGCGGTAGACCCGGCCGCGCGCCGAGCGCCGCGCATCGAAGCTGTCGCTCGCGGGCTCGACGGCGAGAACCGCGACAGAGGCGGGCTTCACATGCTGGTTGAGCGCATTGCGGATGGTTTCGGGCGCGGCCGCGCGGGGCAGATCGAGATGCGCTGCTTGCGCCAGGGCGTGCACGCCAGCATCGGTGCGCCCGGCGCCATGCACCGTGACCGTCGTGCCGCAGAAGCGTTCGACCGCGCGTTCGAGAATCTCCTGCACCGAGAGCCCGTTCGCCTGGCGCTGCCAGCCAACGAGGCCGGCGCCGTCATATTCGATGGTCAGCTTATAGCGGGGCATGGCAGGACCGTGCCGGCGGCAATCGGAAAGCCGCGCAGGAAGGCCTCGCGCGCCTGCGGCGCCTTGCCGGCGCGCTGCAGCACGAGCGGGCGCAACGCGCCCTCGGCACAGGCGATGCGCAGGCTCGCATCGAGCACGGTGCCGGGAGCGGCGCTGGGGCTCGCCTCGGCGCATTCCGCGGCGAGCACTTTGATGCGCTCCGCTCCCAGCGCGAACCAGATGCCAGGCGCGGGGTTGAGCGCGCGGATGCGGCGCTCGAGCGCGCCAGCCGGAAGCCGCCAATCGAGCCGCCCTTCCTCGCGCCGCAGCTTCTTGGCGTAAGTCGCACCCAGCTCGGGCTGCGGTTCCGGCACGAGCCGCCCATTGGCCCGGCCTTCGAGCGCCACGAGGATGAGCCGTGCGCCCAGCTCCTCGAGTTGGTGGCACAGCGCGGCAGCGGTCGTCTCGGGTCCGATCGGGACGGCTTCGGCCATGAGAATCGGGCCGGTATCGAGGCCCTCGTCCATCTGCATGATGGTCACGCCGGTCTCGCTGTCGCCGGCCATGATGGCGCGCTCGATCGGCGCGGCGCCGCGCCAGCGCGGCAGCAGCGAGGCGTGGACGTTGAGGCAACCGAGACGCGGCGCCGCCAGCACCGGCTTCGGCAGGATGAGGCCATAGGCCGCCACCACCGCCGCATCGAGCTTAAGCGCCGCGAAGGCGGCGGCCTCGTCGGCGTCGAGCCGCTCGGGCATGCGCAGGGGCAAGCCCGCTTTCTCCGCCGCCGCCTGCACCGGCGAAGGAAGCGGGCGGTGGCCGCGCCCACGGGGCCGCGGCGGCTGGCAATAGATGGTGGCGACCTCGTGCCCGGCGGCGATCAGCGCCCGGAGAATGGGCAGGGCGAAATCGGGCGTGCCCATGAAGGCGAGACGCAGCTTGGTCATTGCCGGCTTCCGCCCGGATCAGGCCGGAACGGGGGTCTTCTGCCGCTTCGCCTTGGCGAGCTTGCGCAGGATGATGCCGCGCTTCAGCGCGGAGATGCGATCGACGAAGAGCACCCCTTCGAGGTGATCCATCTCGTGCTGGATGCAGGTGGCGAGCAGCCCCTTCGCCTCGAGCTCGCGGATCTCGTTCTGCTCGTCGAGATAGCGCACCCGGATTGCGGCGGGGCGCTCGACATCGGCGTAATGCTCGGGCAGCGAGAGGCAGCCTTCATTCACCGTCATGATCTCGTCGGAGGTCCAGAGCAGCTCCGGATTGGCGAGCTTCAAGGGCCGGCGCGGCTCATCCTCGCGGGTGCAATCGACGACGATGACGCGCCGGGCGACGCCGACCTGCGGCGCCGCGAGCCCGATGCCGGGCGCGGCATACATGGTCTCCAGCATGTCCGCCATCAGCTTGCGGATCTTGTCATCCACCGCGGCCACGGGCTTCGCCTTCAGCTTGAGGCGCGGGTCGGGCGCGGTGAGGATCGGGAGCATCGCCATAGATCGAATCGTTTCAATCGCCGGACTTTAGGTATGCCGCGCCGGGCGTGCCGTCAACCGGGATGCGGCGCGTTTCCTATCGCGCACGAGTCTCGCTCGGTCGATAACGATCCGCCGGCGGCTCTGATAGAATAGCGCGATGGAAACCATGCTCATCGTGCTGCTGGCGCTGCTCGGCGCGGCAGTGTTGGCGTTTGCCGTCGTCGTGGCGCGCGGCCGCGAAACTACCAGGCGGGTCGCCGCCGAGACCCGGCTTGCCGAGGCCGAGGCGCAAAACGCGACGCTGGCCAAGCGGCTCGAGGGGGCGGAGGCGGCCCGGCTTCAGGCCGAGCGCGAGTTGGCGGCGCTGCGCCAACAGCTTGGCGAGGCGGACCGTCGCACCGCCGATTTCGAGCGGCTGCGCCAGGACAGCCTACAGGCCGCCAAAGCGGCCGTGTTCGCGACCGCGCAAGAGCTCTCCTCGAAGCTCTTGGAAGACCACAAGCGCGAGAACGCCGCGGCGAAGGAGGAAGCCGAGGCGCGCCTGCGCCAGACCTCCGATCATCTCGTCAAGCAGGTCGAGGAGATCGCCAAGGCGGTGGCGGCGCTCAACGGCCAGGTCCAGGACAAGGCGCGCCTGCTCGACACCGTCTGGCGCAGCTTGTCGAGCCCGGGCAGTGCCGGGCAAATGGCCGAGATCGGCCTGGCCAACACGCTCAAGGCCTTCGGCCTCGAATTGGGCCGCGACTACCTGCTGCAGCTCACGACGCAAGACGAGGCGACCGGGCGGCGCCTGCGCCCCGATGCGGTCGTTTTCCTGCCCGCCGACTGCGCCCTGGTAATCGACTGCAAGGCCTCGAAATTCCTCCTCGACATCGCCGCCGCCGAGGGCACGGAGCAGGAAGAGGAGGCCTACCGCAACCTCGCCCGGACGATGAACCTGCATCTGCGCGACCTCGCCGGCAAGGACTACCGCAGCGCGGTGCTGGCCGCCTGGCGCGATGGCGGGCGCGGCGGCGAGATCGCGCGCATTCTCAGCGTCATGTATCTGCCAAACGAAGCGGCGCTCGAGAAGCTACAGCGCGCCGATCCCGAATTCTGGCGCCGGGCGCGCGACGCCCAGATCATCCCGGCGGGACCCGCCGGCCTCTACTGCGCCTTGTCGCTGGCGGCGCTCGAGATCAACACCATGCGCCAGGTGGAGAACCAGCAGCGCATTGCCGAGACGACGCAGTCGCTCTTGGACGGAGTCGTCATCGCCTTGGGCCACGCGGCGGCGCTGGGCAAGGGTTTGCGGGCAGCGGCCGAAAGCTTCGCCAAGCTGACGGGATCGGTGAACCAGCGGCTGCTGCCGCGCGCGCGCAAGCTCGGCCAACTCGGCCTCCAGCCGAGCTCCAGGCCCTTGCCGCCCAATCTCCCGGCCTATGCGGTGACGAGTCTCGAGAGCGACCTCATCGAAGGCGAGGCGGCCGAGATCGGCGAGAACGAGCTGCCGCCGCCGAAGCCACGCCTCATCACCGAGCAGCCCTAAGCCCCGCCCTTCAGGCTCTGACGCTGCGCGAGCGCGGCGCTCACCGTGCCCTCGTCGAGATAGTCGAGCTCGCCGCCGACGGGGACGCCATGCGCCAGCCGCGACACCGCGACGCCGGTGGGCGCGAGCTGGTCGAGGATGTAATGCGCGGTGGTCTGGCCCTCGACCGTGGCGTTGAGCGCCAGGATCACCTCGCGCACTTCGCCCTCGGCGACGCGCGCGACGAGCCGGGCGATGCGCAGCTCGTCGGGCCCGACGCCGTCCAGGGCCGAGAGCGTGCCGCCGAGCACGTGATAACGGCCCGAAAACCCGGTGCGCTCGATCGCCCAGAGGTCGGCGATGTCCTCGACGACGCAGACGAGATCGGGCTTGCGGCGGGGGTCGCGGCAGATGGCGCAGGGATCGGTGGTGTCGAGATTGCCGCAGATCGCGCAGGCCCGGATGCGCCGCGCGGTCTCGGCAAGCGCCGCGGCGAGCGGCTCCATCAGGCTCTCGCGCCGCTTGACCAGATGCAGCGCCGCACGCCGCGCCGAGCGCGGCCCCAGGCCCGGCAGCTTCGCCAACAGCTCGATCAGACGGTCAAGTTCGGACATGGGAAGATAGCGATAAGCTCTCAGCTATAAGCTATCAGCTTAGAGCTTAAAGCCGACAGCTTATAGCTAATGGCTGACAGCTTCTTCAAAACGGCAGCTTCATGCCCGGCGGCAGCTTGAGGCCGCCGGTGAGCTTGCTCATCTCCTCGGCGACATGGCTCTCCACCCGCGCCTTGGCGTCGTTGAAGGCGGCGACGATGAGGTCCTCCAGCACTTCGCTCTCATTGGGATCAATGAGCGTCTTGTCGATCTTGACCTTGCGCACCTCGCCCTTGCCGTTGAGCGTTACCTGCACCATGCCGCCGCCGGCGGCGCCGGTCATCTCGACCTGCTCGAGGCGCGCCTGCATCTCCGCCATGCGCTCCTGCATCTGCTGCGCCTGCTTCATCATCTGACCGAGATTTTTCATGGGCCTTCGTCTCCTTCACCGCGCTCCTCGGCGGCATCAGCAGGCTCGGGGTGGGGCGCTTCCTGGGCGAGTTCGCGCACCGCTTCGATGTGCGCGCCGGGAAAGGTCTCGAGCGCGGCGCGCACCAGGGGATGCGCCGCCGCCTCGCTCTTGAGGCTGCGCTCGCGCTCCTGCGTTTCCTCGCGCAGGGTCGGCTGGCCCGCCTCGCTCGACACCGTGACCACCCAGCGCCGGCCGGTCCATTGCGTCAGCAATTGCCCGAGCCGGTTCGTGAGATCGCGCGGCGCCGCCTCGTTCGGGCGCAGCTCGATGCGGCCGGGCTCGAACTGGACGAGATGGACATTGGCGTAGAGATGCGTGCGAAGAAGCGCCTCGCGATGCTCGTCGAAGAGCGCGATGATTTCGAGAAAACTCTGCGGATCGGCGCGGCGCGCCACGGGCGCCGGGTCGAGCGCGGGTCTGGGCGCGGCGGAAATCTCGGGCTGCGCCGCGAGCCGCGTCGCCGGCCCCGCCCCGCTCATGACGCGCGACGACGGCGCGGGGGAGGGGGACGCCGCCGGCCCGGTCTCGAGCGTTCGGATGAGCTCGGCTGGCGCCGGCAGGTCCGCGACATAAGCGAGGCGCACCAGCACCATCTCGGCGGCCTCGATCGGCGAGGGCGCGGTCTGCGCCTCGAGCACGCCTTTGAGCAGCATCTGCCACGCGCGGGTCAGGGCGGCGACCCCGAGCTTCTGAGCGAGAGTCAGACCTCGCGCGCGCTCGCCTTCGAGCGCCGGGTCGCCTTCGCCGGCGGCCGGCACCAGCTTCAGCCGGGTCGCGAAATGCACGAGTTCCAGAAGATCCTGGAGCACCATGACCGGATCGGCGCCGCCCTCATAGAGTTCCGCCATTCGCCGCAGCGCGTCCGCCGCATCGCCCCTGAAGCAGGCCTCGATGAGATCGAAGATCAGGCCGCGATCGGCGATGCCGAGCATCTCGCGCACCAGAGGTTCGCCGATGGTGCCGCCGGCCAGGGCTATCGCCTGGTCGAGCAAGGACAGCCCGTCGCGCACCGAGCCGTCGGCGGCGCGGGCGATGAGCGCGATCGCCGCGGGCTCGGCGGCGACCGCTTCGGCCGCGGCGATCTTGGTGTAATGTTCGATCAGGAGCTCGATCGGCACGCGGCGCAGCGAGAAGCGCTGGCAGCGCGACAGCACCGTGATCGGCACCTTGTGGATCTCGGTCGTGGCAAAGACGAAGATGACGTCGGGCGGCGGCTCCTCCAGCGTCTTCAACAGCGCGTTGAAGGCCTGCTTCGACAGCATGTGCACTTCATCGATGATGTAGATCTTGTAGCGCGCCGCCACCGGCCGGTAGCGCACGCCCTCGGTCAGCTCGCGGATGTCGTCGACCCCAGTGCGCGAGGCCGCATCCATCTCCAGCACGTCGACGTGCCGGTCCTCGGCGATGGCGCGGCAGGGATCGCACACCCCGCACGGACTGACCGTCGGTCCGCCTTTGCCGTCGGGACCGACGCAATTCAAGGCGCGCGCCAGGATGCGCGCAGTGGTGGTCTTGCCGACGCCGCGCACGCCCGTGAGGATGAAGGCGTGCGCGATGCGCCCCGTCGCGATCGCGTTGGTGAGCGTACGCACCATCGCCTCTTGACCGATGAGTTCGGCGAAGCGGCTCGGCCGGTATTTGCGCGCGAGCACGCGATAGGCGGTGCCCGGCTCGCTCATGACGCCTCCTTGAGCGCGGAATCGGTCGGTGCGGGGTGGGAGACTGAACGACGACCCAAGCCGAAACTCGTTACGGCTGCTTCCTTCCGGACCTGACCGGGTTGGCGAGGGGCCTGCCCGCCGTCAGCCTCCCGCGCCACTATATCAGGTCCGGGCCGAGGTCGCACAAGGAGGACAATGGCTGCATCATCCCCTGGGCTTCCGCCCTGCTTCCGCCTAAGAATGGCGCCATGAAGGACGCGAATTTCTATACCGGCGGCCTCGACCGGGCCGGGCGCTTCCGCAAGGACGAGACCTGGCTCGCCGAACGGCTGATGCATGCGACGAGCCGCTTCGTGCCGGTCTGGCGCGGCGACAATCTCGTGCTCGCGGGCGACGGCGGGGCGCCGCGCGCGGCGCTCCTGCCGCGGCAGAGCGTCGCCGCGGTCGCGGGCGAGGCGATCCTCTTGGGCCTCGGCGCGGAAACCGCCTATTTCGCCATCGACCTCTCCGCCCACGACGTGCCGCTCGAAGCGATCGGCGCTGCCGCGGGAATGGCGTTCACCGATCTGCGCCGGGTCGGGCCGCTGCTGCCGCGGCAGGAGGGCGCGCTCTTGGCCTATGCCCGCGGCATCGCCTATTGGCATGCGCGGCACCGCTTCTGCGGCGTTTGCGGCGCGCCGACGCGGAGCGAGGAGGGCGGGCACGTCCGGCGCTGCACCAATTCCGCTTGCGAGACACAGCATTTCCCGCGCACCGATCCCGCGGTGATCATGCTCGTGCATGACGGCGAGCGCTGCCTGTTGGGCCGCAAGCAGGGCTGGCCCGCCGGCATGCATTCGACGCTCGCCGGGTTCGTCGAGCCCGGCGAGAGCCTCGAGGAAGCGGTGGCGCGCGAGGTCTTCGAGGAAACCGGGATCGCCATCGACGAGATCACCTATCACTCGTCGCAGCCCTGGCCGTTTCCGGCCTCGCTCATGCTCGGCTTCCACGCCCGCGCGCGCTCGACCGAGATCAGCATCGATCCGACGGAACTCGAGGACGCACGCTGGTTCGAACGGCGCTTTCTCCTGACGCATCAGGACGGCGAGGATTTCCGCATGCCGCGCCGTGATTCGATCGCGCGGCGCCTGGTCGAGGACTGGCTCAGGCGCTAGCGCCGATCCGGGTCCAGCGGATCTCCGGCCTGTCGCGGAACGCAAAGCGCTCCAAGTGCCGGACCACGACATTCTCGAGCCGGCCGAGCTTCTCTTCGTCCGCGGCATCCGCGCGCAGGATCAGCAGATCGGGCGAGGCCGCCATCGAGCAGACGCCCGATTCGAACTCGATCCGGCCCTTCTCCTTGTCGTAGCTCACCGGCAGCTTGTGCTCGAAATGCTTGCAGAGCTGCGTCATGTAGCGCGCCGACATCGCCGTCGCGACCCGCGCCTCGGAAGTGATCATCGCGATTCTGCTCCTCGCCGATCGACGCAATTCAGCTTCGTTCCACCGCGGCCACGGCGGCGTCGAGCGCATCGACGATCGCCTGGATCTGCGTCTCGCTCAAGGGGCCGCGGGCGACCCGCATGCGCAGCGCGAGCTTGAGATTGTGCCACGCCCGCAGGATCTGCGGCGCCGGGCCGCCGCCTTGCGCCGCGCTGATCTCGTCGATGCGCGCGAAGATCGCCTCGACCGCAGCGCGGTTGGTATCGAGGAACGCCCTGCCCTCGGCGGTAATGGCGTAGAGCCTCTTGGCGCCCTCGCTGGCGCTCACCGTGGCGTAGCCCAACTCCTCGAGCATGGTCAGGGTGGGATAGACCACGCCTGGGCTGGGACTGTAGGTGCCGGCGAGGCGCTCCTCGATGGCTTTGATGATCTCATAGCCGTAGCGCGGCTTGTCCGCGATCAACTGAAGGATCACCAGGCGGAGGTCGCCATGGTCGAACAGCCTGCCGCCGCCGCCGCGCATGCTGTGGCGGAAGCCGCCATGCCGCATGCCAACCCAATCGCCGCGCGCGAACCGGCGGTCGTCGCAGCGTTTGAACCCTCTTTTGAACATTTTCATAACTCCGATAGGATTTCGATACAATATAGATATATCGAAATGGTATCGAAGTCAAGCCCCCTAGTCTCGGTCAATCGGCATCCGCCTTTGCCGCCTCGATGCGGAAGGGGTGGGCGGGATAGGTGCCGAGAATCCTCACCTCGCGGCTGAAGAAGCGCAACTCGTCGAGCGCCAGTGCCAAGGGGCGGGCCTCCGGATGCCCCTCGACATCGGCATAGAACTGCGTCGCCGTGAAGCGGCCGCCGAGCATGTAGCTCTCGAGCTTCGTCATGTTGACGCCGTTGGTGGCAAAGCCGCCCAGCGCCTTGTAGAGCGATGCCGGCACGTTGCGAACGCGGAAGATGAAGCTGGTGACGACTGCGCTGCCGTCGTTCGGCACGTGCAGGGGCTCGCGCGCCATCACCAGAAAGCGCGTCGTGTTGTGCCCCTCGTCCTCGATGCTCTGCTTGAGCGACTGCAGCCCATAGATCTGGCCGGCGAGTTCGGAGGCGATCGCCGCAATGGTCGGATCGCCGCGCTCCTTGACCTCGGCGGCTGCCCCCGCGGTGTCGGCGGCGACCACCACCTTGAGGCCGCGGCTGCGAATGAAGTTGCGGCATTGCGAGAGCGCGTGGACGTGACTGCGCACGACTTTGATGGTCTCGAGCGAGGCGCCCGGCAACGCGAGCAGGTGGTGGTTCACGCGCTGGAAATGCTCGCCGATGATGTGGAGCCCCGACCGCGGCATGAGGTGATGGATGTCGGCGACGCGGCCCGCCACCGAGTTCTCGATCGGCAGCATGGCGAGCGCCGCGCGCTCTTCGCGCACCGCCGCCATCGCATCCTCGAAACCGTCGCAGGCGAGCGTCGCCAGTTCCGGATAGACCTGACGGCAGGCGAGATCGGAATAGGCGCCGGGGGCGCCTTGAAAGGCGATGCGGCGCGTCGACGCGTTGGCGGAAGTCTTGCTCATGGCCCGCGGGAACCGGCGCGCGCCGCTGCAAAAAGCGCGCGGGCGCGGGCAAGGTCGGCCGGAGTATCGACGCCGAGCGGCACAGTGTCAACGAGCGCCACGTCGATGCGCATGCCGGCCTCGAGCGCGCGCAGTTGCTCCAGACTCTCGCGCACCTCGAGCACCGTCGGCGGCAACGCGACAAAACGCTCGAGCGCGGCGCGGCGGAAGGCGTATACGCCGATGTGATGATAGTGCTCGCCCGCGCCTCCCGGCACCGGCAACCGACTAAAATAGAGCGCGCGCGCCACCTGCATGCCCGGCGCGAAGCCCGCCGCCACCTTGACGACGCTCGTATCAGCGAGTTCCGCCGCAGTAACGATGGGCGCCGCCAAGGTCGCGATGTCAACCGCCCGCTCGGCGAGCGGCAGGAGCGCCGCGCGGATCGCTTCGGGCGCGATGAGCGGCAGATCGCCCTGCAAGTTCACCACCACATCGTGACGGCGCTCGCGGTCGAGGAGCGCCACGGCCTCGTGCACGCGGTCCGAGCCTGAAACGTGATCCGGCCGGGTCAGCACCGCCCGCCCGCCCGCCGCCTCGACGGCGGCGACGATCTCGCGCTCGGCACAAGCGACCACCACGGCACCGGAAGCAGCGGCGATGGCGCGGCGCCAGACCTGGATGATCATCGGCTCGCCGCCGATCTCCGCCAGCGGCTT
>DATNIY010000043.1:0-2540 GCA_035604195.1 Allostellaceae bacterium
GAATACGCGCTGCGCGATGCGGATATCGAGCAGCAGAATCTCGTTGCTGTCTCCTCGATCTTGCCGGCCCAGTGCGAACTCATCACGCCGGCCGCCGGGATTGCCACCTTGGCGCCCGGCGAGGTCACGTTCTGCGTCATGGCGCGCGCCGAAACGAACGAGCCCGGCCGCCACATCGCGGCCGGAATAGGCCTCGCCCGGCCGAAGAATCCAGCTCATTATGGCTACATCTCGGAGCACCATGGGTTCGGCATGACCGAGGCGGAGATCCGCGACTATGTCGAGGATCTCGCGGCCACCATGCTGGCCTCCACGCTGGGCATCGAGTTCGATCCCGGCGCGGCCTGGGATGAGCGCAAGCGCGTTTATGAAATGAGCGATCTCATCGTCGACAGTCTGTCGGTGACGGCGGCGGCCGAAGGCGCCGCCAATGGCGCTTGGACCTGCGCTATTGCCGCGGCGGTGTTCCGTTTTGCGCTTCCGGCGCCGGGGCAACCATGACCGGGGTGGCGACCTACGCGATTCCGCCGACATTCCTCGGCACCGCTCGCCGCGATCCCGCCGCGCCGATCTGCGTTGCCGGAATTCCGCTCGACCTCGGCACGACCAATCGGAGCGGAGCGCGGTTCGGGCCGGGGGCGATCCGGCAAGCGAGCCGCATGTTGGTGGATGGCGAGCATCCGCAGCACGGCGTCGATACAACAAAGCTGCCTCTGGCCGACATCGGCGACTTCACGATCGCGCTTGGCGACCTGGTCGGCAGCATGGCGCTGATCGAGGAGCAGGCGCAGAACATCGAGCATCTCGTCGCCTTGGGCGGCGATCACAGCGTCACGCTGCCGCTCCTGCGCGCGCTGGCAAAAAGGCGCGGCCCGCCGGCGCTCATTCACCTCGACGCCCACGTCGACACCTGGCCCGACAGCTTCGGCCAGACTTACGGTCACGCCTCGGTCTTCTACCATGCGATCGGGGAGGGTGCCGTCGATCCGCGCCGCATGGTGCAGATCGGCATCCGCTCTCCCCTGGCGCGGGAGGTCCGCGATTGGACTGCGGCGCGCGGCGTGGCGACGATCCCGGCGCAAGACGTTCACGAAGCCGGCCCCGCCGCCGTCGCCGATCGCATTCGCGAGGTCGTGGGCGATGCGCCGGTCTATCTCAGCGTCGATATCGACGTGCTCGATCCGGCCTTTGCGCCCGGCACCGGAACGCCGGAGATCGGCGGGCTCGCGAGCTGGCAAGTGCAGGCGATCTTGCGCCGGCTGCAGGGGCTTCGCTTCGTCGGCATGGACTTGGTCGAGGTCGCGCCGGCTTACGATGTCGCCGAGATCACGGCGTTGGCCGGCGCCACCATGGTCTGGGAATATCTCTGTCTGCTGAGCCTCCGCCGCTAACGCGGCGCATGCGTGGAGCCCTCGGGGGAGGGAGGCGTCATACCGAAAATCCGGGCCCCAGGAACACCATCGACGCCGCGGCGGCGATGAGAGCGGCCGCGACCCAGCGGACCGAAAATCCGATTGTGGGCGAGACGGCCGTCGATGTTCGCACCGCACGTTGCGGCAGGAACAGCAGGCCGATCGACAGGATGAGGGATTGCGGCGCGGCGTGATGGAGGATCGCGGCGGCCGGATGGCGATCGAACAAAGCGGTCGCGGAGGCGAACACGCCCGCCGTCAGCCACGCCACCACGACGATCCGCCGCGCCCGCGCCTGCGGCCGGGCGTAGCCGGTCATCGGCCCCGCTACGGCACGAACCGAGAGCACGTAGAGCAGGCCGCCCAGAGCGATCAGCCCATAGCGCAGCGGCTCCGACACGTGGAATGCCGACATCGGCCAGGCGAAATCGTCGCTGCGCGTCGCCGCGCTGAACAGCAGCAAGAGCGCGAACCAAAAAAAATTGAAGCCCGCGGTCAGGGCGAAAAACAATCGCGCGGACGAGGTCGCCGACGGACGATAAGCGAGCGCAAGCGCGGCCAAGCCCAAGACCAAATTGGCGAACGGCCCGGCCAGATCGATCGCCGACCCGTACACGGTGCAGTTCACGAAGATGGAGCTGAGTGAAACGATCCGGCCGCCAAGCGCCAGGCAGGCGGCGCCATGGCCCAGCACGTGATGGGCGATGTCCGCCGAGGCGTAGGCCAGAAGTCCGATGGCGACGAGCGTCACCAAGTCGTCGCGAGGGGCGGCGTCGTCCGCCGCGGCTTCCGTCATCGCTCCTCCAACGCTGGCGTCATGCGAGCCGAAGGGTTCGGCCCGAAGTGGCCGGCCGATGGCCCGCACGCCCATCGTTCTGATGCAGCCCGTCGCGCCACACGCACACGGAACTGAATAGCGGGCAGATTATTGGGCGCTGCTGGGCTTCCCGCCTACGCACAACAAGCTTAGCATCCACGCGAAGTCGACAGTCACGCAGGAAATCCAGTCTGATTTGAAAGCGCAAAGGAGCGGCGGATGCAACGGCTCTTACGCTCTCGGCTGGGAGTGGTATTGGCCTTTGGCGTGCTCTTCCTCGCGCTGGACGTCGGCCGCTCCATCTGGGCGCG
>DATNIY010000044.1:0-2626 GCA_035604195.1 Allostellaceae bacterium
GGCCTCGCCCGGCCGAAGAATCCGGCTCATTATGGCTACATCTCGGAGCACCATGGTTTTGGCATGACCGAGGCGGAGATCCGCGACTATGTCGAGGATCTGGCGGCCACCATGCTGGCTTCCACGCTGGGCATCGAGTTCGATCCCGGCGCGGCCTGGGATGAGCGCAAGCGCGTTTATGAAATGAGCGATCTCATCGTCGATAGTCTGTCGGTGACGGCGGCGGCCGAAGGCGCCGCCAATGGCGCTTGGACCTGCGCTATTGCCGCGGCGGTGTTCCGTTTTGCGCTTCCGGCGCCGGGGCAGCCATGACCGGGGTGGCGACCTACGCGATTCCGCCGGCATTCCTCGGCATCGCGCGCCGCGATCCCGCCGCGCCGATCTGCGTTGCCGGAATTCCACTCGACCTCGGCACGACAAACCGAAGCGGAGCCCGGTTTGGGCCAGGCGCGATTCGGCAGGCGAGCCGCATGTTGGTGGACGGCGAGCATCCGCAGCACGGCGTCGATGCGACAAAGCTGCCTCTGGCCGATATCGGCGACTTCACCATCGCGCTTGGAGACCTCGTCGGCAGCATGGCGCTGATCGAGGAGCAGGCGCAGAAGATCAAGCATCTCGTCGCCTTGGGCGGCGATCACAGCATCACGCTGCCGCTCCTGCGCGCGCTGGCGAAAAGGCGCGGCCCGTCCGCGCTTGTTCACCTCGACGCGCACGTCGATACCTGGCCCGACAGTTTCGGCCAGACTTACGGCCACGGCTCGGTCTTCTATCACGCGATCGGGGAAGGCCTCGTCGATCCGCGCCGCATGGTGCAGATCGGCATCCGCTCTCCGTTGGTGCGGGATGTCCGCGATTGGACTGCGGCGCGCGGCGTGGCGACGGTCACGGCGCAAGACGTTCACGAAAGCCGTCCCGCTGCCATCGCCGACCGCATTCGCGAGGTCGTCGGCGATGCGCCGGTCTATCTCAGCGTCGATATCGACGTGCTCGATCCGGCCTTTGCGCCCGGCACCGGAACGCCGGAGATCGGCGGGCTGGCGAGCTGGCAAGTGCAGGCGATCTTGCGCCGGCTGCAGGGACTATCGTTCGTCGGCATGGATCTGGTCGAGGTCGCGCCCGCTTACGATGTTGCCGAGATCACGGCTTTGGCCGGCGCCACCATGGTCTGGGAATATCTCTGTCTGCTCGGACTGCGTCGCTGACGCGGCTCATGCGTGGAGCCGCCGGGGAGGCAGGCGTCATAGCGAAAATCCTGGCCCCAGGAACACCATCGACGCTGCGGCGACGATGACAGCGGCCGCGACCCAGCGGACTGAAAATCCTATGGCGGGCGAAACGGCCGTCGATGTCGGCGGCGAACGTTGCGGCAGGAACAGCAGGCCGATCGACAGGATGAGGGATTGCGGCGCGGCGTTATGCAGGATCGCGGCGGCCGGATGGCGATCGAACAAAGCGGTCGCGCAGGCGAACACGCCCGCGGTCAGCCACGCCACCACGACGATCCGCCACGCACGCGCCTGCGGCCGGGCGTAGCCGGCCATCGGTCCCGCCACGGCACGAACCGACAGCACGTAGAGCAGGCCACCCAGAGCGATCAGCCCATAGCGCAGCGGCTCCGACACGTGGAACGCCGCCATCGGCCAGGCGAAATCGTCGGTGCGCGTCGCCGCGCTGAACAGAAGCAAGAGCGCGAACCAAAAAAGGTTGAAGCCCGCGGTCAGGGCGAAAAACAATCGCGCGGACGAGGTCGCCGACCGACGATAAGCAAGCGCAAGCGCGGCCAAGCCCAAGGCCAAATTGGCGAACGGCCCGGCCAGATCGATCGCCGACCCGCGCACGGTGCAGTCCACGAAGATGGAGCTGAGCAAAACGATCCGGCCGCCAAGCGCCAGGCAGGCGGCGCCATGGCCGAGCACGTGATGGGCGATGTCCGCCGTGGCGTAGGCCAGCAGTCCGATGGCGACGAGCGTCACCAAGTCGTCGCGAGGAGCGGTGTCATGCGCCGCGGCTGCCGTCATCGCTCCTCCAACGCTGGCGTCACGCGAACCAACGGGTTCGGCCCGAAATGGCCGACCGATGACAGGCTCCGCCAAGCATTCCCTTAACTCTAACCTTCCCCCCGCAAGCGGGGTAGGGAAGGGAGGGGACTAGGGCGTGGACTCATTAACGCGCAGCCATACGGCCCAGCCTCAAAAGTCCGCTTTCAGGGCGAAGCGGAAGTGGGGCCGCGGGCAAAACCGGCCAACTCGGTCGAAAATGACCAAACCGGAACTCACGAACGCCGGCGACATGAGATTCGGGAAGGCAAAATCGCGCGTATCTCGACGGAGCTAATAGTATCTACTGCCCACTCGCGCCCGCACGCCCATCGTTCTGATGCAGCCCGTCGCGCCACACGCACACGGAACTGAATAGCGGGCAGATTATTGGGCGCTGCTGGGCTTCCCGCCTACGCACAACAAGCTTAGCATCCACGCGAAGTCGGCAGTCACGCAGGAAATCCAGTCTGATTTGAAAGCGCAAAGGAGCGGCGGATGCAACGGCTCTTACGCTCTCGGCTGGGAGTGGTATTGGCCTTTGGCGTGCTCTTCCTCGCGCTGGACGTCGGCCGCTCCATCTGGGCGCG
>DATNIY010000045.1:0-2551 GCA_035604195.1 Allostellaceae bacterium
AAGGTGAGACCGAGCTCGCGCTGCAGCTCCATCAGCTCGAACTGGGTTTCGCCGCGCAGCTTCTTGTCGAGCGCCGCCATCGGCTCGTCGAGCAGCAGCACGCGCGGGCGCTTGACCAGACAACGCGCCAGCGCCACGCGCTGGCGCTGACCGCCGGAAAGCTGGTGCGGCTTGCGGGTGCCATAGCGTTCGAGCTTGACCAGCGCGAGCATGTCGGCAACGCGCTGTGCGATTTCGTGCCTGGATAGGCCTTCCTGCTTGAGGCCGAAGGCGACGTTCCCCTCGACCGTGAGGTGCGGGAACAGCGCGTAGCTCTGGAACATCATATTGACCGGTCGCCGATGCGGCGGCACGGGTGCAAGATCGGCACCGTCGAGCAAGATGCGGCCGGTGTTCGGCCGCTCGAAGCCCGCGATCAGGCGCAACAATGTGGTCTTGCCGCAGCCCGAGGGACCGAGCAGGGCGAAGAACTCGCCCTCATAAACGTCGAGCGACAGATGATCGACGACCGCGGTACCGCCGAAGCGTTTGGTCAGGACTTCGATGCGCAGCAGCGGACGCTGATTGGGATCGGTCCACGGCGCAAAGTCTCGTTTCGATCCGGCGCTGTGCATTCCTCTTCAGCCGCAGCATGCGGGAAAACCCCGCCGGCTTTGTAACGCGATTCCCAATGGCCGACAAACCGAGCGCCGGGCGCCTTGATTGCGCTCCGCAGAATATCAAATCCTCGTCACGGCCTTGCCTCCGGCCCGGGATCGGCGATGATGCCACATGGATTTTCGCGATCGTCACCTGGTCATCACCGGCGGCGCCGGCGCGCTCGGCGCCGCCGTCGTCACGGCGCTGGTCGAGGCCGGCGCCATTTGCCACGTGCCATGCTTTGACGGCGCGGAGGCGCAGCGCTTTCGGCCGCGCGGCCACAAGCACGTCGTGCTCAGCGTCACCGGCAGTCTCGCCGACGAGACGGCCGTCAATCGACTCTACCAGGGTATCATGCCGCTCTGGGCATCGGTCCACCTCGCCGGCGGTTTTGCCGCGGCACGACTCGCCGAGACCGGCGTGGCGACGCTGCAGCAGCAGATCGAGATGAACCTCATCAGCTGCCTGCTCTGCTGCCGCGCCGCGGTCAACGCCATGACCGCTAACGCGGCAGGCGGCGGCCGCATCGTCAATGTCGCCGCCCGCGCCGCGCTCGAATGGCGAACTGGCGCCGGCACTGCCGCCTACACCGCGAGCAAGGCGGCGGTCGCAGCCCTGACCGTGGCGCTCGCCGAGGAGGTCGCCAAGGACGGCATCCTGGTCAACGCGGTGGCGCCCTCGATCATGGATACGCCGGCCAACCGCGCTGCCATGCCGAAGGCCGACTACAGTTTGTGGCCGAAAGTCGAGGAGGTCGCCGCGACCATCCTGTTCCTTGCCTCGCCGGAGAACCGCGTCACCCGCGGCGCCATCGTGCCGGTGTACGGGAAGTCGTAGATTTTTGGTGTGAGCATGATCTTGTCCGAAAACCGGCATCCACCTTTCGGGCTCATGCTCTAATACCCCGGCCACAATCCCGGCGTCGCCAGTTCGAGCAGATGGCCGTCAGGATCGCGGAAATAAAAGCTTTCGCCGCCGCGCGGCCATTTGGTGCGGCCTTCGATGGCGATATCGGCTGCCGCGAGCCGCTCCTCCCATGCCGCCAGCTCGTCGGCAGCGATCGAGAACGCGATGTGTACCGGCCCATGACCGTCATGCGGCGGGATGGTGCCGCCGGGCAGCTGCACCGTTTCGAACGAGCGTCCGCGCAGGAACAACAGCAGCACGCCGCGTCCGCCAACGTCGTAAGCGCACAGCCGCTGATCGCGGTAGATGCTGTTGAGCCCGAGCACCTGCTCGTAGAACGGACAGGCGCGCTCGAACTCCTCGACATAGAGCGAGGTTTCCAGAACGCCGGAGCAGGTTGGGCATGGGCGACAATCTTTACCCCGAGATCGGGACCACCTCGCGCGCCGGCGAGCGCAGGAGCCGGGTCACCGCGCCGGCGGCGACTACGGCGTGCTGCTGCGCATAGGCCTCGTGATTCTCCTCGATGTAATCGAGATCGTAGAGGTAATTCACCATCAGCCCGTAAGATTGCTCAAGCGCGCGATCGGAGGTGTCGGCGGGCCAGTCGAGCCGTTCCAGCCGCGCGCCGTTGCCGAGATGGAAGCGGGCGACCGCGTCGACCGGCAAACCGCGGCCGTTGCGCGCACGCACATAGTACCAGGCGGCGGCGCGCAGCAGCGGCGCGCGGATGGTTTCGACCAGATCCGGCTGGCGCCACCAGTTGGCGTGATCGAGCGCGGCGAGCGCGGCGCGATCCTCCTCGTCGAGCACCGGCGAGGCGGCGTTGCCGCGCTCGCGCTTGAGCCATTCGGCGAAATTCGGCGCCGGCGACAGCGTCACGAAGGTGGAGATGCGCGGAATCTCCCGCGAGACTTCCTCGACCACCTGCTTGATGAGGAAGTGACCGAAGGTCACGCCGGACAGGCCGCGCTGGCAATTGGTGATCGAGTAGAACACCGCCGTA
>DATNIY010000046.1:0-54588 GCA_035604195.1 Allostellaceae bacterium
TCGCTGCCGGACATGCTGAACCTGTCGGCCCGCGACGTGGTGCTGCCGGTCGTGCCGATGTTCCACGTCAATGCCTGGGGCACCCCCTACGGCTGCTGCCTCGTCGGCGCCAAGCTGGTGATGCCCGGGGCGGGGCTCGACGGCAAGAGCCTGTGCGAACTTTTCGAAGGCGAGAAGGTGACGTTCAGCGCCGGCGTGCCGACGGTGTGGTTGGGCCTCGCTAATTACCTCGCTGAAACCAAGCTGCGGCTGACCACGCTGAAACGCTTGGTCGTCGGCGGCTCGGCGGTCCCGGCGGCGCTCAAGGAGGCGCTCGAAAAACGGCATGGTCTCGAGGTGATCCACGCTTGGGGCATGACCGAGATGAGTCCCCTCGGCTCCGTGGGGCGCCTCAAGGGCAAGCATGACGCGCTGGACGATGCCGCGAAATCCGCCATCACCTTGAAGCAGGGCCGCGCCGTCTTCGGCGTCGATTTCAAGATCGTCGACAGCACGGGCCGCGAGCTGCCGTGGGACGGCAAGGCCTTCGGCGATCTCCTGGTCAAGGGGCCGTGGATCGCCAGCGCCTATTTCAAGGAGCCGGGTTCGCCGCTGCGCGACGGCTGGTTCCCGACTGGCGACGTCGTCACCATCGATGCCGACGGCTACATCGACATCACCGACCGCTCCAAGGACGTGATCAAGAGCGGCGGCGAGTGGATCAGCTCGATCACGCTCGAAAACATCGCCGTCGCGCACCCCGGCGTCGCCGAGGCGGCAGTGATCGGCGTGCCCCACCCGAAATGGAGCGAGCGGCCGCTCCTCGTCGTACAGAAAAAGCGCGACGCCCAGGTCGAGCGCGCGGAACTCCTCGAATTCTATGAAGGGAAGGTCGCAAAGTGGTGGATCCCCGACGACGTGGTCTTCGTCGAGGCGCTGCCGCACACCGCCACGGGCAAGCTGCTCAAGACGCAGCTGCGCCGCGACTACGGCGACTACCGATTGCCCGACAGCTGAGCGCGCGCCGCGGGGTGCGCCATGATCTCGTGGAGTTCGGCGAGCGCGCGCGCGAGCTGGTAGTCCCGCGACGTGCCGATGAGAGTCGGATCGATCGTGCCCTCCGCCTCCTCGCCGTCGGCTTCGCCGCCTCGCGCGCTCGCCGTGGTTGAATCCGCCGCCCCGCTCTCCCCCGGCTCCCGATTGTTGAGCGCGCCGCGCAAATCGGATTCGTGGATCAGCTCTTCCTCGGCAGACTGCTCGTCCTTGGGCAGGAGCACGCGCACATCCGGCGCGATGCCATGCTCCTGGATCGAGCGGCCGGAGGGCGTGTAGTAGCGCGCGGTGGTCAGGCGCAACGCGCCGTGCCCGTCCAAGGGAATGATGGTCTGAACCGAGCCCTTGCCGAAGCTGCGCGTTCCCACGATCACCGCGCGGTGGCGGTCCTGGAGGGCGCCCGCGACGATTTCGGAAGCCGAGGCGGAGGCGCCGTTGATCAGCACGACCATGGGCACGCCCTTCAACCGGTCGCCGCCGGGTGGCGCGTGATAGACGTGGTCGTCGTCGCTCTCGCGTCCGCGCGTCGAGACGACCGTGCCGCCGTCGAAGAAGTCGCTGGCGACGCGCACCGATTCGTCGAGCAATCCGCCTGGATCGTTGCGCAAGTCGAGGACGAAACCGTCGAGCCTGCCGCCGGCCTCGCGCGTTAGGCCGTCGATCGCGGCAAGCAGCTCCTGCTGCGTCTTCTCGGCAAAGTTGCTGATCCGGGCATAGCCGATGTGTCCGGGCTCGAGCTTCCACTTCACCGAGGCAATGCGGATGACGGCGCGGGTGAGCGTCACGTCGAAGGGGGGCTGGTTGTGGCGGCCGATGGAGATACTGACCTTGGAGCCGACCTCGCCGCGCAGCGCGTCGACGACGTCCTTGAGATTCATGCCGTCGGTCACCTTACCGTCGATCCTGAGGATGACGTCGCCCGAGCGAACGCCGGCGCGCGCCGCCGGCGTGTCGTCGATGGGCGCGATGATCTTGGGCCGGCCGTCCTCGCGCGTGAGCTCGGCACCGATGCCCGCGAATTCGCCCTGGCTGTCGTCGAGCATCTCCTGGTATTCGCTTTCGCTCATGTAGTCGGAATGCGGATCGAGGCCGGTCAGCATGCCCTTGAGCGAATTGGCGACGAGTTTGCCCTCGCTGACGGGATCGACATAGCTCGCGCGCACTCGGTCGAGCACCGTGCGGTAGAGCGCGAAATCGGCGTCGTTGTCGCCCTCGGCCGTTTGCGGCGGCGCGGAAGAGCAGCCGACCAGTGCGAGGAAGGCGAGCGAGGCTGCGACAGCGAGGCGAAGGCAGGAACTGGTCATCTCGTAACGAATGGCTCCGACCGAGTAAACATGGAGTAAACTAAGGCCATCGCAATCCACCGGACGCTGCGGTGGCCGGCCCGCGCCGACCTCGGCCGCGCCGGCGGTTTGCGCGGGCCGCCATTATGGCCGAGAACGAGCGCGCGACGCTAGGGGCTCCGCGGCTCAGCGCCGCATCTTGGTGTCGATGAGATCGCGGACTTTGCGATGCTCCCAATCCTGGGTTGTCCACGGCAGCATCTCATAGGCGTGGAGCGCGTGCAGACATAGGAGCAGGCCCCAGCCGATCATCGGCGCGTAGAACCAAGCCGGGCCCGGGGTGGTTGAGTCGATCAGGAACAGCACGAAATTAATCACGACATAGGCGGTGAGATGGGTGTAGAAGGCGCGCAGCGACCGGACCCGGCGCCACGCCCACTGCTCGAGTTCGACCATGCGTGCGGCCTCCCGCGCGGCAAACCCGGGCCGCAATTCGGTGGGTTCGCTGTCTTGACCACGGACCGTCATTTACGGTTACCTTCCACCCCCGAAATGCCGAGCACGAAACCGTTTCCGCGATATGGTGCCTTGCCCGTCAACCGGCTGATCATTCTGGCGCTTTGCTTGCTCCTGGTGACCGGGTGCTGGTCCTCGACCGTCCCGCATTCGACGTATTTTATCGTGACTTTCCGACCGGGGACACAGGAACCTTCCGAGCAGGGCAAGACGGCGCTCGCCAATGCGCTCGGCGCCGCGCAGGACCAAAGGCCCGATTTCGTCGCGATCGTCGGGAGCGCGCCGGCGGCGGCCGGCGCCGCTGCCGCCGGCAATCTCGCGCGGGAGCGCGCCGACGCCATCGCCGCGGCGCTGGTCAAGGCCGGGGTCGATGCCCGCCTTATCAGCAAGGATATCCGCGCCGTCGACGACAAGTCCTTCGCCGAGAGGCAGGACAACCTGATCGTCCAGCTCGGCTACGGCAAGGAAGCCCCGGCTGCGGTGGCAAAATGATGTCCGCGCCCGGCCTCGGACCGGGTCGCGCGTCAGAATATGACCGAGCCGGCCATGAGCCCCATGACCAGAAAGATCACGAAAATCACCAAGAACAGGAAAAACAGGATTTTCGCGATGCCCGCGGTGGCGGCGGAGATGCCGGTGAAGCCGAACAGCCCCGCGACGATCGAGATGATGAAGAAAATGACCGCCCACCGAAGCATCGACACCCTCAAGACATCAATTGACCGCAAGCCGGTCCGCCGCGATTAACGTCGCCATCTGCCCCGCGGTTCCAACCGCCGGGCGGTTGGCCGCTCGCTCGCAGCGCCGGGGACGAAACAAGCTGGTCGGAGTGAGAGGATTTGAACCTCCGGCCCCCGCCTCCCGAAAGCGGTGCTCTACCAGGCTGAGCTACACTCCGGCGCCGCGCGGTATAGCTTTTTCCGACCCGGGCCGCAACCGCGTTGGCGGAACCGGGGCCGGCGCATGCGGGACCTGCCTTGAAGGGTCCGCCGGCACTTTCCTCAGTAGCTGCGCTCGAGGCAGAAGTCGATGACCTCGTCGAGCGCCTGACGCTCGGGGCCGTCGCGGAAGGACATCAGCGCGCGGCGGGCCTCGAGCCCATATTCCCGCGCCCGTTCGCGCGTTGCGGCAAGCGTGCCGTGCCGGGACATCGTCTCGATCGCCCGTTCGAGATCGCCGTCGCGCTGCTCGAGATCTTCGAGCGTCCGGCGCCAGAATTGCTGCTCGCACTCATCCGCCGCGCGCAGCGCCAGAACCACCGGAAGCGTGATCTTGCCATCGCGGAAATCGTCGCCGACGGTCTTGCCGAGCTCGACCTCGCAGGCAGAATAGTCGAGCATGTCGTCGACCAGTTGAAAGGCAATGCCGAGGCTGCGTCCGAAGCTGTCGAGCGCCAACTCCTCCGCCTCGGAGCGGCCGCCGAGCACCGCGCCGATGCGGCTCGCCGCGGCGAAGAGCTGCGCGGTCTTGGCATTGATGACGCAGAGATAGGCTTCCTCGGTCGTCTTGATGTCGTTCGAGGTGACGAGCTGGAGAACCTCGCCCTCGGCGATCACCGCAGAGGCGCGCGAGAGGATGTCGAGCACCTTAAGCGAGCCGTCCTCGACCATGAGCTGGAAGGCGCGGCTGAAGAGGAAATCGCCGACGAGCACCGAAGGCTTGTTGCCCCAGACCGCATTGGCGGTGGCGAGGCCGCGGCGCAGGTCGCTGGCGTCGACGACATCGTCATGCAACAGGGTCGCGGTATGAATGAACTCGACGGACGCCGCCAATGCGATATGCCGGTCGCCGCGATAGCCGCACATTCGCGACGTCGCCAGAGTCAGCATCGGCCTGAGCCGTTTGCCGCCCGCCGCGACGATGTGCCCGGCGAGTTGGGGAATGAGAGCGACCGGACTCTGCATCCGCTCGACGATCAGCGCATTGACTTGCTCGAGATCGCCCTTCAGGAGCGACGACAGACGATCGAGCGTCGGCCGCGGCTTCGCTTCGTCCTGGTCACTCAGAACCAGCGCCACGCGACACTCCTCTCGTGCAGCCGCCACCCCGCGAACACGGCCCGCTTGACGGGGCTGCGCCCGCCGGGGAGCATAGCGCAGCCATCGAGGCTGCGACAATAGTACCGCGCCGCCGCATCGGACATGAAAGAACTGCTGCGCACCAACGATTCCGTCCGGCTGTCCTGGGTTCAGGCGCTGCTCGCCTCGGCCGGCATCCCTGCCATCGTGCTCGACACGCATACCAGCGTCATCGAAGGCAGCATCGGCGCTATTCCTCGGCGCCTCATGGTGGCCGCGGCGGATCACCCGCGCGCCAGCGCGCTCCTGCGCGCGGCGGAGGAGGCATCGTGAGCGCATCCGAGCCGGTGCCTTCCTTCAGCGAGGACACGCTGCTCGGCGGCCGCGTGCGCTTGCGCCAGCCGGTGACCGGCTATCGCGTCGCCATCGATCCCGTGCTGCTCGCCGCCGCGGTGCCGGCGGCTTCCGGCGACACCGTCCTCGACATCGGCTGCGGCGTCGGCGCGGCGGCGCTGTGCCTCGCGGCGCGCGTGACCGGATGCCGCGTCGTCGGCTTCGACACGCAACGCGACCTCGTCCGCCTCGCCGGCGACAACATCGCGCTCAACGCGGCAGAGCAGCGCGTCGCGGCGATGGCGGGCGATCTGCTGCGGCCGCCGCCGCGTTTAGAGCCCGGCGTCTTCGCGCATGTCATGGCCAATCCGCCCTTCCTCGCGCGCGACGCGGCAACGCCGCCGCCCGATCGCGGCAAGGCGGCGGCGCAGGTCGAGGGCGAAGCCGATCTTGCCGCCTGGCTGCGCTTTGCGCTGCTGATGGTGCGCTCCAAGGGCACGTTGACCTTCATTCATCGCGCCGATCGGCTCGAACATGTGCTGGCCAATCTCGCCGGGCGCGCCGGCGAGATCGTGGTCTTTCCCCTGTGGGCCGGTCCGCAGCGGCCGGCCAAGCGCGTCATCCTGCGCGCGCGCAAGGACGTGGCGACCCCGACGCGGCTGATGCCGGGCCTCGTGCTGCATGACGCCGAGGGCCGCTTCAGCGCGGCGGCAGAGGCGATCCTCCGCGACGGCGCCGGGCTGAGCCTGGATTAAACGATGAGAGCACGGGATCTTCTGTTGCGGCCTTTCGACCGCTGGCGAAACACCGGACCGGTGGTGGCGGTGCTCCGTCTCGAGGGCGTCATCGGCCCGCGCGGGCGGCGCAGCCTCTCGCTCCGGCGTTATGCCGCGGCGATCGAGCGCGCCTTTGCGTTCCGCCACCTTCGCGGCGTGGCACTGGCCATCAACTCGCCGGGCGGTTCGCCCGTGCAGTCGCAACTGCTCTATCGCCGCATCCGGCAGTTCGCCGAGGAGAAGCACGTGCCGGTCTTCGCCTTCGCCGAGGATGTCGCGGCGTCCGGCGGCTATTGGCTCGCGCTCGCGGCAGACGAGGTCTATGCCGAGGAGACCTCGCTCTTGGGCTCGATCGGCGTGGTTTCCGCCGGCTTCGGCTTTGCCGCCGCGCTGGCGCGCTGGGGCGTCGAGCGACGGCTCTATACGGCGGGGCCGGACAAGTCGCTGCTCGATCCGTTCCTGCCGGAAAATCCGCGCGATGTCGAGCGGCTGACAACCCTGCAACGCGATCTCCACGACAGCTTCAAGACGCTGGTGCGTTTGCGCCGCGGCACGCGGCTCAAGGGCGAGGAAGAGGCGCTCTTCGGCGGCGAGGTGTTTACTGGCCGCCGCGCCCTGACCTTGGGGCTTGTCGACGGCATCGGCGATCTGCGCGGGGTCATGCGCGACCGCTTCGGCGCGCAGGTCCGGCTCAGATTCGTCGATCCCGAACGCCGGCGGTTTCGGCTGCCGTTCTTGGGCCTGCCGCGGCGGCCCGATATCGCCGACATCGCGACCGATCTCGCGTCTCGGCTCGAAGAGCGCTTGATCTGGGCGCGCTTCGGCTTGTGAGGCAGGACTGCGTTAGCGGCGGCCCGCCCCTGCCGGGCCCGGGTCCGTCAAGGGATTGGCATAGCCATAGCCGTTGGGGTAGCGGTCGCCCCATCCGGCCGCGGTGCCCGAGCTCTGATAGATTCCGGCGTTGTCGGGCTGATACGCGGCGCTTCTCTGCATCCAGTCGTAGCCGGTAGCGCAGCCCGCGAGGCCGGCGATGAGCGAGAGCGCAGCAATGATTGCGCCATGTCGCATGCGGTACTCCTTTGCGGTTCCAGCGGCGCGCCCGAGAGCGGCCGAAGAAGCAATGTATTTGTCGCCGCCAACGCGCTACACCGGGGCATGCTCGGCCTCAGCCTCGGCAAGCTCCTTATCCTCATTCTGCTGATCGGCATTGTCTGGTACGGATTCAAGTATGTCCAGCGGGTCGAGGAAATTCGCCAGCGGTTGCGCCGGCAGACCGGCGGGCAGCGCCGGGACGACAGCCAGGACGGCAGCCGCGCCGCGGAAGATCTCGTCAAATGTCCGCGCTGCGGCGCCTATGTCGCGGTGAAAAGCCGCGCTTCCTGCGGACGCGCCGACTGTCCCTGGGGAGGTTAAGCGCGCCGACCCACAAGTTGTTGTGTCGCCTTGACCCTCTGCCGTGACGCGATTATGGTGCGGTGCACCAGCAACCTTCCCCGGACAGGGCGATGGCGGGCGGCGGCGCCACAGCGAGCGACAGCTTCCAGGCGCTCATTCTCAGACTCCAGCAGTTCTGGGCGGATCGGGGCTGCATCATCCTCCAGCCCTATGACGTCGAGGTCGGCGCCGGCACCTTCCATCCCGCGACGACCTTGCGTGCGCTCGGGCCGAAGCCATGGAAGGCGGCCTATGTCCAGCCCTCGCGTCGGCCGACGGACGGCCGCTACGGCGAAAACCCCAACCGGCTGCAACACTATTATCAGTTCCAGGTCATCCTGAAGCCGGCGCCGCCGGACAGCCAGGATCTCTACCTCGCCAGCCTCGCCGCGCTCGGCATCGAGGCCGGGCATCACGACATCCGCTTCGTCGAGGACGATTGGGAGAGCCCGACCCTGGGCGCCTGGGGGCTGGGCTGGGAGATCTGGCTCGACGGCATGGAGGTGACGCAATTCACTTATTTCCAGCAGGTCGGCGGCATCGAATGCGATCCGGTCTCGACCGAGCTGACCTATGGGCTCGAGCGCCTGGCCATGTATGTCCAGGGCGTCGAAAACGTCTATGACCTCGACTACAACGGTACGGGAGTCACTTACGGCCAGGTGTTCAAGCGCGCCGAGCGCGAGTTCTCCGCCTATAATTTCGAGTACGCCGACACCGAGCTGCTGTTCCGTCACTTCGCCGATGCCGAGAAGGAGTGCCGGGCGCTCCTCACTCGCCATCTGCCGCTCCCCGCCTATGATCAGTGCATCAAGGCGAGCCACACCTTCAATTTGCTCGATGCGCGCGGCGTCATCTCGGTGACGGAGCGCGCCGCCTATATCGGCCGCGTGCGCGCGCTCGCCAAAACGTGCTGCGAAGGCTGGCTCGAAGGCCAGGAATAGGGCAATGCCCGACCTTCTCCTCGAACTCCTGACCGAAGAGATCCCGGCGCGGATGCAGAAGGGCGCAGCCGAGGATCTTCGCCGTCTCGTCACGGAAAAACTAGCCGCCGCCGGCTTGAGCGCGCCCGATGCGCGCGTCTTCGTCACGCCGCGCCGCCTGACGCTGGTCGTGGACGGAATGCCCGCGGCGCAGGCCGATGTCAACGAGGAGCGGCGCGGCCCGCGCCACGGCGCGCCCGAGGCGGCGGTCCAGGGCTTCCTCAAATCCAGCGGCTTGACCGCGCTCGCGCAATGCGAGACGCGCGACACCGGCAAGGGCGTGTTCTATTTCGCCGTCATTCGCCGCGCCGGAAGGCCCACCGCCGAAGTGCTGCCGGAGCTGCTGCGCGCCGCCATCCTCGACCTGCCTTGGCCGAAGTCGATGCGCTTCCCGGCGGCGAGCTTCCGCTGGGTCAGGCCCCTGACCAGCGTCGTCGCGCTCTTCGACGGCAAAGTCCTGCCCTTGGCGCTCGACGGCGTCCCGGTCGGCGACGCGACGCGCGGGCATCGCTTCCTTGCGCCGAAGCCATTCCGCGTGCGCGATTTCGCGGAATATCACGAGAAGCTGCGCGAGCACCATGTCATTCTTGACCCGGTCGACCGCGAGGTCTCGATCGCGGCGCAGCTCGAGAAGGCGGCCAAGGGCCTGGGCTTCCGGCTCAAGCCCGATCCGGGGCTGCTCGACGAGGTGACCGGGCTGGTCGAATGGCCGGTCGCGCTGACGGGGCGGATCGATCAGGATTTCATGGGCCTGCCGCCGGAGGTGCTGACCACCTCGATGCGGACCCATCAGAAATACTTCGCCTGCCTCGAAGAGAGCGGGCGGCTCGCGCCCTATTTCCTCGTCGTCGCCAATATGCGGACCGCCGATGGCGGCAAGCAGATCGTCGCCGGCAACGAGCGCGTGCTGCGGGCGCGGCTGTCGGATGCGGTGTTCTTCTGGGAACAGGACCGCAAGATGCCGCTCGCCGCGCGCATTCCGAAGCTCGCCGAGCGAGTCTTTCACGCCAAGCTCGGCAGCGTGCTCGACAAGGTCGGACGCGTGATGCGCTTGGCCGAAGCGCTGGTGCCACATGTTCCCGGCGCCGCGGCCCACCAGGTGGTGCGTGCCGCCGAACTGGCCAAGGCGGACCTTTCGACCGGCATGGTCGGCGAGTTCCCGGAGCTGCAGGGCGTCATGGGCCGCTACTACGCGCGCCATGACGGCGAGGCGCCGGAAGTGGCCGAGGCGATCGCCGAGCATTACTCGCCCTTGGGTCCCAACGACCGCTGCCCGACCGCGCCCACGAGCGTCGCCGTGGCGCTTGCCGACAAGATCGACACGCTCGTGGGCTTCTTCGCCATCGGCGAAACCCCGACCGGCTCCAAAGATCCCTATGCGCTGCGCCGCGCCGCTCTGGGCGTCATACGCCTCATCATCGAGAATGGCTTGCGCGCGCCGCTTGCGGCCATGTTCCGGCAGGCCGCGGTGATCGCGGGCGACGTCAAGGACCCGACCGACGAGCTTTTGGCCTTCTTCGCCGACCGCCTCAAGGTCGCGCTGCGCGACCAGGGCGAGCGGCACGATCTGATCGCCGCGGTCTTCGCCTTGGGCGGCGAGGACGATCTGGTGCGGCTTTTGGCGCGGGTCGATGCGCTCGCCGCATTTCTCAAGACCGATGACGGCGCCAATCTCCTGGTGGCCTATCGCCGGGCCGCGAATATCGTGCGCATCGAGGAGCGCAAGGACGGCAAGACCTACGAGGGCGCGCCCGAGCCCAAGCTGTTCGCGCAGAGCGAGGAACACGTCCTCGTCGAGAGCCTCGCCACGGCGGTAAAGCGCAGTACGGATGCCCTTGCCCGCGAAGCCTTCACCGAGGCGATGGCGGCGCTGGCGGCGCTGCGCCGGCCAATAGATGAATTTTTTACCAAAGTAACCGTTAATACCGAGGATCGGGCGCTGCGCGGCAACCGGCTGCGGCTGCTGGCGCAAATCCGCGACACGCTCAATCGGGTTGCCGACTTCTCGCTGATCGAAGGATAGGTGGGCGATGACGAAATGGGTCTACAGCTTCGGCGCGGGCAGCGCCGAGGGCCGGGCCGAGATGAAGAACCTTCTGGGCGGCAAAGGCGCCAATCTCGCGGAGATGAGCAATCTCAGCCTGCCGGTGCCGCCGGGTTTCACCATCACCACCGAGGTCTGCACCCATTTCTATGGCAATCAAAAGGCCTACCCCAAGGACCTGCGCGAGCAGGTGGACAAGGCGCTGAAGCAGCTCGAGGAGCGCATCGGCGCCCGCTTCGGCGATCCGGCCAATCCGCTCTTGGTCTCGGTGCGCTCGGGCGCGCGCGCTTCGATGCCGGGCATGATGGACACCGTCCTCAATTTGGGACTCAACGACCGGACGGTCGAGGGCCTCGCCCGCCGGAGCGGCGACACGCGCTTCGCCTATGACAGCTACCGCCGCTTCATCCAAATGTATGGCCAGGTCGTGCTCGGCGTCGACCATCACCACTTCGAGGACATCATCGAGAACCACAAGCTCGACATCGGCGCGACCCTCGACACCGAGCTTTCGGCCGATGCCTGGAAGGACGTGGTCGCCTCCTACAAGCAACTGGTCCAGCGCGAGTTGGGCTCGCCCTTTCCGCAGCAGCCGCAGGAGCAGCTCTGGGGCGCCATCAGCGCCGTCTTCGGCTCCTGGATGAACCAGCGCGCCATCACCTATCGCCGGCTCCACGACATCCCCGCGGATTGGGGCACCGCGGTCAACGTGCAGGCAATGGTCTTCGGCAATATGGGCGATGATTGCGCCACCGGCGTCGCCTTCACGCGCAATCCCTCGAACGGCGAAAACGCGTTCTACGGCGAGTATCTCGTCAACGCCCAGGGCGAGGATGTGGTGGCGGGCATCCGCACCCCGCAGCACCTCACCATCGCCGGCAAGAAGGGGAACAACTCGTCGCTTCCCGCCATGGAAGAGGTGATGCCCCAGGTCTTCGCCGAGCTCGAAGCCGTCCGCCGCAAGCTCGAAGCGCATTACCGCGACATGCAGGACATCGAGTTCACGGTGCAGAAGGGCAAGCTCTACATGCTGCAGACCCGCACCGGCAAGCGCACCGCGGCGGCGGCGCTCAAGATCGCCGTCGATATGGCGGAGGGCGGCGTGATCGACAAGAAAGAAGCGATCCGCCGCATCGAACCCGGCTCGCTCGACCAGCTGCTTCACCCGACGCTCGACCCGAATGCCAAGAAGACCGTATTGGCACGCGGCCTGCCGGCATCGCCGGGCGCGGCGGCGGGCGCCGTCGTCTTCTCCGCCAACGAGGCGGAAGCGCGCGCCGCCAAGGGCGAAGCCGTGATCCTCGTGCGCATCGAGACCAGTCCCGAGGACATCCACGGCATGCACGCGGCCAAGGGCATCCTCACGACCCGCGGCGGCATGACGAGCCACGCCGCCGTGGTGGCGCGCGGCATGGGGCGCGCCTGCGTCGCCGGCGCCGGCGACCTGCGCGTCGATTATGCCCAGCAGACCCTGTCGGTGCGCGACAAAGTGGTGAAGGCGGGCGAGACCATCACCATCAACGGCTCCACCGGCGAAGTCATTCTCGGCGAGGTGCCGACCATCCAGCCCGAGCTCTCCGGCGATTTCGCAACGCTCATGCAATGGGCGGACGAGGTGCGCAAGATGCGCGTGCGCACCAATGCCGACACGCCCGCGGATGCGCGCACCGCGCGCCGCTTCGGCGCCGAGGGCATCGGCCTCTGCCGCACCGAGCACATGTTCTTCGACGCCGACCGCATCGTCGCGGTGCGCGAGATGATCATGGCCGACGATTCCGAGGGGCGGAAGGCGGCGCTGGCCAAGTTGCTGCCGATGCAGCGCGGCGACTTCATCGAGATCTTCCGCATCATGGGGCGGCTCCCGGTGACGATACGGCTTTTGGATCCGCCGCTGCACGAGTTCCTGCCCAAGACCGACGGCGAGATGCAGGAGGTGGCGCGCGCCACCGGCAAGGATCTGAGCGCGATCCGCCATCGCGCATTGGCGCTGCACGAGAGCAATCCGATGCTCGGCCACCGCGGCTGCCGGCTCGCCATCACCGCGCCCGAGATCTACGAGATGCAGGCGCGCGCCATCTTCGAAGCCGCTGCGCTGGTGACCAAGGAGACCGGCGCCGCGATCGAGCCGGAGGTCATGATTCCGTTGGTCGCGATCAAGAAGGAGCTCGACATCCTCAAGGCGATGATCGACCGCATCGCCGGCGAGGTGCGGCAGGCCACGGGCATCCCGGTCAAATACATGGTCGGCACGATGATCGAGCTGCCGCGCGCCGTGCTGTGCGCTGGCGAGATCGCCGAGACCGCGGAATTCTTCAGCTTCGGCACCAATGATCTCACGCAGACCTGTTTCGGCCTGTCGCGCGACGATGCCGGCAGCTTCCTCACCGCCTATCTCAAGCAGGGCATCCTCGAGCAGGACCCGTTCGTCACCATCGACCGCGAGGGCGTCGGCGAGATGATGAAGATCGCCGCCGCGCGCGGCCGCCGCGCGCGTCACAATCTGAAGCTCGGCATCTGCGGCGAGCACGGCGGCGATCCCGCCTCGGTGCGCTTCTGCCAGGAGCTTGGTCTCGACTATGTCTCCTGCTCGCCCTATCGCGTGCCGATCGCGCGCTTGGCCGCGGCGCAAGCCGCGCTATCGAAGGAGGCGGTGGAGACGACGGCCTAGCCGGGCGCCGCTATGGAGCTGGTTGATCTCACTGCGGGAGCTTCAACCACTCCGGCTGATGGGGCGTCAGGCGCGCCTCGCCAGCGGTGAGCGCGGCACCGGTCTTCGCCGCGGCCTCGACGGCTTCGAGCCGCAATAGCGCCAGCGCCAACCCGTCACGGCCGGAACGCAGCTCGCCGGCCTCTGCATCGCCCAACATCACCGGCGTGCCCGGCGGCGGCAGCTTGCCCTCGACATCGACCGGCAACAGCCGCTTCTTGATGAGCGCACGGTACTTGGTGCGTGCGGTGAGCTCTTGGCCCATATAACAGCCCTTCTGCCAATCGATGCCGTTGAGCTCGTCGAATCCCGACTCGAGCAGGATCGCGCGCTCGACCTCGAGATCGCGGCTGCCGTCGGGCACGCCCAGCGACAGGCGCAGCCGGTCATAAGCCGCTGCATCGCCTTGCGCCAAGCCCGCTTCCGCCAACGCGGCGGTTCCCGCGCCGCACGGCAAGAGCGCACGCGCGCCGAGCGCGGCCAGCCGCGGGTCGACATAGGCAAGGCCCCCGGCGAATTCGCGCGCCGCGCCGGGCTGCTCGGGCAGGCCCAGCGCCGCCGCCGCGCCCGTGCCCCAGGCAACCGCGACGCCGAAGCGCTCGCTGGCGATGGCGAGCGTGACCTTCGAGCGCAGCTTGTAGAGCGACAGGCGCCGCCGCAGCTCCTCGAGCCGCGCCGCCTCGGCGTCGAGGTAGAGCGCTTCGCCCAGCGCGACGACAAAGAAGTCGTTGAGATACTTGCCCTGCGCGGTGAGCAGCGCCGCGTGGATGGCGCGGTCGGGCGCGGCCTTGCTGACGTCGTTCGAAATGAGCCCCTGCAGGAAGGCGTGGCGATCCGCGCCGGCGATCTCGAGCACGCCGCGCTCCGCGAGCATTGCATAGGCCGGTCGCACCATTGGTCTCTTCTTTCGCAGCTTAGAGGTAAGCGGCGGACCGAGGCTTGGCAAGCCGTGGGGCCGGCCGTATAACGCCGCCGGCGCGCACGGGCCGGAGGCGGGATTTCCTGGGGCTCATGAGAATACTCTTCGTCACGGCGACGCGCATCGGCGACGCCGTGCTCTCGACCGGGCTCTTGGGGCATCTCGTCGAGCGCTACCCCGGCGCGCAATTCACCATCGCCGCCGGGCCGCTCGCCTTGCCGCTGTTCGAGGCGGTGCCCGGACTCGAGCGCCTCATCCCCTTGCCCAAGCGGCGGCTAGCACTGCATTGGCTCGATCTCTACCGTGCCGTGGCGGCGCGGCGCTGGGATCTCGTGGTCGATCTTCGCGGCTCGGCATTGGCCTATCTGCTGTGGACGCGCGAGCGGCGCGTGCTCGCCAAGCGCGACGGCGGCGAGCACAAGGTCCGCCAGCTTGCGCGGCTCTTCGCGCTCGATCCGCCGCCGGCGCCGCGCGTTTGGCTGGCGCCGCGTCACGAGGCGCACGCGTTGGCGTTGGTGCCGCCGGGCGAACCGGTGCTGGCGATCGGCCCGGCCGCCAATTGGCGCGGCAAGGAATGGCGTGCCGAGCGCTTCGCCGAGCTGGCGCTGCGCCTCATTGCGCCGAGCGGGCCGCTCCCCGGCGCGCGCGTCGCCGTGCTGGCGGCGGCGCATGAGCGGGCGCAGGCGGCGCCGTTGCTGGCCGCCTTGCCGCCGGCGCGGTGCATCGATTTGGTCGGGCGCGTCGATCTCCTGACCGCGGCGGCGATCCTGCGCCGGGCGGCGCTCTTCATCGGCAACGACACCGGCCTCATGCATCTCGCCGCGGCGGCGGGCGCGCCGACGCTCGGCCTCTTCGGCCCGAGCCCGCTCGAGCATTATGCGCCCTGGGGGAAGTGCACCGCGATCGCCGCGACCGCGGTGCCGTTCCTCGAACTGTTTCCGCCCGGCTTCGACCCGCGCACGACCGACACGCTAATGGACTCGCTCACCGTCGATGCGGCGGAGGCGGCGGCACGGAGCCTGTGGGTTCGCCTCCATGGCGAGGCCGCTTGATGGCGCTCATCGTCATGGCCGACGACGGCATCGCCTTCGATGGCACGACGCCGGAGACCGGCCCCTTGGGCGGCGCCGAAGCGGCTTTCCTTGCTCTCGCCGAGGCCTTCGCCGCGCGCGGCCATCGCGTGCTGGTGCGCAATCGCTGCGAAAAGCCGTTGGCGCATAAGGGCGTATTGTGGGAATCGATTGCCGCGGGCGTGCCGGAGCGCGCCGATCTCTATATCGCCAACCGTGCCGACCGGCTCGTCGGCTTGGCGCGTCAGGCGCAGTGCCGAATCTTCTGGATCCACAATCCCGGGCGATATCTCGCGAAGCCGCGCTACTTGCTGGCGCTGCTGCGGCATCGCCCGATCATCGTGACCATCGGCGCCTATCATGCCGCGACGGTGCCGTGGTGGATGCCGCGCGGCGGCAGCGCAATCATCCCCTATGGAATTGCCGAGGCATTCCGCCACGCCGTGCCGCGCGCGACCCCGCCGCCGCGCGCGATCTTCACTTCGAATCCGTTGCGCGGACTTGGCTGGCTGCTCGATCTCTGGGAAGCGCGGATTCATCCGGCGCTGCCGCAGGCGGAGCTTCATCTCTACTGCGGGCCGGCGGTCTATGGCAGCGTCGGCGGCGCCAAGGCGGCAGAGATGGCGGCGGTGCTGGCGCGCGCCGATGCGCTCGGGGCGATCGGCGTGCGCCGGCACGCGCCGTTGCCGCGCGAGGCGCTGATCAAGGCGCTCGAAGCCTCGCGCGCGATGCTCTATCGCGGCGATGAAAACGAGACCTTCTGTCTCGCCGTCGCCGAGGCGCAGGCGCTCGGCGTTCCGGCGGTGGTGCAGCCCTTGGGCTCGCTGCCAGAGCGCGTCATCGACGGCGTCACCGGCGCCGTCGCCGCCGCTGATGAGGGCTTCGCGCGCGCGGCGGTCGCGCTCCTCGCCGACGATGCGCTGTGGCAACGCCAGCACAAAGAGGCGCTCGCGCGTCAGCGCGGCTCGAGTTGGAACGAAGTGGCCGAGCGCTTCGAGGCCTTGGCGGCATGACGCGGCTGCTCCAGGCGATGGCGGGGCAGCATCATGGCGGCGCCGAGGCATTCTTCGAGCGGCTTGTCATTGGCCTCGCACACGCCGGCGAAGTGCAGCGCCTGCTCATCCGGCGCGACGCCGAGCGGACCGCGCGCCTGAGCCAGGCCGGGCTCGCCCCCATCGAGCTCGCCTTCGGCGGCCGGCTCGATTTCGCCACGCCGCGTCTCTTCCGCACGGCGGTCGCGGAATTCCGGCCGGAGGTCGCATTGACCTGGATGAGCCGCGCGACCGCTTCGTGTCCGAGCGGCGACTTCGTGCATGTGGCGCGGCTCGGCGGCTATTACGATCTGAAATACTACCGGCGCTGCGATCATCTGATCGGCAACACGCGCGACATCGTCGCCTATGTTCAACGCGCGGGCTGGCCCGCTGGGCGCGTCCATTATCTGCCGAATTTCGTCGCCGACGAGCGCGCGCCGCCGTTGCCGCGCGCCAGCTTGACGACGCCCGAGGATGCGCCCTTGGCCTTGGCAATGGGCCGGCTTCATCCCAACAAGGGCTTCGATGTGCTGCTCGCGGCGGTGGCGGCGCTGCCGCGGCTCCATCTTTGGCTCGCCGGCGAGGGCGAGGAGCGGCAGGCGCTCGAGCGGCAGGCGCAGGAATTAGGCATCGCGGCGCGCGTGCATTTTCTCGGCTGGCGCGAGGATAAGGCAGCGCTACTGGCGGCGGCGGATGTGCTGGTCTCATCCTCGCGGCACGAGCCCTTGGGCAATGTCGTGATCGAGGCCTGGGCCGCCGGCGTGCCGGTGGTTGCGACGGCAAGCGAAGGTCCGCGCGCGCTCATCCGCGAGGGCGAGACCGGGCTCCTGGTGCCGATCGACGACGCGCCGGCGCTCGCGCGAGCGATGGCCAAGCTCACGACCGATGCGGAGTTGCGCCGCGCGATCGCGGCCGCCGCCCGCGCCGCCTACGAGGCCGAGTTCGGCGCGGCGCGCGTCATCGCGCTTTATCGCGAGTTCCTGGCGCAGGTGCGGCGCTGATGTGCGGCATTGCCGGAATGATGACGGCGAGCGGCGAGCCGCCGCCTGCCGCGCGCTTGCAGGCGATGGAGGCGGCGCTGCTCCACCGCGGGCCCGACGGCACCGGGCACTACCGCTCGGGCGATGTCGGCATGGTCCAAACGCGGCTCGCCATCATCGACCTCGCCACCGGCGATCAGCCGCTTTACGAGCCCGGCGGCGCTGCGCTCGTCGCCAATGCCGAGATCTACAATTATATCGAGCTCAGGGCCGAGCTGCCGGACATCGCCTGCGCGACGCAGTCGGATTGCGAGCTGCCGCTCCATCTCTACCGCCGGCACGGGCTCGACTTTGCGCGGCATCTGCGGGGCATGTACGCGCTGGCGCTGCACGATCCGGCGGCGGGGCGGCTCGTCCTGGCGCGCGATCCCTTCGGCATCAAGCCGCTCTATTACGCCGAGACCGCGGCCGGCTTCGCCTTCGCTTCGGAGCCGCAGAGCCTGCTGCGTTCCGGCGTGGTTCTCGTGGCGCTGCAGCGTCAAGCGCGCAACGAGTTGCTGCAGCTTCAATTCACCACCGGCCGCGACACGATTTTCGCCGAGATCAAGCGGGTGCTGCCTGGCGAGACGATCGTGGTGGCGAAGGGCCGCGTCGTCGAGCGGCGCCGGATCGCGGCGCTGCCGGCGGGAGAGGTCGCCACGCAAGACGAGGCGGCGGCGCTCGCCGCGCTCGACCGCGTCTTCGCCGACAGCGTCACTCTGCATCAGCGCTCCGACGTGCCCTATGGCATGTTCCTGTCGGGCGGCATCGATTCATCGGCGGTGCTGGCGATGATGGCGCGGCTCAACGCGCGGCCGGTCCAGGCCTTCACCGTCGGCTTTCCGCAGAGCGGCGCCGCCGACGAGCGCGCCCAGGCGCGCGCCGTCGCGCGGAGTTTGGGCGCAGAGCACACCGAGATCGAGTTCACGGCGGCGGATTTCTGGCGGCTTCTGCCGGAGGTGGCGCGCGCGCTCGACGATCCCGCCGCGGATTATGCGGTTCTGCCGACCTACAAGCTGGCCGCGGCGGCGCACGCGGCCGGGCTCAAGGTCATCTTGAGCGGCGAAGGCGGCGACGAGCTTTTCGCCGGCTATGGCCGCTACCGCAGCATGAGCCGGCCGTGGTGGGCGGGCGGCAAGCGCATGCGCGCGCGCGGCAATCTCGAGCGCCTCGGTCTCCTGCGCGGCGATCTCGCGGGCTGGCGCGACGGCATCGCCGCGGCCGAGCTCAATGCCGCGCGCCCGGAGCGCACGCGGCTGCAAGTGGCGCAGGCGACGGATTGCGCGGACTGGCTGCCCAATGATCTCCTGACCAAGCTCGACCGCTGCCTCATGGCGCATGGCGTCGAGGGGCGTACGCCCTTTCTCGACCCGCTGGTCGCGGATTTCGCCTTTCGCCTGCCCGACGATCTCAAGTTGCGCCGAGGCGTCGGCAAGTGGCTGCTGCGGCGCTGGCTCGGCGAGCAAGTCGCCGTTGCCGAACCCTTCGCGCGCAAGCGCGGCTTCACCGTGCCGGTGGGCGAATGGATCGCGCGCCGCGGCGCCGAGCTTGGGCCCTTGGTGGCGGCGCAGCCGGGGGTGCAGGAAATCTGTCTCCCCGACCGGGTCGAAAAGCTCTTCCGGGCGCCCAAGGCGCGCCATGAGAGCCTCGCCGCCTGGACCTTGCTCTTCTACGCGCTCTGGCACCGCCACCACATCGAGGGCCGCGCCCTCGAAGGCGACGCGTTCGAGGCGCTCGCAGCGCGGGGCTGAGCCGCGGCTTTGCCAACGCCGTTGCGACTACTATATGCTCGGCTCGAGCACCCACCCTCCTCGAGGTGACGCCATGACTGCTTGCATCGTCGGCTGGTCCCATTCGCGCTTCGGCAAGCTCGAAGGCGAGGACATCGAATCGCTCATCCTGCACGTCGCCGGGGACGCCATCCGCGACGCCGGGATGACGCCCGCCGACATCGACGAAATTTATCTGGGCACGATGAATGCTGGCCTCGTGCGCCAGGAGTTTCCCTCCTCGCTGGTGCTGCAGCTCGACCCTTCGCTGCGCTTCAAGCGGACGACGCGGGTCGAGAATGCCTGCGCCACCGGCTCGGCCGCGATCTATCAGGGGCTGAATGCGATCGCCGCCAAGCGGGCGCGCACCGTGCTGGCGGTCGGCGTCGAGAAGATGTCGGAGATCACCGGCCCGGCGGTCGGCGAGATCCTCATCCGCGCGGCGTATTTGCGCGAGGAGAGCGGCATCGAGGGCGGCTTCGCCGGCGTCTTCGGCCGCATCGCGCAAACCTATTTCCAGCGCTGGGGCGACAAGTCCGACGCGATGGCGCGGATCGCCGCGAAGAACCACAAGAACGGCGCCGCCAATCCGCTGGCGCAGATGCAGAAGGATTTGGGATACGAGTTCTGCCGCACCGTTTCGGAGAAGAACCCGCTCGTCGCCGGTCCCTTGCGCCGCACCGATTGCTCGCTGGTCTCGGACGGGGCGGCGGCGCTCGTGCTGACCGATGTCGATACGGCGCTCGGCTGCGACAAGGCGGTGGTGTTCCGCGCGGCCGAGCAGGTCAACGATTTCCTGCCGATGAGCCGGCGCGACATGGCCGCCTTCGAAGGCCCGGCGGAAGCCTGGCGGCGCGCGCTCAAGACCGCGCGCGTGGGCCTCGACGATCTCTCCTGCGCCGAGGTGCATGATTGCTTCACCATCGCCGAACTCATGACCTACGAGGCGATGGGGCTGACGCCGCAAGGGCAGGGGGCGCGCGCCATCGAGGAAGGCTGGACCGAGAAGGACGGCAGGCTTCCGGTCAATCCATCGGGCGGGCTCAAGGCGAAGGGCCATCCGATCGGCGCGACCGGCGTGTCGATGCATGTGCTGCAGGCGATGCAGCTCACCGGCACCGCCGGCGGCATCCAGGTGAAGGACGCCGATCTCGCCGCCGTCTTCAACATGGGTGGCGCGGCGGTGGCGAATTACGTGAGCATTCTCGAACGGTTGCGATGAGCGATTTTCGGGCGCTTCTGCTCGAGGAATCCGCCGGCAAGGTCACGTCGCGCATCGCCCGGCTGGCGGAAAGCGATTTGCCGCCCAGCGAGGTCACGGTCGCCGTGCGCTACTCGACGCTCAACTACAAGGACGGGATGATTCTGCACGGCCTGGGCCGGCTGGTGCGGAAATACCCGCATGTGCCGGGCGTCGATTTCTCCGGCACGGTCGAGCGCTCGGATTCGCCGGATTACAAGCCGGGCGATGCGGTGATCCTGACGGGTTGGCGAGTCGGCGAGCAGCAATGGGGCGGCTATGCCGAGAAGGCGCGGGTCAAGGCGAGCCAACTCGTGCCGCTGCCGCCGGGCATGAGCCTCAAGCATGCCATGACCATCGGCACTGCCGGCCTCGCCGCCGTGCTGGCCGTGCTGGCGCTCGAGGAGCACGGGCTCAAACCCGGCGACGGCGAGGCGCTGGTGACCGGCGCCGCCGGCGGGGTCGGCAGCGTCGCCGTGGCGTTGCTCGCGCGCGCCGGGCATCGCGTCGTCGCTTCCACCGGGCGGCCGGCGGCGCATGAGTATCTCGCAGGCCTGGGCGCGGCGGGTTTTATCGACCGCGCCGAACTCGCCAAGCCGCCGGCGCGGCCGCTCGACAACGAGCGCTGGGCCGGCGCGGTCGATGCGGTCGGCAGCACGACGCTCGCTTCGATCCTGACGCAGCTGCGCTACCGCGCCAGCGTCGCCGCCTGCGGCCTGGCCGGCGGCAACGACCTGCCGGCGAGCGTCATTCCTTTTCTGCTGCGCGGCGTGAACCTTTTGGGCATCGATTCCGTGCTGTGCCCGCTCGAGCGCCGGCGAGTCGCTTGGAACCGGCTCGCACGCGACCTCCCGGCCGAGGCGCTGGAGAGCATGACCGAGACAGTCCCGCTCGCGGCGCTGCCCGAGCTTGGCCGCCGCATCCTCGAAGGCGGCATCCGCGGCCGCATCGTCGTCGACCTCCAGGCCTGAATTTTTTGCGCTTTCGCCAAGCCGAGCGGGCGGCAGCGCTCTGCGAAGCCGATGCTTTCAAAACTTTTATCTTTTAAGACCAATTAGATATAGACGATTCCTGATTTTAACTTATAATGAACCTCCGTAGTGCTTCTAAAGCCGGGTACGATTCCTGACCGGGGCGGAGACGGCGGTGGTGCAATTCGGCGGTTGCGATCGGCGCGGGTTTCTGCGGCTCCTCGGAGTTACGGCGGCTGGAGCGTGCGTCACGCCGTGGGGCCAGGCGCTGGCCGAGCCGCGGCGCGGGTCGCGCGGTTTGCGGCTCGTCGCTCTCGATCCGGGCCATGGCGGCGTCGATCCCGGCTGCATCGGGCTGAGCGGCGCTTATGAGAAAGACGTGACCCTGGCCCTGGCTCAGGAACTCGGCCGCGAGCTCGAGGCGACGCGGCGCTATCGCATCGCGCTGACGCGCCAAGGCGACGAGTTCGTGCCGCTGGGCGAGCGGGTGGCGCGGGCGCGCGCCGCGGGCGCCGAGTTGCTGTTGTCGATTCATGCCGATGCGCTGCCCGAGGAGCAATGGCGCGGCGCCTCGGTCTTCACGCTCTCGGAGCGGGCATCCGACGCCCAAGCAGCCGCGCTCGCCGCACGCGAAAACAGCGCCGATTTGGTGGCGGGTCCGGTCGCCGGCGTCGATCTGTCGCGCCACGCGCCCGAGGTCAGCAACATCCTTTTCGACCTGGCGCGGCGCGAGACCAACAATTTGTCGCTGCGCCTGGCGCAAGAGCTGGTGACGGAGCTCGGCAAGCGCGTCCGTCTCCTCGACCACACCCATCGCTCGGCGGGCTTCGCCGTGCTCAAGGCGCCGGACGTTCCCTCGGCTCTGGTCGAGACCGGCTGCCTCTCCAACCGCGAGGAAGAGCGCCTGCTGCAGCAGGAATCCTATCAGCGCAAGCTGGCGGCGGGGCTCGTGCAATCCATCAACGACTATTTCGACACGGTCGCCAAGGCCTGAGCCTGGTGGCCGGGTGTAGGCTCGCCGGCGCCCCGGGGGTGCTGGCGATGGCAGAAATTCTGCCCGGGCGACCGGCGCGTTAACCTTTTGTTGAGGATTTGCCGGGTATAACGACCGTGCAATTCGCGGTTATGCCGTGCATTGCAAGTCCTTCGGGCTTTTCCTCCCTGAACCTGGGCCGCACTTCGGTGCGGCCCTTTTTTTTCTGCAAGTCGTTGGTAGGACTAAATTTTTCTCTCCGACCGCGGGCCGAATCAGGAGCGCCCCGCGGGCCCCGCATGCTTCGGTCAGGATTATCGTCACGGGGAAATAGCGCAGTTTGCCATGGTGCTGTCGGTCCAGAGAATGTCGATTTAGATCGCCTGCGACGTTGGTCGATGGTAAACGATCCGGTCGCGAGAGACAGGTACCGACCATGATCAAACTGACCCTGCTTTACGGCCAGCCCAAGGACCCTGCTGCCTTCGAGCGGTATTATGCGGAGACGCACATGCCGATTGCCTCGCAAATTCAGGGCCTGCGGCGTATCGAGCTTGCCAAAGTGACCGGTACGCCCGATGGCGGAACGCCCGCGTTCTATCGTATGGCGGAACTCTATTTCGACAGTCCCGAGCACATGCAGCGCGTGTTGGCGACACCGGAGGCGCGAAAGGCGGTGGCCGATCTGCCGAACTTCGCAACCGGCGGCATTACGAGCTTGATCGCGCAGGTCCAGGAATAGGCGTCAATCGGTCCATTTCTCCACCGAAGCGCGCAACTGCATAGCCTTAACGGAGCGGCCGGAGCCGCGGTCGCCGACGGCCCTTGCACAAGCCATTGAAAATAATGGTGCTGCCGGTAAGGATTGAACTTACGACCTCCCCCTTACCAAGGGGGTGCTCTACCACTGAGCTACGGCAGCGAAGCCACGTGTTTCCTTGACTGTTTATGGGCCGTTCGGGCCTGACGCGCGTCGGCATACACGAACGCCTCTCGGCTGGCAAGTTTCCGCCCGTCTATTTCCGGGCATTCTGGAAGGAATAGATGAAGTCGCCGGTCCTGTATTCCGGCGGCCAGACGATGACGGCCTTCTTCGGGTCCTCGAACTGCTCGACCGCATTGCCGGCGATGTGCTGGAATTGCGTGCTGATGACCCGCGACTTGGTCCACTCGCCGTCCGGCCCGAAGGCGATCTCGCCAGCCACGGTGTTGAAGCTGTGGCCGTGGATGTAATCGGCGAGCTTGTTCTGATCGAAGCCCTTGGTCGCCTCGACCGCTTGGCCCAGCACCTGCAAAGCAGCATAGCCGAAGGGGGCAAAGGCGTAGCCCAGCGGATCGATGCCTTCCCCTGGCGCCCGCGCCGCATAGGTTTTGAGCAGCCCCTGCAGGCCGGGAAAATCGAAGCCGAGCGAGAAGAAGTCCTGGCTGACCATGCCGTTGAGCAATGGGCCCAACTGCATGCGGGTCGCCGTGGCGGCAAGCCCGACCATGTTGCCGCCGAACATCTTGGCGTTGAGCCCGATCTCGTTGGCGGCATGGATCATGCCGATCGAGTCGGGGTTGTAGCCGGCGTTGTAAACGATGTCCGGATTGGTCGCGTTGATCGCGCGCACGATCGGCGCGAAATCCGTGGTCGCCGGCGGATAGGCCTTGTCATAAACCACTTCGAGCCCGGCGGTCTTGGCGTTCTCGCGCGCGCCGTCGGTCGAATTCTTGGCGAATTCGGCGTCGGCGGCGGAGATCGCGATGGTGCGCGGACGCGGGTTCTGCATCGTCGCCAGCCGGAAGAACCCCTCGGAATTGGCGAGCTTCGGCGTCGGTCCGGATGGCAGCATCGAGAAATATTTGGGGTAGTGAAACTGGCTGTTGGCGGCGAGCGCGGTCACGCCGACCGTCGCCATGTCGTGCTGCATCAGCACCGCAAGCGCCGGCACCACCATATTGGTCGCATAGGGCCCGACGGTGAGGTCGACCTTGTCGACCTCGATGAGCTTCGTATAGATGGCGGGCACCGTAGCGGGGCTGCTCTGGTCGTCATAGCAAATGAGTTGGACCGGACGGCCCAAGAGACCGCCCTTGGCATTGACGTCGTCGCGCCAGATCTGCATGCCCACCAGGACCTGCTTGCCGTTGACCGCGACGCCGCCGGTCATCGCCATGCTGCAGCCGATCTTCACCGGCTCGGCTGCCTGAGCCGCGGTCGAGCTCGCGGCGGCCAACATGACGGCGCCGAGCAGACTCAGCGCGGAATTCTTCCGAGACATCTTCCATCCCCCTATACGCTCGCACCCCGCCATCTCTTGCGGCGGTTGCGTCGTGCCCGCGCGGCGTCGGAGCAAATCCTCCCGCCGCCGCGGCCGCCGCGTCAAGCGCGGTGGCGCGGTGTGCCTTGCTAGGCCGCGGCGAAATGCTCCGACAACATGCGTGCGAGGCTGTCGCGCCAGGGCAGTGGCCGGATGCCGAAGCGCGCCGCGATCTTGCTGCAGTCGAGCACCGAATAGGCCGGCCTGGGCGCGGCGGTCGGATAGTCCGCGGTGGTGATGGCGGTGACGCGCGGACGGCGGCCGGTATAGGGGAAAGCGAGATCGAAGACGGCCTCGGCGAAGCCATGCCAGGTGACTTCGCCGGCGCCCGTGTAGTGATAGGTTCCCCACGGCCCGCCATCGCCGAGACCGGCGGCGATCTGCGCGATCGCCAACGCGATGTCCGCGGCCGAGGTCGGCGAGCCGAGTTGATCGGCGACGACGCGCAACTCGTCGCGCTCGCCGCCGAGCCGTAGCATGGTCTTGACGAAATTCTGGCCGGTGCGACCGTAGACCCACGCCGTGCGCAGGATGATCTGCCGGTCGAGCGCGCCGCGGATGGCGGCTTCGCCCGCCGCCTTGCTTTTGCCATAGGCGCCGAGCGGTGCGATCGAGTCGTCCTCGCGATAGGGTGTTCGTTGCTTGCCGTCGAAGACATAATCGGTCGAGACATGGATGAGCGCGGCGCCGGTCGCGGCGCAGGCGGCGGCGACATTGGCGGCGCCGTCGCGGTTGACGCGGAAGGCGACGGCGGTCTCGGCTTCGGCGCGATCGACCGCGGTGTAGGCGGCGGCGTTGACCACAAGCTCCGCTCCGCTCGCGGCGACTGTGGCCAAGGTCGCCGCGCGGTCGCCGATATCGAGCTCGGCGCGCGCCAACCCGTGCAGGGCGACACCCGCTGCCCATCGCGCGCGCAGCACTTCGCTGCCGATCTGTCCGTGGCTGCCGAGGACGAGCACCTTCATCGCGGACGGCTTTCGCTGTTCATCGCCGGCGCGATCTTAGCGTAGCCGCTACGGGCGGGTCGATAACGGGCCGCGCATGGCGGGCTTGTTCCGCTGCTTGTCGCGTGATGCGCGCCTCGCCGTGGGCTAGAATGTCCGCGTGACACGGCCAACGCGGACGGAAATTCGGGGATGAAGGGAATTTTGCTTGCGGGCGGCACGGGCAGCCGCATGTATCCGCTGACCGGCGTCATCAGCAAGCAGCTCCTGCCGGTCTACGACAAGCCGATGGTTTACTATCCGCTGTCGACCTTGATGCTGGCCGGCGTGCGCGACATTCTGGTCATCACCACGCCCCGGGAGCAGCCGCTGTTCCAGGCGCTCCTCGGCAGCGGCGCCGAGTGGGGGATCGCGCTCTCCTATGCGGCGCAGCCCAAGCCCGGCGGCATTCCCGAGGCCTTCCTCATCGGCCGCGACTTCATCGCCGGCGAGAAATGCGCGCTCGCTCTTGGCGACAACATCTTTTACGGCGACGGCTTCATCGGCCTGCTGCGCCAAGCCGCGCAATTCGAGACGGGCGCCGTCCTCTTCGCCTATTGGGTGGCCGATCCCGAACGCTATGGCGTCGTCGAATTCGACGGCGCGTGGCGGCCTTGCGGCATCGTCGAGAAGCCGCGCAATCCGGCCTCGCATTACGCCGTCACCGGGCTTTATTTCTATGATTCCGAGGTCGCGGAGATCGCCGCCTCGCTGGCGCCATCGCCGCGCGGCGAGCTCGAGATCACCGACGTCAACAACCGCTATCTCGCGCGCGGCACCTTGCAGGTCGAGCGTCTCGGCCGCGGCTATGCCTGGCTCGACACGGGCACGCCGGAAAGCCTGCTGCGCGCCGCCGAATTCATCGAGGCGGTCGAGCAGCGTCAGGGCCTCAAGATCGCGGCACCAGAAGAGATCGCCTGGCGCATGGGCTTCATCGACACGGGCCAGCTTCGCCGCCTCGCCGAGCGGGCCCGGCAAAGCGCCTATGGCCGCTATCTCCTGGGCATTCTCGAGGATCCCTGAGGGACAGCTTTACGGGCGACCCATCCGAAGCGCGCGACGCGCCGCCGCGCCCGCCCACTCAGGTCGTGCGGATCGCCACCTTCACCTTCTTCGCCAGCTCCGGCGTGATCTGGCTGATGCCGTGCGCCGTCTTGGCATGTTCGGCGGCCTTCTTCACTAATGACCAGTGGCCCGGCGAGACCGATCAGCCGCCCCAGACCTCGCGGGCAACCTCGACCACGAGACGAAGCTTGGCGACCTCGTCCTCGAGCGCGAGATCGTTGCCCTCGGCGGCGCTGGCGAAGCCGCATTGCGGCGAGAGCGCGAGTTGATCCAAGGGGGCGTAGCGCTGCGCCTCGTCGATGCGGCGCTTCAGCGCGTCCTTGCTCTCGAGCGTGCCGGTCTTGGTCGTCACCAGGCCCAAGACCGCGATCTTGCCTTTGGGCAGGAAGCGCAGCGGTTCGAAGCCGCCCGCCCGCGCGCTGTCGTATTCGAGGAAGAAGCCATCGACCTTGGCCTCGTTGAACAGGACCTCGGCAATGGGGTCGTAGCCGCCCTCGGCCATCCAAGTGCTGCGGAAATTGCCGCGGCAGATATGGATGCAGACGCTCATATCGCGCGGCCGCGCCGCGATCGAAGCATTGATGAGCCCGACATAGGTGCGCGGCAGCGTTTCCGGGTTCTCGCCGATGCCGCGCACCTGCTCGCGTATCGCGGGATCGCAGAGATAGGCGAAGTTGGTGTCGTCGAGCTGCAGATAGCGGCAGCCGGCCGCCGCCAGATCGGCGATCTCCTCGCCATAGGCCTTGGCGACATCGGCGAAGAACTCGGCCATCTCGGGATAGGCTTTGTCGTCGACGAGCGCGCGGCCGCCGCGAAAATGCAGCAAGGTCGGCGAGGGAATCGTCTGCTTCGGCAGGGCATGCGCGATCGATTTCAGGAACTTGAAATCCTCGACGAAGATGCCGCGCGGGCGGCTGAACTTGCCGGTGACGGCGAAGGCGGAAAGGTCGCGCTCGGTTTCGCCCGCGCTGGAATGGAAACGCGCCTTGAACTTCGCCGTCGTGACCGCGACGTTGGCGAAGGACATGAGGAAATCGCGCTGCCACGAGCCGCGGCGATATTCGCCGTCGGTGACCGCCCGCAGGCCGATCTCCTCCTGGAGCCGCACGGCCGCGCGAATCTCCTCGTCCTCGATGCGCCGCAGCGCCGCAGCGTCGATTTCGTTGCGCGCCCTGGCCTCGCGCGCGTTTTTTAGCTTTGCCGAACGCAGCAGGCTGCCGACTTGGTCGGCGCGGAACGGCGGCTTGTCTCGCTGGGTCATGGCGGTCTCCTTTTTTTGAATTCTACTCAATCAGGTGCGGCCGCGTCCCCACAACCGTTCCGTCGCGCGCCGGGCGCCTTCGGCCAAAGTCGCGAGCTTCGCCCAGGCGATCTCGGCATGCCCGACCCGATGGCCGAGGCCGCAATCCGTCCCGGCCATGACTTTGTCGCGGCCGACGAGATCGGCATAGCGAATCAGGCGCTCGGCCACCAGATCGGGATGCTCGATGAAGTCGGTGCAATGGCCGACGACGCCGGGGATGAGCACCGCGCGCTCCGGCGGCTTCACGTTCTCGAAGATCTGCCATTCGTGCTCGTGGCAGGGGTTCGATGCCTCGATCGAATAGCTCGAGGCGCGCACCTTGAAGATCAGGTCGATGATGTCGCCGAGCGGAATGTCGCTCTGGTGCGGCCCGTGGAAGCTGCCCCAACAGACATGGAGCCGCACCTTCTCGCGCGGAATGTCGCGGAGCGCGTGGTTCAATGCCTCGATGCGAAGCTCGGCGTATTTGCGGTACTGCTCGATGCTCATCTCCGGATACATCTGCCAGCCATCGGGCAGGTCGGGGTCGTCGATCTGCAAGAGGAATCCGGCATCGACGATCGCTTTGTATTCCTCGCGCATGGCTTCGGCGATGGCGTAGAGGAACGCCTCGGCGCTCGGATAGTGGTCATTGTGGAGCCAATGCTCGATGGTGCCGGGGGTATTGGCCGACATGAACGGCTCAGCGACGCTGACACTCGCCAATGCCGCGCGGAAATTGGCGATGTCCGTCGCTACCGCCGCGTGGCCGACATAGCGGAGCGGCGCGGCGCAGATCGCCTGCGCGCGCACGGGAATCGAGACCCAACCGCGGTCGGAAGCGAAATAGCCGGGAAAGCGCCGGATCTCGCGCGCGGCAATGTTGAGTGGCGCCGGGCTCATCTCCGCCTTGTAGGGGCGCATTTCGAAGCCGGCGAGGCGTTCCCGGACATAGGTCGTGAAATTGGTCTTGCCGAGCTCGCCGTCGCAGACGCCGTCGAGCCCGCAGGCGGCCTGTTGGCGCACGACCTCCGCCACCTCGCGCCTCAGGCGCTCGGCGAGCGCCGCCGAATCGTAGGGCCGACCGTCGGCGCGGGCTTGGACCATCTGGCCCAGTTCCTCGGAGCGCGGCAGGCAGCCGGCATGGGTAGCAAGGATGCGCGTCGTGTCCGTCATGGCTCGGGCCCTCCTGACGCTAGCGGACCGCGCCCGGCAGATGCTGCGCCGCCGCGGCGACGAACCCTGGATCGGCGTGCGGCGGCTTACCGGCCCAGCACTTCGCGCCGGACGATGGCGGTGCCTTCGGCGAGCGCCTTGAGCTTGGCGAAGGCGGCGGGGCGCGCGATGTATTTCATGCCGCAATCGGGCGCGGGAATGATGCGGTCGGCCGGGAGATAGCGCAGCGCGCGGCGGATGCGCTCGGCGACGGTCTGCGAACTTTCCGGCTCGAGGTCGCCCAGGCTGATGACGCCGAGGATCACCGTCTTGCCCTTCAGGCTGCGGAGAATTTCGAGATCGAGATTGGACTGGGCGGTCTCGATCGAGATCTGGTCGGCGGCGCTGTCGGCGAGCTCGGGCAGGAAGGAATAGCCGCTCGGGCGCGTGTGCACGACATGCGCATAGCCGAAGCAGAGATGCACCGCGGTCGGCCCGGCAATGCCCGCCAGCGCCCGGTTGATCGCCTTGACGCCATAGCGCTTCGCCTTCTCGGGGCGGGCCTGGAGATAGGGCTCGTCGAGCTGAATGACATCGGCGCCCGCGCGCTTGAGATCGCGGAGCTCGGCGTTGACCGCATCCGCATAGGCCAGCGCCACCTCCTCTTCGTCCTTGTAATAATCGTTCTGCGCCTGCTGCGTCATGGTGAACGGGCCGGGCAGGGTGATCTTGATGCGCCGGTCGGTGTTGCGGCGGAGGAACTCGACATCGCGCAGCTCTATGGGCTTGAGCCGCCGGATCGGGCCCGCCACGCGCGGCACCGGGTTGGCATGGCCGGTGCGGTCGAGCGCCGTGCCGGGCTTCTCGATATCGACGCCCGAGAGCGCCGTCGCAAAGCGGTTCGAATAGCTTTCCCGCCGCATTTCGCCATCGGTGATGATGTCGATCCCGGCGCGTTCCTGATCGCGAATGGCGATCAAGGTCGCGTCGTCCTGCGCCTCCTCGAGAAAGGGCTCGGGGATCCGCCAGATCTCCTTGGCGCGCACCCGCGGCGGCAGCCTGCCGCGCAGATTGCCGCGGTCGATCAGCCAGTCCGGCTGCGGATAGCTTCCGACGACCGTGGTCGGCAGTATGTCGCTCATCGTCTCCTCCCGGCGGCGCTCAGACGGTTTCCGGCAGCGGCTTGCCTCTTGTCTCCGGCAGGAACGGCGCGGTGACGAGGCCGAGGATATAGATCATCCCGACCATGGTCGCGGCATTGCCGAAACCGCCGAAGCTCACGATCAGCGTGCCGGCGATCAGCGGACCGATGAAGGCGATGAAGCGCGGCGCGTTGAAGCAGAAGGCGATGCCGGTGGCGCGCATCCGCGTCGGGAACAGCTCCGGCAGCCACACCGGCATCCAGGAATACTGTCCGAGGCTGAAGAACCCGTTGATGCAGACGACCACCAGAAGCAGGTTCAGATCCGAGGTCCAGAGGAAAAGGACCGGCGTCATCACCAGCGCCGCGGCGAAGAAGAGCAGCGCAATCGGCTTGCGCCCGAAGGCATCGGCGAGGAAGCCGAGGCTGATGTAGCCGATGATCGCGCCGAGATTGTAGGCCATGCCGGCGAAGCTCGCCCATTGCTGCGCCGGCAGCCCGGCCTTGGCCGCGACCGAGGCGATATAGGGCGGGACCCAAGAGGAAATGCCCCACCACGCCAGCGTCGTCGTCAAGGACATCAGAAACGCGATGATGGTGCGGCGCCGGATTTCGGGCTCGGCGAAGAGATCGACCACGGTGAAACGGGTGAGCGCATGCTCCTGCGCGTCGAGCGTGGCGCCGGTGCGCTGCCGCTCCTGCGCGCTGCGCCGGCGCTCATTGGCAACCTCCCACAGGACGGATTCCGGAATGCCGCGCCGGACCCATAAGGTGAACAGCGCCGGCAGGACACCGATGAGATACATGTAGCGCCACGCTCCCGGGCCAAGCGGGCTGATCAGAAGCCAGACAAAAGAGGCGAGGAAGAAGCCGATGCCGAGCCCGCATTGCATGAGCCCAGCGCCCTTGCCGCGCGCGCGATCGGGCCAGATCTCGGCGGTGATCGAAGTTCCGGTCGCCCATTCCGAGCCGATGGCGATGCCGACGACGAAGCGGAGGATGGCGAAAGAAAGCCAGCTCCACGCAAACGCGCTCAACCCCGTCATCAGCGAATAGGCGAGGATGGCGAAGATCATCACCCGCTTGCGTCCGAGATAGTCGGCGAGGATGCCGCCCAGGAGGCCGCCGAGGCCCCAGCCGAAAAGGGTGATGGCGATGACGGCTCCGGCATAGGCCGGGATCTGCGCGAACTGGCTCGGCTCGAGCAGCTGGTGCAGCGCCACGCCGACGGTGAGGATGAGGGCGTAGGTCTCGTAGCCGTCGAAGAGCCACCCGAGATTCGACGCCAGAAGGGCATTCCACTGACGGCGTTCGAGCGAGCGGTACCACGGCAAGGCGGCGGCGTTGACGTTTTCCATGGCGGACTCCCCAGGGATTATTGTTGTCTCTCAGCCGGACGCGGCTCCCTTTCGCTTCCGTGCCGCGAGCTTCACCGCGGCGATGATCTCGGGATAGGCGCCACAGCGGCATAAATTTCCCGACATGTAGTGCCGGATGTCGTCGTCGCTCGGCTCGGGCTGCTCGTCGAGGAGTTGACGTGCCATCAGGATCATGCCGGGCGTGCAGAAGCCGCATTGAAAGGCGCCGGTTTCGATGAAGGCCTCCTGCAGCGGATCGAGCGTGCCGCCATCGCCGAGATGCTCGATGGTCTCGACCGCGGCGCCGTCGGCGAAGGCGGCGAGATAGAGGCAGCCCGACACGGCGGCGCCGTCGACGATGACCGTGCAGCAGCCGCATAGACCCTGGCCGCAGCTCTCGCGCGCGCCGAAGAGGTCGAAGCGCTGTTGCAGGATTTCGACGAGGGTCTCGTGCGTGCCGATCTCGGCCGCGACCTGGCGGCCGTTGAGGGTGAAGCGGATGGTGCGCGCGCCCTCGGCCATCTCAGGCCTCTCCGCGCTTCTCGCCGAGCGCCCGCCACACCGCTTCGGCCGTAAGCGGCAGCGCGGAGAGCCGAACGCCGACCGCGTCGTCGATGGCATTGGCGATCGCCGGCGAGACGCCGAAGGTGCCGCTCTCGCCGACGCCCTTGGCGCCGAAGGGGCCGCCGTGCTCCTGCGCCTCGACCGCGGCACTCTCCATCGCCGTCGGCAGATCGTGGAAGCCGGGAATCTTGTAATCCGCGAGCGAAGCGTTGGTGAGCTGGCCGTCGCGGAATTGCATCTCCTCGCTCAGGGTGAAGCCCAGTTGCATGATGGCGCCGCCGGAAAGCTGAGTCTCGACGATTGCCGGATTGATCGGCGTGCCGGCATCGGCGACATTGACGAGCTTCGTCACCCGCACCGCGCCGGTCTCGGTGTCGATTTCGACCTCCGCGCCGGCGCCGCCGATCATCCAGAAGGGCGTCGCGTTGGCGGTGAGGCCGGTGTCGTGATCGGGCGAGGCATAGCTCGGGATGAAGCTGCCGACGCCGACGATGTTGCCGGCCTGCATGCCGTATTTCCGCCGGAAGAGCTCGGGCCAGGGCAGATTGCTGCCTGGCGGCAGGCCCAACTCGGCTGCGAGCGCCGCGAGTTTGTCGCGCGCATCCTCGGCGGCGCGCTTCACGGCATTCCCCATGTGATAGGTCGAGCGCGAGCCGAGCGTCGCCATGTCGTAGGGCGTGACATCGGTGTCGGGATGGACGACCCGGATCGCCTCCGCGGGCAGGTCGAGCACCTCGGCGGCGATCTGCGCCATCGCCGTGTCGGAGCCCTGGCCCATATCGACGGTGCTGGAATAGAGGACGCAGCTCCCGTCGGCGGCGATGGTGATGATCGCGACCGAAGTGGTCGGCGCGATCGAAGCCTTGAAGCCGATGCCGAGGCCGCGGCCGCGGCGCAAAGTGCCGCTGCCGCGGTCGAAGGGCTCGCGCCACTTCATGCGCTGCGCCAGCCGGTCGAGCACCGCCTCGATCGCGGCGTCGCGCATGATCGTGCCGGTCGCTTGCGGCCGCCCCTCGCGCAGGATGTTCTTGCGGCGAAACTCGAGCGGGTCGAGGCCGAGCGCGCGAGCGATCAAATCGGTGTGGCTCTCATAGGCCCAAACGAGCTGCGGAATGCCGAAGCCCCTGAGCGCGCCGGCGGGCGGGAGGTTGGTATAGACGGCGTAGGATTCGATGTGGACGTTCTCGATGTCGTAGGGTCCGGCGGCGGTGAAGCCGGATTTCTGGGTGACGCGCGGGCCGACATCGGCATAGGCGCCGCCGTTCCACCAGACATCGCAGCGCCGCGCCACAATGCGCCCGTCCGCGGCGACGCCGCTCTTGATGCGCAAGGTGGCCGCGTGCTTGGTGATGGTGAAGAACTGCTCTTCCATGGTGAGCGCGACCTTCACCGGCCGGCGGACCAACAGCGACAGCGCCGCCACCAGCGCCTCGAGCTTGATGTAGAGCTTGGCGCCGAAGCCGCCGCCCAAATACGGCACCTTGACGCGCACCCGGTTCTCCGGCCAGCCCAAGAGCCGCGCAATCTCGATGCGCACGAAGGATGGCGATTGCGACGCGGTGTGGATGGTGATCGCGGAAGCGCCGGCGTCGGCGACCGAGACCATGGGCTCGAGCGGCGTGTGCATCACCTGCTGGGTGCGGAAGCTGTGCTCGAAGATGCGATCGGCGGCGGCAAAGCCGGCCTCGACGTCGCCGCGCCGCAAATGGAAGTCGAGCGCGACATTGGTGTTCTTGCGCCCTTCGAGATGCTTCAGATCGGGGAAGATCCCGGCGGGCTTCAGCACCTCGTGCACGATCGCGGCCGAGGATGCCGCCTCGACCTCGTCGAAGACGGCGGGCAGCTCGTCATATTCCGCGGTGATGAGCTGCGCCGCTTCCTCGGCGACATGCGGATCGGCGGCCAGCACGACGGCGACCGGCTCACCGGCATAGCGCACCTTCTCCAGCGCCAGGATGGGCTGGTCGTGAAACGCGGGCCCGTAATAGGGGTTGGGAATGACGGCGTGCAGATCCTCGCCGGTGACGACACGCTCGACTCCTGCCATGGCCTGCGCCGCGCGCACATCGATGCGGCGGATGCGGCCATGCGCCACGGTGCTGCGGAAGATCTTGCCGTAGAGCATGCCGGGCAGGCGCAAATTGTGGACGTATTCGGCGCGTCCCGTCACCTTGGCGCGGCCCTCGAGACGCCGGGCCGAACGCCCGACCTGGCCGCGCTGCAAGGGCTTGGTCATCGCGGCGCCTCCGGCGCGGCGGCGAGCGCGCTCCTGGCGGCGCGCCCCAAGCCCACGCGCAAGAGCTGCTTCTTGTAGGCGGCCGAGCCATGCTGGTCGGAGACGATCGCCGCCTCGGCGGCCGCAGCCTCGCCGGCGCGGCGCAGGATTGCGTCGTCGATGGCGGCGCCGCGCAGCACCGCCTCCGCCGCGGCGAGCCGCGTCGGCGTTTCCGTCGCTGCGCCGATGACGATGCGGGAATCGCGGATGATCCCGCCCGCGACGCTGAGCGAGACCGCGATGCCGAGCGACGGCCAATCGTCGGCCGAGCGCGCCGTGCATTTGAGATAGGCGGATTGCCGCCCGGCCTGCGGCGGAACGATGAGTTCCGCGATCATCTCGTCATGGCGCAGCACGGTCTCGAGGTAGCCCTTGAACAAGGCTTCGATCGCGATCGCATGCTCGCCTGCGGGGCCGGCGATGATGAGGCGGGCTCCAAGGGCAACCAGCACCGGCGGCAGATCGAGGTGCGGATCGGCGTGGGCGAGATGCCCGCCGATGGTCGCGACATTGCGCACCCGGCGGTTCGCCAGCCGTCGCAGCGTGCGCGTGATCACCGGCGCCAGGCGCGCCACCTCCGGCGAGCGCTCGACCGACGCCAAGGTCGCCATGGCGCCGATGCGCAACTCGCCATCGGGCTCGGCGGCGATCCGCCGGAAGCGCTCCTCGATCGCGCGCAGGCTGACGAGGCGCAGCGGCCGGAACAGGCCCGCCTTCATCATCAGCATCAGCGCCGTGCCGCCGGCAATCGGCCGCACCGCGGGATCGTCGCGGTCGAGACAGCCTATGGCCTCGGCAAGCGAGCGCGGTTCGACCAAATCGAATGGCTTCATCCTCCTCCCCGACGGGCCGCGTTACGAGCGGGCAAGCGAGCCCAGGCCTTGATTGCGCCTAACATAGCCCGATTCTTGCAAGGCGCAACGGCCATCGCGGCGCGAAGCTCGACGACAGCATGCGCGTCTTCACCGAGGACGAGATCTTCGACTTCCTCGGCGATGGCGATGCCGCGATGACGGGCGCGCGGCGGGTCAGGGGGCGGCGTAGCGCCGGACCGCTGGCAGCTCGAAGCCGAAGAGCCGCGCCGGATTGTCGGCGAGAATCTTGCGCTGCAGCTCCGGCTCCGGCGCGAAGCGGTAAACGAGTTCCAAGAGTTCGGCGTCGTTGGGCATTGCCGGCTTGTCGTAACGCACATGCGGCCAATCGGTGCACCAGATGATCCGGTCGGGCGCGGTCTCGATGAATTTGCGCGCATAGGGCACGACGTCGTCCCAGGATTGCGCCATCGCGGAGATGCGGTCGGCGTTCGAGACCATCATCCACCAATTCTCGCGCTTGACGAAGTCGAGCAACAGGCGAAAGACCGGGTCATCCACGCCCTTGCGGATGTCGAGATGGCCGAGATGGTCGATGACCGCGGGGATCTTGACCTTCTTGAGGAGATCCGCGAGCTCGGGCCATTCCGCGTCGGTTGCGTGGATCTTGGCGTGCCAGCCCAAATGCTTGATCCGGTCGATCGCGCGCTCGAAGCCCGCATGGCTCGGCACGATGTTGAGCATCTTCCAGAAATTGAAGCGGGCGCCGCGCACGCCGACCTCGTGGAGCCGCTCGATCTCCTTGTCGCTGACGCTGTCGTCGATGAGCGCAATGCCGCGATAGTTGGGTTGCCCCGCAAGCGCATCGAAGAGGGTGCGGTGGTCGGTGCCGTGCACGGTGGACTGCACGACAACGCCGCGCTCCAACCCGAGCGTCCGGTGCATCCTTTGCGCCGTTGCGAAGGTCGCATCGGCGGGCGGCCTGTACGCGCCGCCGCTGCGCAGCGGAAATTTGGCGGGATCGCCGAAGACATGCACCTGGCAGTCGCAGCTCTTGGGCGGCGGCGGCCGGCTCGGCTTTCGCGTGTCGCGTTGGAAGGTCGGGTATTGCTCCATCTCCGGCGCGTCCCTCAGAGGCGAATGCCGTCGGGGAGGAACGGGAAGGGATCGACGCCGCCGGCGGGCGGCCCGATGCGCTCGACCAAGGTGCGGTCGAGCTGCGCCAGCGCGGTCACGCCCATCATCGCCATCGCGGCCTTCATCTCGCCTTCGAGGATCTCGAGGAGTCGGATAATGCCCTTGGCACCGTCGGCCGCCATGGCATAGGCCTGTATGCGGCCGATGCCGATGGCGGCGGCGCCGAGCGCAACGGCCTTCACCACATCGGGCCCGCGCAGGAAGCCGCCGTCGACAAGGATGGGGACCTTCTGCCCGATCCGCTCGACGATCTCGAGGAACATGGCGAGCGCGCCCTTGGCGTGATCCAGATGCCGGCCGCCGTGGTTCGAGACATAAATGACGTCGATACCTTGCCGCACCGCGATCTCGGCATCTTCCGCGGTCTGGATTCCCTTGAGGACCAGCGGCATTTCTGCGATGTCCTTGATCCGCGCCACCATGTCCCAGTCGAGCAGGGCCTGAAATTTTTCGCCGCTCGTCCCGCGGGTGCGGCTCGGCGGATTCCAGCGCAGGTGAAGCTGCCGGTCGCGGATGCTGTACCAGGCGGCATCGACGGTCAGCACCAGCGCGGCATACCCCGCCGCCCGGATGCGCCGGACCATCTCGGAGATCCAAGTGAAATCGCCGCGGATGTAAAGCTGGAACCATTTGTCGCAACGCGCGGCCGCGGCGCTGTCCTCGAGCGCCGGCGCGGTCACGGAACTCACGATCGGCAGAGTCCCGAATTGAGCGGCGGCCTCGACCATATTCACCGCGCCGCCCGGTGCGAGCGTCTCCAGCGAGCCCATCGGCGCCAGCACCACGGGAATGCGGAGCCTGGTTCCGAGCAAGGTCGTCGCGGCATCGACGGTCCCGACATTGCGCAGGACGCGCGGTCGGAACACCCATTCCTCGATCGCCTCGCGGTTGCGCCGCTTGGTCGTCTCCGATTCCGCGGCGCCCGCGACGTAATCCCAGGCCTCGAGGGAAAGACGCTCATGCGCCTTGGCGATGATCTCGGTGGCGGTGAGGAAGCCGTCGCGCGCGACCGATCCGGGCGAACTCATGGGGGCGTCTCCGCTGCTGGTCGCGCGGTTCGGGTCGGGCGCAGGCCGACGATCTTCGACGGGTTCGTCGTCGAGACGGTGGCGAGGTCGTCGGGCTTAGAGCGCCGCGCCGGATGAGAGTCGACGCAGCGCTCGATCGTCGGCGTGGCGTTGTCGACATGCGCGCTCATTGACCGTCTCCGCTGGCGCCCCGGCAGCTTAGAAAAATAGGAGCGCGGCTTGCCGCAAGTCAAATAGGATGCGGCGCGAGGGAGAACTTCATCACCGGACGGATCATGAAAATCACGCGTCTCGAGCCGATCCTCATCGCAATTCCCTACCGTCACGGCGGCCCGATCCCGGAAGGCGGCGGCGCGCCGTGGCGGACCATGGACACGCAGCTCCTTCGCGTGGAGACGGATGCCGGGCTCACCGGCTGGGGCGAGGCCTTCGGCTTCGGCGCCTGTCCCGCGACCAAGACCGCGACTGAGCGGCTGGTGGCGCCGCTCGCGATCGGCCGCGATCCCCGCGACATCGCCGCGCTGATGACGGAGCTCGCGCGCAAGCTCCACAATTTCGGGCGTAACGGGCCGGTTTCCTTCGCGCTCTCGGGCCTCGACATCGCGCTCTGGGACATCGCCGGCAAGATCGCGGGCGCGCCGCTGCATCGCTTGCTCGGCGGCAGCGGCAAGGGGCGCGTTCCCGCCTATGCCAGCCTGCTGCGTTATGGCGCCGCGGATCTCGTCGCGCGCAACGCCGCCGCAGCGGTCGAGCGCGGCTATCGGCAGATCAAGCTGCATGAGATCGGCATTGCCGAGATCGCCGCCGGGCGTCGCGCCATCGGCGCGGAGATTGCGCTGATGCTCGATGCCAACTGCGCTTGGCCGGCCGATGAGGCCGTCGCCATGGCGCGGCGGCTTAGGGAAAATGATCTTCTCTGGCTCGAGGAGCCGGTCTGGCCGCCCGAGGATCATCATGGCCTCGCGCGGGTGCGGCGCGACGGCGGCATCGCCGTCGCTGCTGGCGAGAATGCAGGGACGCCCGCCGAATTCGAGCATCTCATCGACCGCGCCGCCGTCGATTACCTGCAGCCGAGCGTGACCAAGGTCGGCGGCATCTCCGCCATGCAACGAATCATCGCGCACGCCGAAAGCCGCGGCGTCGCGGTCGCGCCGCATTCGCCCTATTTCGGACCCGGGCTGATCGCGACCTTGCATCTGATTGCGGCCTCGCCGCTGGAGCGCGTCTGCGAGCGCTTCTATTGCGATCTCGAAGCGAGCCCTTTCGGCGACGCCGTCGAGGCGCGCGGCGGCTTCATGCGCGTTCCGTCGGGGGCGGGGCTCGGGGTCGCGATCGACGAGCGCGTCATCGCCCGCTATCGCACGGGCTGACGCGGCCGAGGCCTCGCCCCTCGCCGATCATTGCATTCGACCGCACTCCAGTGCGTGGCCATTGCGCTCGGCTAACAGCCGATTATTCTAGACGACAGAAAATCCGGCGCGGGGTGGAGCCACATGCCGACGAAGATCTCCTGGAGCGGTGCGCTCGCGCTCGATCCCGCCAGCTTCGTCTTTCAGGCGGCGCCGACGGACATGATCAATACCGAGGCGATCGCCCAATATATGAAGAAGTACGGCATGAAGAAGATTGGCGTGGTGGCCGCGACGGATGCGAGCGGCGAGGTTGGCGTGACCAGCGTCAAGACCGTCTTCCCGGCGGCGGGCATCCAATACAAGCTCGACCGCATCGATTTCGCGAGCCGCGACGGCGTTTGCCGCGATAATTTTGACCTGGATTGCCGGCGATTCCGCCGCAAACCCCGATGAAGCCGATACTTGTCGAGTGCTGGCCGAACCGCCTGATCCTCGGCCGCGGCGCGGTCGCGATGCTGCCGCAGGCAATGACCGATCTCGGCGCGCGCCGGGCGCTGGTGCTCTGCGGCAAGAGCATTGCCGCGGGCGGGCTGTTGCCGCGCGTCACGGCGGCGCTCGGCGAGTTGTGCTGCGGCGTCTTCGCCGAAGTGGCGGCGCATTCGCCGGTGCCGATGATCGAGCGCGCGGTCGATCGGGTGCGCGCGCTCGGCGCCGATGCGATTGTCAGTCTCGGCGGCGGCAGCGCGATCGATGCCGGCAAGGGCACGGCGCTGCTGCATGCGGCCGGCGGCGCGCTCGGGCCTTATGAGATCGAGTTCCGCGCGGGCAGGATGGAGCGCCGGCTGCTCGAGACGGCGACGCTGCCGCACATCGCCATTCCCACCACGACGGGCTCGTCGAGCGAGGTGCTGCCCACGGCCGGGATTCGTGACGTCGCGCGGCGCCGCAAGATGCTGTTCTGGGACGCAGCGCTGGTGCCGCGCGCGGTGATCCTCGATCCCGAAATGACCATCGAGACCGGCGCCTTCCTGACCGCGGCGAGCGGCATGACCGCCGTTGCGCGCTGCGTCGAGAGCCTTTATTCCGCGCATCGCAACCCGCTCTCGGAGGGGTTGGCGCTGCACGCGCTCAGGCTGCTGCGCAACAATCTGCCGCGCACCGTCGCGGCGCCCGATGACCTCGATGCGCGCCAGGAATGCCAGATCGCCTGCGCCATGTCCGGCATCGCCTCGGTCAATGCGATGGCGTCGATCGTGCACGCGCTCGGGCATATCGTTGGCGGGCGCTATGCGCTGCAGCACGGCGTCTCGCATGCGATCCTGCTGGCTCCGGCGATGCGGCTGCTGCTGCCGGTCCTCGGCGAGCGTCAGGCCTGGGCGCTCGAAGCGCTCGGCGGCGACGCGCGCGGCAGCGCCGATGCGGCCGGCGCGGCGGCCGAGCAGATGGAAAAATTCGTCGCGGGATTGCCGCTCAAGCGGCGTCTCAGGGATCTCGGCATCCCCGCAACGGAGCTGCCGGAAATCGCTGCCCTCGCCATGCACGACTACATGATGGGCAATCTGCCGCGGCCGATGAGCGCGGCCGAGGTCGAGGCGCTGCTGCACGCCGCCTGGTAGGGCGGTCGCGTCGCACGGCTTGAGGCGAAAGGCGAAGCACGATAGTTTGGCGATAAAGCAATCGAGCGGTCGCCGGGGCGCGCCGAGCGTTGCCCGCGCAATCGACGTGATGGGGAGCATCGAAATGAAGCGGATTGCCACAATCGTCTTGGCGTCGTTCCTGTTGGCGGGTGGCGCAAACGCGGCCGAGCCGCTCGTTGTCGGCATCATCACGCCCAATACCGGCCCGGTCGCCACCGTCGGCGTGCGGCAATTGTCGGCGGTGCAGTGGTGGCAGCACGACGTCAATTCCAAGGGCGGCATCCGCGGCCGGCAGGTCGAGATCGAGACCTGCGACGATCAGGCCAATCCCGAACGGGCCGTGTCCTGCACCCGCGATCTCATCGGCAAGGGCGTGTCGGTCATCATCAACGGCTCGCTGACCGGCGCGGTGCGGGCAACCATTCCGCTCATCAAGGACGGTCCGGTCATGTTGATCGCATCGCCGGCGATCGTGCCGGATCCCTCGACCTTCGCGTTCCAGGCGACGCCGACCGACCTCGAAGTGACGCGGGCGCTGCTTGCGTTTCTCGAGGCGAACAAGGTGAAGCGGCTCGCCATGATCGCCGCGACCGATGCGACGGGCGAAGTCGGCGTCGCCGATGCGCAGCAAGTGTTTCCTCCGGCCGGCATCGAATTGGCGCTCACCCGCATCGATCTGCGCGCCAATGACGCCTCGATCCAACTCGCCAATGTCGTGAAGAACAATCCGCAGGCGCTTTATTCCAGCTATTCCGGCGCCGGGGCGGCGACGGTGGTGAAGAGCTACACCAATCTCGGCCTGACCGTGCCCTTGATCGTCAGCAACGCCAATGTCAGCGACGCCTTCATCGCCGTGGTCAAGGACGACATGCCGCCGCAACTGAGAGGCATGGGTCTTCTCACCGTCGCGCCGGACTTGCTCAAGGATCCCGTCAACAAGGCGCGCATCGAGTATTTCGACAAATCCTACGCGGCGTGGAAGGGCGAGCGCGCCGATCAGCTCAACCAGCTCGGCCTGCTCCTCGCCGATACCGCCGATGCGGTGCTGCGCGGGGTCGACAACCCGAATGATCCCAAGGCCGTCCGCAGCTTCCTCGAGCACACGCCGATCAAGAGCGCGCTCACGCTGAATTTTTCGCCCGACAGCCATATCGGCCTCAAGGCCGACAGCATGGCCGTGGTCCAATACAAGGATGGCCGCTGGACGAAGGCCGACCCATTGAAATGAACCCGCTGACCCAGGCGGTCATCAGCGGGTTGATGTCGGGGGCGGTCTATGCGCTGCTCGCCACCGGTCTGGTCATCGTTTTCCATACCGCGCAGATCGTCAACATCGCGCATGGCGAGGCCTACGCGATCGGCGGCATCGTCGCCGCCGTGGCGGCGCAAGCGGGCGCGCCGCTATGGCTCGCCTTCGCCGCGGCGATCGTCGTCGCCATCTTCTTCGCCGTCGCGCTCGAGCGCGTGCTGTTGCGGCCGCGGCGGGATTGGTCGATCAACGCGCTCATTCTGGTGACGCTCGCCGTCGCCTTCTTCTCGCGCGGCGTCCTCAACTTGCTGGTGGGTTCCGACCCCGTCTCCTTCCCGCGCCTGTTCGCCGGCGCACCCTTGCGCTTCGCCGGCGGCGTCCTGCCGCGGCAAGGGCTGGGGCTCATCGTCATCGGCTTTACCGCGGCGATCGCAGTGACCGCGTTTCTGCTTTACACGCCGCTCGGCCGGCAGCTCCGCGCCGCCGCCGAGAACCCGGATGCGGCCGAGCTCATGGGCGTCGATGTCGACCGCGCGCGGGCCTTGGCCTTCGCGATCGCCGGGGCCTATGGCGCTCTCGGCGCGGTGCTGCTGGTGCCGCTGGTCTCCGTTGATTTCCAGGCCGGGCTCGGCATGACTCTGCGCGGCTTCATCGCCGCGGCGATTGCCGGCATGTCGCCGCCCCTCGCCATCGTCGCGGGCTTGGGGCTCGGGCTCGCCGAGGCGCTGGTGACGACCTATCTTGGAGCGCTCGCGCAAGACCCGATCCTGTTCCTGGCGCTTATCGGCGTCGCGTTGTGGCAGAGCCGCAAGGTGCGCTTCGGCGGCAGCTTGCGCGCATGAGCCGCAGCCGCCTGCTCGCGCTGGCGCTCGCCGCTCTCGCCATTGCCAGCCCCTACGCCGGATTTCCCGGCTGGACGCCGGCGCTCGCCACCGCGGTTGCGTTCAACACGCTCGGACTCCTGGGCCTCAATCTCATTTTCGGTGTCGTCGGCATGCTCGCCTTCGGCCAGGCGGCGTTCATGGCCTTGCCGGCCTATGGCGCGGGCATCCTCGATCAGACCGGCATGCCCTTCATCCTCGCCGTCGCGGTCGGAGTTGCGGCCTCAATTCTGGTCGCGCGGCTCGTGGCCTGGGTCTTCGTGCGGCTGCCGGGCGTCTATCTCGCGGTCGGCACGCTGGGCTTCGGCTATGTCGTGGAAGGCCTGGCGCGCGCCTTCCCGTCGATCAGCGGCGGCGCGTCGGGCCTGGTGTTCTCGCGCGGCCGCGCCATCAGCGCCGATGCCTGGTATGCCATCGCGATCGCGATGCTGAGCCTTGGTCTCGTCGTTTACGCCTGGTACGTGCGCGGCGGGGTGTGGCGGCGCCTCAGAACCATCTGCCATGACGAGCTCGCCGCCGCCGTCGTCGGCATCGATGTCGTCCGCGTCAAGGCGACGGCGTTCACCATCGGTTGCAGCTTCGCCGTCGTGGCCGGTCTGCTGCGCGCCTATTACGTCGGCGTCATCATTCCCGAGGACGCCGGCGTCGATCGCTCGCTCGAGCAGGTCGGCATGGTCATGGTGGGCGGCCTCGGCCACTTCTTGGGCCCGCTCATCGGCACGGCGCTGGTGCAGTGGCTTTTCATGATCACCGGCTATGCCTCGCGCTACGAGCTCGTGATCTACGGCGCAGCGTTCCTCGCCGCGGTGATCTATGCCCGCGAAGGCATCGCCGGCTGGATCGACAGACCGTGGCGGCGGCTTGCGCGGCGGCTCGACGGCGAAGCGCCGCGCGAGCCTGCGCTGCGGCAGCCGACGCTGCGGTCCGAGGAGGCCGGCAAGAGCGGCGCGGTCTGCCTGTCGGTCGCCGCGGTGTCGAAGCGCTTCGGCGGCGTCCAGGCGCTCGAAAATGTCAGCTTCGAGGTGAGCTTCGGCGAAATCTTCGCCATGGTCGGGCCGAACGGCGCCGGCAAGTCGACGCTCTTCAACATCATCTGCGGCATCGAGGCGCCGAGCTCCGGCACGGTTCGGCTGCGCGGCGACGATCTGGCGGCGCTGCCGATCCATCGCCGGGCCCCCTTCATCGGCCGCTCCTTCCAAGTCGCGCGGCTTGTGCCCGACCTCACCGCGCTCGCCAATGTCATGGTGCGGCTCGACCGGATCGCGCCGCAGCTTGCCGAAGCGGAGCGCGCGGCGCTGGCTCTGGCGCAGCTCGAGGCCTTCGGTCTCGGGCCGCTCGCCAACCGGCCGGTGCGCACGCTCTCGCTCGGCCAGCACAAGCTCATCGATCTGACGCGCGCCGCCGTCGGCGATCCGCCGCTCGTGCTGCTCGACGAGCCCGCGGTCGGCCTGACGCGCGAGGAGCTGACGCATCTGGCGCAGCTTCTCGAGCAGCTGCGCGCCCGTGGTTCGGCCGTCATCATCGTCGAGCACAACATCGATTTCGTCGCGGAGATCACCGGGCGGGGCATCGTGCTCGACAGCGGCCGCGCCATCGCTTTGGGCGCGATCCGCGACATCCTCGCGGATCAGGGGGTTCACGAAGCCTATTTCGGAGCGCTCGCGTGAGCACGGTGCTCGCCGTCGAAGACTTGAGCGGCGGCTATCGCTCGCTCGTCGTCTTCCGCGACGCGAATCTGGCGGTCACGGGATCGCGCACGATCGGCATCCTCGGCCCCAATGGCGCGGGCAAGACCACGTTGCTCAAGACCATCGCCGGGCTGCTGCCGGCGCAGGGCGGCCGCGTCGTCTTCGGTGGGCGCGACATGGGCCACAGCCGCGCCCATGACCGCGCGCGCGGCGGCCTGGTGCTGGTGCCGGAGGGCCGGCAGATCCTCGCGGGCTTGACGGTGCGGCAGAATCTCGAGTTGAGCCGGGCGGCGCATCGGCTCGATGATGCGGGATATCGAACGCGGCTCGGCGAGGTGCTCGAGATCTTTCCGCGGCTCGGCGAGCGGCTGGGCCAGCCCGGCGGGAGCCTGAGCGGCGGCGAGCAGCAGATGCTGGCGATCGCCCGCGCGCTCATGCTCGATCCGGTGCTGCTGATGCTCGACGAGCCGACGCAGGGCCTGGCCCCGATCATGGTGCGCCAGGTTTTGGCCGCGCTCCAACGCCTCAAGGGTCGCTTCGCCATGGTGGTGGTGGAGCAGAACCGCGGCTTTCTCGAGAGCCTGGCCGACGCCACGCTGATGATGCGCGGCGGCCGCCTTTCCGCCGCCGAGAACGCGGCGGAGCGCGCATGAACCGGGCCGGTTTTTGACTGGGCTGCGCCCCTGTGATAGGGGTTCGGGCCGGACGCCGCGCGGCGACACGGCGCGGCTCGTCTGATCGCAGCGCGAGAAGGACGCGCGCACGGCATGCCCGAGGCTTGGAACGCGAAACGCATCGGCCATCTCGACTGTCCCGGCGGCGGCCAGGTCTGGGTCGACGGCAAGACGCTCTATATCGGGCATATGAGCGCGCCTCACGGCACCAGCATCGTCGATGTCTCGGATCCGCGCACGCCGCGCACCATCGCGACGATCGCGATCCCCGCGGGCTGGCACTCGCACAAGGTGCGCGTCGCCAACGGCATCATGATCGTCAATCACGAGCGGCAAGGGCAGGGCGGGTCGCCCGATTTCGGCGGCGGGCTCGGCATCTACGATGTGTCGCGGCCGGCGGAGCCGCGCCCGATCGCGAAATGGCGGACCTCCGGAAGCGGCGTCCATCGCTATTCCTTCGATGGCCGCCATGCCTACATCTCGCCGACGGTCGATGGCTTCGTCGGCAACATCATGATGATTTTGGATCTCGCCGATCCGGCGCGGCCGAGCGAGGTCGGGCGCTGGTGGATTCCGGGCCAGTGGCAGGCCGGCGGCGAGGCCTATCCCTGGGCCGACGGTCCGTCGCCGCGGTGCCATCATCCCCTTCGCCTCGGCGAGCGGCTCTATGTCAGCTATTGGCATCACGGTCTCTTCATTCTCGACATCGCCGACATGGCGCGGCCCAAGCTCGTCGCGCATGCCGAGACGAGCGCGGCGTTTTGCCATCCGACGCATACCTGCTTGCCCTATCCCGCGCCGCTCAAGGGGCGGCGGATTCTGGTCGTCGCCGACGAGGATGTCGCGAAGCGCCGGCCCGCCGCGCCGGCCTTCGCCTGGATCTACGACATGAGCGAAGAGACACTGCCGATTCCGATCGGCACCTTCCAGGTGGCGGGACTCGACCGCGACGGCGCGCCGCAGCCGCCGATGACCGGATGCCATCAGCCCTCCGAGCGGCTGGCCGGCACGGTCATTCCCTTTGCCTGGTTTGCGCAGGGCCTGCGCTTCGTCGACATCGCCGACCCGTTCCGGCCGAAGGAGGTCGGCTTCTACCAGCCCGATCCGCCCGCGGGCGCCCAGCGCGCCTCGTCCAACGACGTGACCATCGACGACCGCGGCCTCGTCTATCTCGTCGATCGGCAGAGCGGCGTCGATATCATCGAGACCAGCATGCTTAAGTCGGCTTGACCCGCGCGCATCCATCTCCCAGGCTCGCATCATGGCCGACGAGATCAAGCCCGAGCCGAGCGAGCGCCGCAAGCCGGCGCCGGCCGCGCGGCGGGAACGGCTCGCGGCGGCGCTGCGCGCCAATCTGGCGCGGCGCAAGCAACAGGCGCGGCGCCGCAGCCGAGCCGAACCGACCGAAAATCGCTGAAATTCGCGGGCCGGCGCGCTTGAGCGCGCGCGCTGCATCCTCTACAAGATCGGCAGCCCTGCCCGCAGCCGCGACGGCTTTGCCCTGAAAGGAGGAAGATGGACAGGATCCGCATCCGCGGCGGCCGCGCGCTCTCCGGCGGCATTCCCATCGGCGGCGCCAAGAATGCTGCGTTGCCGTTGATGGCGGCTTGTCTGCTCACGGACGAGACGCTGACGCTGCGCAACCTGCCGCTTCTCGCCGACATCACGACGCTCAGCCACCTTCTGGTGCAGCACGGCGTGTCCATCACCATGCTCGGCGCCGAGGAGGCGAACGAGAGCGGCCATGTTCTGGAACTCACGGCGCGGCGCATCGTCTCGACGACCGCGCCCTATGATCTCGTCCGCAAGATGCGCGCCTCGGTTCTGGTGCTCGGGCCGCTGGTGGCGCGCACCGGGCGGGCGCGGGTGTCGCTGCCCGGCGGCTGCGCCATCGGGACGCGGCCCGTCGATCTTCACTTGAACGGCCTCGAGCGCCTCGGCGCGACCGTCGAGCTGCAACAGGGCTATATCGAGGCGCGCGCCGAGAAGGGTCTTGTTGGCGCCGAGATCGTCTTTCCCATCGTCTCGGTGGGGGCAACCGAGAATCTGCTGATGGCGGCGACGCTGGCCCGCGGCGAGACCGTGCTGGTGAATGCCGCGCGCGAGCCGGAAATCGTCGATCTCGCCCGCTGCCTCAATGCCATGGGCGCCGACATCGAAGGCGCCGGGAGCGACAGCATCCGCATTCGCGGGGTGGCCAAGCTGCACGGCGCCGCGCATCGCGTCATCCCCGACCGCATCGAGACCGGCACCTATATGATCGCTGCGGCGATCACCGGCGGCGATGTCGAGCTCATGGGCGCGCAGCGCGATCTCGTCGCTGCCGTCGCGCGCACGCTCGAGGGCGCCGGCGTCGAGATCGACGATACCGCGGGCGGCCTCCGGGTCCGCCGCCGCAATGGGCGGCTCACCGGCATCGACGTGACGACGGAGCCTTTTCCCGGCTTCCCGACCGATCTGCAGGCGCAGATGATGGCGCTGATGGCTACCGCCGAAGGCGCCGCGACAATCACCGAGACCATCTTCGAGAACCGCTTCATGCACGTTCCCGAGCTGTGCCGCATGGGCGCCGATATCGATGTCCACGGCGCCTCGGCGATGGTGCGCGGCGTCGCCCGTCTCACCGGCGCGCCGGTGATGGCCACCGATCTGCGCGCCTCGGTGTCGCTGGTGCTGGCCGGGCTCGCCGCCGAGGGCGAGACCATGGTGAACCGCGTCTATCACCTCGACCGCGGCTACGAACGGCTCGAGGAGAAGCTCGCGGCCTGCGGCGCCGCCATCGAGCGCCTGCCGGGCGAAGGTTAGGTGCCGAGCCGTGGCGACCGGTCTCAAGCTGCGCGCCGAGGACGCGGAGGACGTGGCCGTGCTCTCCGCCATTCTTCAGGACGCGCTGGTCGCGGTCGGCGAGATGACCTATCTGCCGGAGGAGCGGCGCTTCGTCCTGGTCGCCAACCGGTTTCGCTGGGAGCCCGAAGCCGGCAAGCCCCGCCGCGACTTCGAACGCACCATGGCAGGGCTGCGCATCGACGGCGTCACCGCGGTGCGGCGGCGCGGCTTCAATCCGCGCGATTCGGAACGGTTCCTGGCCCTTCTGGCGATCCGCGCCGCGGAGCATTCGCTCTATCTCGATTTCGCCGGCGGCAGCGGCATCCGCCTTGATGTCGAGCGCATCCTGTGCCATCTCGACGATCTCGGCGAGCCCTGGCCGACGCGCTGGCGGCCGCGGCACCCGGTGGATGAAGCGAGCTAGAGGGAAGGAGAAATCGTTGCGTGCGAACGAGCCTCTGGTTCTGGCGCTGCCCAAGGGGCGCATCCTCGACGAGGTGATGCCGGTGATGCGCCGCGCCGGCATCGCGGTCGAGTCCGCCTTCGACGACCCCGACTCGCGCCAGCTCCGGTTCACGACGAGCGCGCCCGGCTTCGACGTCATTCGCGTGCGCAGCTTCGACGTCGCGACCTTCGTCGCCTTCGGCGCGGCGCAGCTCGGCATCGCCGGCAATGACGTCCTGATGGAGTTCGACTATCCCGAGATCTACGTGCCGGTCGATCTTCGCGTCGGGCGCTGCCGCCTCGTCGTCGCCGCGCCCAAGGAGGATTCCGGCCGCGACGACCCGACGCGCTGGAGCCATGTGCGGATCGCCACGAAATATCCCGAGATCACCCGCCGCCACTTCGCGGCGCAGGGCGTGCTGGCCGAATGCATCGGCCTCAGCGGCGCCATGGAACTCGCGCCGAGCCTCGGCCTGTGCCGGCAGATCGTCGATCTCGTCCAGACCGGCAACACACTCAGGGCGAACGGGCTGGTCGAGATCGAGCACATCGCCGATGTCACCTCGCGGCTCATCGTCAACCGGGCCGCGCTGAAGACGCGCGCCAAAGAGGTGGGCGGCTGGATCGAGCGCTTTCGCGAGGCCGCCAATGCCGCTTAGGCTCGACGGACGCTCGCCCGGCTTCGCCGCCGATTTCGCGGCGCTGGTCGCCGCCAAGCGCGAGACGGAAGCCTCGGTCGACGCCGCCGTAGCCGCGATCCTCGATGATGTCAGAGCGCGCGGCGATGCTGCAATCATCGACTACACGCGGCGTTTCGACCGGGTGAATCTGACGCCGGCCAGCCTGCGCTTTTCCGCGGCGGAGATCGTCGCCGGCGCCGGCCGGTGCCCGCCGGCGCAGCTTGCGGCGCTGCAGTTCGCGGCCGAGCGCATCGAGGCCTATCACCGCCGCCAATTGCCGGAGGATCTCGACTTCACCGACGCGTTGGGCGTGCGGCTGGGCGCGCGCTGGCGGCCCATCGCTTCGGTCGGCATCTATGTTCCCGGTGGCACGGCGGCGTACCCGTCCTCGGTGCTGATGAATGCGATCCCGGCCAAAGTCGCGGGCGTCGAACGCATCGCCATGGTGGTGCCGGTGCCGGACAACGCCGTCAATCCGCTGGTGCTCGCAGCAGCGCGCCTTGCCGGCGTCGCCGAGATCTACCGGATCGGCGGCGCGCAAGCGGTGGGCGCGCTCGCTTACGGGACGGCGACGATCGCAGCAGTGGACAAGATCGTCGGCCCCGGCAATGCCTATGTCGCGGCCGCCAAGCGCCGCGTCTTCGGCATCGTCGGCATCGACATGATCGCCGGGCCTTCGGAGATCCTGGTGGTGGCGGACGGCGCGAACGACCCCGCATGGATCGCCGCCGATCTGTTGTCGCAGGCCGAGCACGATGTGGCGGCGCAATCGATCCTCATCACGGACGATGCGGATTTCGCCGATCGGGTCGCCGCCGAGGTCGAACGCCAGCTCGCCGGCGCGGCGCGGCGCCAGGTCGCGGAAGCGAGCTGGCAGCTTCATGGCGCGATCATCACGGTCGCCGACATCGCCGCCGCCGTTCCGTTGGTGGATCGGTTGGCGCCCGAGCATCTCGAATTGGCGCTCGAGGATGCCGCGGCCGAAGCCTTCGCCGGCACGGTGCGGAATGCCGGCGCGATCTTCCTCGGCCGCTACACGCCGGAAGCGGTCGGCGATTACGTCGGCGGCCCCAACCACGTGCTGCCGACGGCGCGGAGCGCGCGCTTCTCCTCGGGCCTCGGCGTGCTCGACTTCATGAAGCGCACCTCGCTGCTGCGCTGCGATGCCGAGAGTTTGCGCGGCATCGGCCCTGCCGCTGTCGAGTTGGCGCGCGCCGAAGGACTGCCGGCGCATGCCGAGTCGATCGAGATTCGTCTCAACCTGTCCCGGCGCTGAGATGCCCGCCGAGCGCCGCATCGCCAAGATCACGCTCGACGAGCGCACGGTGGTGCGGCGCAATGACGATATCGAGCACGAGCGCGCGGTGGCGATTTCCGATCTGCTGCACGAGAACAGCTTCGCCCCGATTTCGGGTGCGGCCGGCCCGTTCCATCTCCGGCTGGGTATCGAAGAAAACCGGCTGGTCCTGGCCATCGGCACCCAACGCGGCCGCGCGCTCGAACGGGTCGTGTTGCCGCTGACGCCGTTCCGCAGCATCGTCAAGGACTACTTTCTGATCTGCGAGAGCTACTACAACGCGGTGAAGACGGCGAGCACGCCCCGCATCGAGGCGATCGACATGGGGCGGCGGGCGCTCCATGACGAGGGCTCGGAGCTGCTGCGCGAGCGCCTTGCCGAGCACGTGACCGTCGATTTCAACACCTCCCGCCGGCTCTTCACCTTGCTCTGCGTGCTGCACATCCGCGGCTGAGAGGGGCGATGGCGCGGCTGCCCTCGAGCGTGCTCTTCGCCTGCGGCTTCAACGCCATCCGCTCGCCGATCGCGGCCGCCCTGATGCGCGCGCTGCATGGGCGCCGCATCTACATCGATTCGGTCGGGGTGCGGCGCGGCACGCTCGACCCTTTCGCCGTCGCCGTCATGGACGAGGTCGGCATCGACATCCGCCAGCACACGCCCAAGACCTTCGACGAGCTCGAAGACACTTCTTACGATCTCGTCGTCTCGCTCTCGCCCGAGGCGCAGCACACCGCCGTCGAGCTGACGCGCACCATGGCCTGCGAGGTCGAGTTCTGGCCGGTCTTCGACGCAACCGCCGTCGAGGGCAGCCGCGAAGAACGGCTCGCGGCCTACCGGATGGTGCGCGACCATCTGCGCAAGCGGATCCTCGAGCGCTTTCCGCTGCCGCCTGCCTGATCCGCCGCCGAAGCGCCAATCTCGGGCTCTAACGTCCTTGGCGATGTCGCGGCCGCCTGTTAAGCTTGCTTTGCTCGTGGCGTACCGGGCAGCCAATAGGTCTGCCAAATTACCTCGGGCTCCAAGAAACTTGCTAACGGTACAGGGCTTGCTTTGGGCCCTGCAGACCCAAGACCCGCGTCGCTGGAGGGTGGCAAGACGAATGCTAGCCCAACCCTGACCAGCCGCGTCGGTCAATTCCGATGGGCGTGCCCAGGGGGCGCCCGTCAAGAGAATAACGGCGAAGATTGGAGGAAGCCATGCGGACTCTCGAAAAACATCAAGACGAATTGCGGCCTGTAACCCGGCCCGGCAAGCGACGAGCGCCGGTCGGGAATATGCTTGCGACCGTTCTCCTCGCATCCATCGCTTACGCCGCGATGGCGGCGAGCGCACACGCAATGAAAAGTTGCGAGGATATGGCCAGTCTCACTCTCCCCAATACGACAATCACATCGGCCACAACGGTGCCGGCGGGACTGTTCTCGGAGATTGCTCTTGGCGGCCCCTACGCGTCCCCCTACGTGGCGGAGGCTACAACGGGTACGGCGCCGACCTGCTCGTCCAACGTCACCTCGCCGGAACTCCCGGCGTTCTGCCGCGTGACGGGCGGCATCGCGGAGCCGGGCGCCGCGCAGCCGATCAATTTCGAGGTTTGGCTGCCGCTCGACAATTGGAACGGGAGGTTCGAGGCCCTGGGCAACCATGGCTTCGCCGGGGAGCTCGAGTACTCGGACATGGGGCCGGAGCTTGTCAAGGGCTTCGCCGTCGCCGGCACCGACACCGGCCACAACCCTTCCTCCGCGACGGCCTGGATGCAGAGCCACCAGCAGATTGTTGACTACGGCTACCTCGGCATCCACGAGATGACGGTGAAGAGCAAGGACATCATCAAGTCGTTCTATGGCAAGCCGGCGAAATATTCCTACTTCAACGGCTGTTCGACGGGCGGCAAGGAAGGCTTGATGGAAGCGCAGCGCTATCCCGACGATTACGACGGTATCAACGTCGGTGGCTCTGCTAACTTCAATCAAATCCACAACCGCGAGGAATACGTGTGGAACGGCCAGGTGACGTTCGGCAACGCGGCGACCCCGCTTAATACGGCACAGCTCGCGCTCGTCAACGCCGCGGCCATCGCGCAGTGCGACGCGCTCGACGGCGTCATGGACGGGGTGATCGACAACCCGCTCACCTGCCCCTTTTCACCCAGCAGCCTCTTGTGCACCGGGAGCCAGACTCCTCCTGCATGCTTGACCGCGGCGCAGGTCGAAGCGGTCGAGAAGGTGTACCAAGGGCCGCACAACCCGATAACCGGCCAAGAAATTTATACCGGGCTGGCGTTCGGCACCGAACTCGGCTGGGGCAGCGGCGTGGGGACCGGCGGCAACGTCAGCACCGCGCAAACGTTCTTCGAATACATGGTGTACAACCAAATTTCACCACCATGGAATTTCGAGACGTTCAATTTCAACAGCGACGTCTTCTATACCGACGCCAATTTCGCGATCCTCCTCGATGCGATCAATCCCGACCTGAGCGCCTTCAGGAGGCACGGCGGCAAGATCCTGCAGTCCCACCTCTGGAGCAGCGTGGTTCACCCGGCAGAACGCACCATCTTGTATTACGATCAGGTCGTAGGGTTGATGAACGGCTTTGACAAGTATGGCAAGTATGGCAAGGATGTCCTTGATCGCGACGACTTCGACGAGACGCAGGAGTTCTACCGGCTGTTCATGGGGCCGGGCGGGACCGGCAGCCATGGGCCGGGCACGTTCGACTCGATGCCCTACCTCCAGCTCTGGGTCGAGCAAGGCATCCCGCCGGCGTCCATCCTCGCGTCGCATTTCACCAGCGGCGTCGTCGATCGCACGCGTCCGCTCTGCCCGTACCCCGCGTTCGAGCACTACAAGGGCAGCGGCAGCACCGACGTAGCCGCGAACTTCGAATGCCAGGAACCCAAGCAGGTGCCCAATTATTTCCTGCAAGCTGATCAGCAATTTGAACCGACGCCGCCGCCTCCCCAACCGCACCGCGATCACGACCACTTTGATCGCGACTACGACGGGTGGCGTTAGAAAGGGAATGCGAAGGCTCAGGCTGAGAGGCCGTCGCGCGAGGTAAACTGCGGTCGGTTTCTCAGCCGCTGCTTGGGCTAAGTGATCGGGATTGCTGCGGCGGAACGCACAGCGAGATATGCGTTCCGCCGCGGAATTTTGGGGTTGAATTTGGCACGCGAAATGGCATTCGGAATGTTCCGCTTTCTCGTCGCCGCCGCGCTCGCGAGCGTCACGTCATCGGCCTTCGCGCAGGTCGCGCCGACAACCCCGGCGTTCTCGCCGGAACAGAGCCGGGCGATCGAGCAGATCATCCACGACTATCTCCTCAGCCATCCCGAGCTGATTATCGAAGTGCTGCAGCAAGCGAAGCAAAAGCAAAAGCAGGACCGAGCGGAGCGCACACGGGAGTCGATTAAATCGTGGCGCAGTCAACTCCTCGAGGATCCCGACTCCCCGGTCGGCGGCAATCCCAAGGGCGATGTCACGATCGTCGAGTTCTTCGACTATCGCTGCCCCTATTGCAAAAGGGTGGAACCGTCGATCGACGCCTTACTCAAGGAGGACGCCAAACTTCGGATCGTCTACAAGGAATTTCCGATACTCGGGCGTGCGTCCGTCTTTGCCGCGCGGGTGGCGCTCGCCGCGCGCAAGCAGGACAAGTATGACGAATTTCATGAGGCCATGATGGCGACCAAGGGCGAGGCGGAAATCACCGAGCCGGTGGTGCTCGGCGTCGCACGATCCGTCGGCCTCGATCTCGACAAGCTCAAGGCCGACGTTCAGTCGCCGGATATCGACACCATCCTACGCCACGACTTCGCCCTTGCCGAAGCCCTCGACATCGAGGGCACTCCCGGCATCGTGATTGGGAACACGATCGCGGATGGCGCCGCCGACGTCGACTCGCTCAGGCGAATGATAGCGGCCGCGCGGGAAACGCGCTGATCCCTGGCGTTCGCATCGATCATTGATATCAGAGCCGGGTAGTCACGAGGAACGGAATCTCCTTTCCAGGGCTGCTTGACCGAAGGGACCGGCCGCGGCCGGGAGGAAGAGCTTGACCGGAGTGCGACCTACGACGATGTTCTTGGCGGCCTTCCGCGGGAGGCCGCGGGGAAGCGACCACCGGCTCAGGAATGGCCAAGGAAGACCTGATCGAGTTCGCGGCTACGGTGATTGAACTGCTGCCAAATGCGATGTTCCGCGTGAAGCTCGATAATGACCATGAGGTGCTGGCGCACAGCTCGGGTAAGATGCGGAAGAACCGCATTCGCGTGCTGGCCGGGGACCGGGTCAATGTCGAGATGACGCCCTATGACCTGACCAAGGGCCGCATCACCTTTCGCTTCAAATAATTTATGGCAAGGGGCGTCCGCGTCGTGAACGCTGTGCCTTTCGTGCTGGCATCCGCCTCGCCGCGCCGCCTCGACTTGCTCGCGCAGATCGCGCTGCGCCCGGACATCGTCGATCCCGCCGACATCGATGAGCGCGCGCTTCCGGCGGAGCTGCCGGCGCAGCATGCCCTGCGGCTCGCCGCGGCGAAGGCGCGCGCGGTCGCCGGACGCCATCCCGGCGCCTTC
>DATNIY010000047.1:0-9915 GCA_035604195.1 Allostellaceae bacterium
AGACCGCCGACAGCGTGGCTGAAGGCATCGCCGCCGCCAGCAGGCGCCCGCCCGCCTTCGCCGTCGTCGATTTGCGGCTCGCCGACGGCAGCGGCCTCGAGGTCGTCAAGGTGCTGCGCAAGGCGCGGCCCTCGGCCCGCATCGTGATGCTAACGGGCTACGGCAACATCGCGACCGCGGTCGCCGCGGTCAAGGCCGGCGCGGTCGACTATCTGCCGAAGCCCGCCGATGCCGACGCGGTCGAGCGCGCGCTCCTCGGCTCGGATGCCGGCCTGCCGCCGCCGCCCGCGGATCCGATGTCCGCCGACCGCGTGCGCTGGGAGCATATCCAGCGCGTCTTCGAGCAATGCGACCGCAACGTCTCGGAGACGGCGCGGCGCCTCAAGATGCACCGCCGCACCCTGCAGCGCATCCTCGGCAAGCACGCGCCGCGGAGCTAGGCGCAGCGCCCGATCAGCCCCAAAGGCGCTTGCTCGCGATCTCGGCGCCCTCGGCCAGCGCGCGGAACTTTGTCCAGACGATGCTGGGCGCGACGGTGGTGCGCCCGACCGCGAAGGTCGAGAAGCCGCAATCGACGCCGGCGATGACCCGCTCGCGGCCGACGATGTCGGCATAGCGGCCGATGCGCTGGGCGACGAGACGCGGGTGCTCGACGAAGTTGGTCACGGAATCGATGACGCCGGGGATCAGAATTTTGTCGTCGGGAATGCGGATCTGCTTGAGATCCTCCCATTCATGCGCATGGCGGGGATTGGCGCCCTCGAAGCTCACCGCCTGGGGCCGCGCCATGAACGCGATGTCGATGATCTTGGCGATGGGTATGTCGTGGGTGTGCGGCCCTTCGTAATTGCCCCAGCACAAATGGAGGCGCATCGCCTCCGGCGGGATGGCGGATGTCGCGGCGTTGAGCGCCACGATGTTGCGCTGGGCGATGCGGCGGAACTCCGCGTCGTTCAGGTCGCGGTACTGGTTGTTGCGCGCCGAGGCCAGGTCGGGACAGTCGATCTGCAGGACGAAGCCGGCGCGGTGGACCGTTTCGTATTCAACCTGCATAACCTTGGCCAGCGCTTCGACATAGGCGTCCTCGTCCTGGTAATAGGTGTCGATCACGAATTTGGTGATGACGCCGGGCGAGGCGCAGGTCATGAAGACGTCGGCGGGCCTCGCCTTCGCCGCCGCGGCTTTGAGGTTGGCGATGTCCGCATCGAGCGGCGCGCGATCGCCGTAGCTGAGCGGCCCGATGCAGGCGGGCACGCCGTAATGCTCGACCGGACGGACGAAGCGCTCGGCGAAATCGGGATGCTCGAGAATGTCGCGGCCGGTCTGGATCTGCCGCGCCTTCTCGATCGCCGCTTGGCTGCGTCCCACGCCGGCGACGCGGCCGTTGATGTAGGAGGCGTAGGCCAGCTTGCTCATCTCGCCGTCGTTGACGATGTCGATGCCGGAGCGGACCTGCTGCGCCACGACCTCTTCGACCGCTTCGGCGGCGCGCGCGGCGAAGGCTGCGCCGTCATAGGGCTTGCCGGCGTCGCGCGCGATCAGCAGCTCCAAAAGCTGCGGCGGCCGGGGCAGGCTTCCGACATGCGTGGTGAGAATGCGGTCCTTGCTCAGCTGCACCGATGGTCCTCCCGTGATGGCGTTGCCGCCCGGCCGATCGATTCGGCTGCTCAGGTCTGCAAGAAGGCCCAGCCGGTTCCTTCCGCGACGAGACAGGTGAGCCGGCCGGTGGCATAGGCGCCGGTGTCGATGCCGATGCGGTTCGCGCGCACGACCGGCTTGGCTGCGATGCTGTGCCCGTGGACGACGAGCTTTGCGTGGGGCTCGTCCGACAACAGGAAATCGTCGCGAATCCACAGGAGATCGTCCTCGCTCTGGGCCTCGAGCGCGATGCCGGGCCGTACCCCGGCATGGACATAGAAATAGCCGCCCTCGCAGTGCGAGGTCCTGAGGCGGCGCAGGAATTTGAGATGCGGGCGCGGCAGATTGCGGCCGAGTTCTAACTGGCAGCGCTCGAGCTCGGCGACGCTGATCATGGGTTCCGGCGGCGCGACGCCGTAGCTCGCGAGCGTCTCGAGCCCGCCGAAGGCGAACCAATTGGGGCCGACCGAAATGTCGGCGAGAAATCGGACCATGATGTCTTCATGGTTGCCCCTGAGATGCACGGTCTCGAAGCCCGGCAACGGCGCGTCGAGAAACAGGTCGATCACGGCGCGCGACTCGAGGCCGCGGTCGACATAGTCGCCGAGATAGACAAGGACGTTGCGCCGTGCCCGGCGCTCTTCGGCGTCGGCGCGGATGAGGCGGTTCATCTCGCGCAGCAGGTCGATGCGGCCGTGGATGTCGCCGACCGCATAGACCCGCGTCCCCGGCGGCGGCGCTGGGGCTGCGCCTTGCTCGCCGCGTGCGGCCGTGAAATCGACGGTCATGGCGTCAATATGGGGCATGGCCGCGTCCCGCGCCACCCCGCGGCGCGCCGGGATTCCCCTTGCGAGATCCCTGCCGCCGCCATAAGAGGGGCGCATGGCGCACACCGATCTCGTCGCTCTCGTCGAGCGTCTCGGCCGCGCGCGCGTTCTGTGCGTCGGCGACGTCATGCTCGACCATTACATCCGCGGCCAGGTCGAGCGCATTTCGCCCGAGGCGCCGGTGCCGGTTCTTCACATCGAGGGCGAGGAGCTGCGCCTGGGCGGCGCCGGCAACGTGCTGCGCAATCTGCACGGGCTCGGCGCCGAGACCTGTTTCATCTCGGTGACCGGCATCGATGCGGCGGGGCGAGACATCGGCCGCATGGTGGCCGAGCTCGGCGGCGGCGAGGCGCATGTGCTGGCCGAGCGCGGCCGGACGACGCCGGTCAAGACCCGCTACATCGCCGAGAACCAGCAGCTGCTGCGCGCCGACCGCGAGCGGGTCATGCCGCTCAAGCCCGAGCAGCGGACCGATGTGCTGAAGCTGGTGCGCGAGGGGCTCGTCCATTATCCCGTCGCCATCGTCTCGGACTACGCCAAGGGCGTGCTCGCCGAGGGCGTCGCCAGCGAGATCGTCGCCGCTTCCCGCGCCGCCGGCGCAACCGTGGTGGTCGATCCCAAGGTCAACGACTGGAGCGCCTATCGCGGCGCCAGCGTCATCAAGCCCAACCGCCGCGAGCTTGCCGCCGCGATCGGTCATGCGGTCGACGGTCCGGCCGAGATCGAGGCCGCCGCGCGCGCGCTGATGGCGAGGCATGATCTGGGCGCAGTACTGGTCACCTGCGGCAAGGACGGCATGCTACTCGTCGCCGATGGCACCAGCCACTTGCTGCCGGCCGCGGCGCGCGAGGTCTACGACGTGTCGGGCGCTGGAGATACCGTGGTGGCCGTGCTCGCCGCGGCACTCGGCGCCGGCGCCGCGCTCCTTGACGCGGCGCGCCTCGCCAACGCCGCCGCCGGGATCGTCGTCGGCAAGGTCGGCACCGCCATCGTCGATACCGCTGAACTCGCCGCGGCGCTCGTCGAGCACGACGTGCTCAAGGAACACCGCAAGGTGCTGCCGCTGCCCGCGGCGCTCGATCACATCGCGCGCTGGCGGCGGAACCGGCTGACCGTCGGTTTCACCAATGGCTGCTTCGATCTGCTCCATCCCGGCCATGTCTCGCTCTTGGCCCAGGCGCGGGCGGCGTGCGATCGGCTGGTGGTGGGGCTCAACAGCGACGCCTCGGCCAAGCGTCTCAAGGGGCTCGGCCGGCCGGTGCAATCGCAGGAGGCGCGCGCCCAAGTGCTCGCCTCGCTCGCCTCGGTCGATCTCGTCATCGTCTTCGACGAAGACACCCCGGTCGCGCTCATCACCGCGATCCGGCCCGATGCGTTGGTCAAGGGCGCCGACTACCGCCGCGACCAGGTGGTCGGCCACGAGATCGTCGAGTCCTATGGCGGGAAGGTGCTGCTCGCCGAGCTTCTCCCCGGCCACAGCACCACCGCCACCATCGCCCGCGTCGCGCGCTAGGGCAGCCTTTCATCCCGGCTCGGGATCGAAGGCGGCGGGATCGAGAATGCGGGCGAGGCGGCTCGCGGCGAGTCGCGCAAAGCGCAGGATGAGCGCACGGCGGCGCGCAGCGGCGAGCGGCGCCGCGATCCCGTCGCGCAGGATGGATGCTCCGAACGGGTCCGCCACGATCAGGCCGCAATCCTCGGGTATCAGCCGCGCCGGAAAATCGGCCGCGACGGCGAAGGCGAGACGGTCGCAAAAAACGCGGTAGTCCTGCCATTTGCGGTCGCTGCGGAAATCGGCTACCGAGGATTTGACCTCGACGATGAGCAGGCTGCCATCGCGACCAAGGCCCAGAAGGTCGGCGCGCCTCCCGTTGGCGAGCGGCACTTCGGCGAGCGTCGTATAGCCGCGCTGGGCCAGCGCACGCGCGACGCCGCGGGCGAGCTCTTTGGCGATGACACAGGATTGAGGCATGCCCAGCGACAGCGTTGACCGAGGCGCCACAGTTTCGGCGATGGCGGCGCAAAAGCGAAGCGCTTTGCGCGATGCCTGGCGGCTCGCCAAGCCCTATTGGTTCTCCGAGGAAAAGGGCCGGGCCTGGGGGCTGCTCTTGGCGGTGATCGCCCTCAACCTCGCCAATGTCTACATCGACGTGCGCATCAACATCTGGAACAATGCCTTCTTCAACGCCATCCAGCAGTTCGACGCGCCCGAGTTCTTTCGCCAATTGGGCATCTTCGCGCTTCTCGCCGGCGCCGCCATCGTCATCTCGGTCTATGCGCTCTATCTGAACCAGATGCTGCAGATCGGCTGGCGCCGCTGGCTGACGCGGCGCTATGTCGGCGCCTGGCTCGCCGACCGCGCCTATTTCCGCCTGCAGCTCCAGGGCTTCGACACCGACAATCCCGACCAGCGCATCGCCGAGGATTTGCGGGCCTTCACCAGCTATGTGCTGGCGCTGTCGCTCGGGCTCTTGACCTCGGTGGTTTCGCTCGCCTCCTTCCTCTTCATCCTCTGGGGCCTGTCGGGCCCGGCGGAGATTCCGCTAGGGCCGTTGGGCTCGGCCTATATCCCGGCCTATCTCGTCTGGGCGGCGCTGATCTATGCCGGCTTCGGCACCTGGCTCACCATCCGGATCGGCCGGCCGCTGGTGCCCCTCAACTTCGCGCAGCAGCGCTTCGAGGCCGATTTCCGCTTCAGCCTCGTCCGGCTCAGGGAGAACGCCGAAAGCGTCGCCTTCTATGGCGGCGAGGTGCCCGAGGGCGAGGTCTTCCACCGCCGCTTCACTCACGTGTTCGACAATTTCTGGCGCATCATGGTGCGGCGGAAATATCTCAACTGGTTCACCTCGGGCTATGGCCAGCTCGCCGTCATCTTTCCCTATCTCGTCGCCGCGCCGCGCTATTTCGCCAAGCAGATCCAGATGGGCGGGCTGATGCAGGTCGCCGACGCCTTCATCTCCGTGCAGAACTCGCTGTCCTTCATCGTCAATTCCTATGTCGACATCGCCGAATGGCAGGCGGTGACGCAGCGGCTTTCGACCTTCGAGGAGCGCATGCGCATGATCGCCGCCGAGGCGCGCGCGCCGCAGCGCATCGCGGTCACGACCGCGGGCGCCGGACTCGAGGTCCGGGGCCTCGATCTCGATCTGCCCGACGGCGCGCCGCTCTTGCGCAGCGTGAGCCTCGTGGCCGCGCCGGGCGAGGCGGTGCTGATCGTCGGCCCGACCGGCATCGGCAAGAGCACGCTGTTGCGCGCCATCGCGGGAATGTGGCCCTGGGGCAGCGGCGAGGTTCGGCTCGGCGAGGGCCGCCGCCTGTTCCTGCCGCAGCGGCCCTACCTGCCCTTGGGCACGCTCAGAGACGCTCTGCTCTATCCCCGCAGCCCGGCGGAAATGGCGGCGCCGTCATTGGCCGCGGTGCTGGCGCAGGTCGGGCTCGACGGCTTCGCCGCGCGGCTCGACGAGATCGACAATTGGGCGGCGCGGCTGTCGATCGGCGAGCAGCAGCGCCTCGCCTTTGCCCGCCTCTTGCTCGCCGAACCGGCGCTCGCCTTCCTCGACGAGGCGACCTCGGGACTCGACGAGGCGGCCGAGGCGGCGATCTATCGCCTGCTGCGCGCCGCGCCGCACCGCCCGACCATCATCAGCGTCGGCCATCGCGGCACGCTCCGCGATTTCCACGACCGCATCCTCGACATCGCCGCCTTCAGCGCCGCCAGAGAGGTCGTGCCGGCGGCGGATTGAGGCGTTCTCCGGAACGATGGTTAATCGCGCTTCGCCGCCGCCCGAATGAAGCTACTCGAATTGGGGTAACCACCCGAGGGGGGCCCTGCCATCCTGTCGGCCGATCATCCGGGGAAGGAGCGAGTTTTCCTGACATGGCGACGGGCCTGCGGGCGATGCGATCTGCGGTCAAGCAGATGCCGGGAGCGGTGCCGGCCTATCGCTATATGCGCGCGCGGCTCTTCGGCCAGGCGGTGCGGCGCCGGATCTTCGAGCACTACTACCTGACGAATGCCTGGGGCGATGCCGAATCGCGGTCCGGTTGCGGGTCGAATCTGCCGGAGACCGCGGTGATTCGGGCAGAGCTGCCGCGCCTCCTGCGGCAGCTGCGCGTCACCTCGCTGCTCGATGCCCCCTGCGGCGATTTCCATTGGATGCAAACCGTCGATCTCGGCGCGATCGCCTATATCGGCGCCGACATCGTCGAGCCGCTCGTCGCCGCGAACCAGCGCCGCTATGGCGGCCCGAGCCGGCGCTTCCTGCGCCTCGATCTGGTGCGCGACGAGCTGCCGCCGGTCGATCTCATCCTGTGCCGCGACCTGCTCGTCCATCTCTGCTTTACCGAGATTCACGCGGCGATCCGCAATTTGCGGCGCAGCGGCGCGACCTGGCTGCTGACGACGACCTATCCGACACGGGCAGCGAATGATGATACGGCGACCGGCGGGTGGCGCCGGCTCAATCTCGAGCGGGCGCCGTTCGGTTTCGCCAAGCCGGCCGCGCTGATCGACGAGCATTGCACCGAGGAGGGCGGACGCCGGCGCGACAAGAGCCTGGCGCTATGGCGCATCGCCGATCTGCCGCAACGCGTGCCATCGCTCCAATTCCGCTATCGGTGGCCTGGCCTGGCCCGGCCGCGCGAGGATTGCGCTTTGCCGGCCAGCGGCTAGAAAGGGGCGCGGCGGCGAGAGGCGGAAGAGCGACATGGCGGAAGAGCGCGAGGACGAGAACCAGTTCCGCGCCGCGCGCATGGCCAAGCTCGAGGAGCTGAGGCGCCTCGGCGTCGATCCCTATCCCAGCGGCTTTGCCCGCACCGCCACGGCGAAGGAGCTGGAAGAGCGCTACGCGGCGCTTCCCGCCGGCGCGGAGACCGCCGATCACGTTGCCGTCGCCGGCCGCATCCGCGCGCTGCGCAACAGCGGCATGTTCATCGATCTCCACGATTCCAGCGGCAAGATCCAAGTGTTCAATCACAAATCGCAGCTGCCAGCCGAGCAGATGGCGCTCATTCGACTCTTGGATCTCGGCGACATCATCGGCGTCGAGGGTGTGGTGCGGCGCACGCCGCGCGGCGAGCTGACGATCAACGGCCGCACTCTCGCCGTCCTCGCCAAGGCGCTCTTGCCGCTGCCGGAGAAATACCACGGCCTCGCCGACATCGAGACGCGCTATCGCCAGCGTTATCTCGATCTCATCATGAGCGAAGAGAGCCGCCTGACCCTGCGCCGCCGCAGCCAGGTCATCGCGGGGCTGCGCCGGCTGCTGGTCGAGCGCGGCTTCCTCGAGGTCGAGACGCCGATGCTGCACGCGATCCCCGGCGGCGCCTCGGCCAAGCCCTTCATCACCCATCACAACGCGCTCGACCTCGACCTCTATCTGCGCATCGCGCCCGAGCTGCATTTGAAGCGGCTGCTGGTCGGCGGCCTGTCCGAGCGGCTCTTCGAGATCAACCGCTGCTTCCGCAACGAGGGCCTCTCGCCGCGGCACAATCCGGAGTTCACCTCGCTCGAGCTTTACGAGGCCTATGTCGATTACCGCGCCATGATGGAACTGGCCGAGGCGCTCATCGCGCAGGTCGCCGAGGAAGTTCTGGGCACCACCCGCATCGTCTATGCCGGGCGCGCGATCGAGCTGAAGGCGCCGTGGCCCCGGAAATCCATGGCCGAACTGGTGCGCGACGCCACGGGAATGGATTTCCTGGCGATGGACGACAAAACGGCGCGGGCCGAGGCGCGGCGCCTCGGCGTCGAGCTGCGCGACACCGCCGGATGGGGCCGCGCGCTCGAAGGCGCTTTCGCCGCGACCGTCGAGGCCGAGCTCATCGAGCCCGTGCACATCATCGGCTTCCCGCGCGAGATCTCGCCGCTCGCCAAGCCCGATCCCGGGGATGCGCGGCTCACCGAGCGCTTCGAGAGCTACATCAACGGCTGGGAGGTGGCGAACGCCTTTTCCGAGATCAACGACCCGCAGGACCAGCTCGCCCGCTTCGCGGCGCAGATGCGCGAGCGCGAGCTTGGCGACGAAGAGGCGCAGCGCCTGGACGAGGATTTCATCGCCGCGCTCGAATACGGCATGCCGCCGGCGGGCGGGCTCGGCATCGGCATCGACCGGCTGGTGATGCTGCTCACCGGCAGCGCCTCGATCCGCGACGTCATCGCCTTTCCGACGATGCGGCCAAGGGGATAAAGGTGTAGGATCGCGCCTATCGCTTAAGGAGTGGCTTTGTTTCGCAGGAGGTCCGGTGCGCGGCCGGAGTGGAAGATGAAGGCTCTTGCCCGAGCGCTGCTGGTCGCGGGGGCGCTGGCTGTCGTCCTATTGCCCAGCGTCGCACCGACGCAAACCATGCCGCCGCCGCCGCCACCGTCGGCCGCCGCGCCGGTGATGACGGCGCAGCAGCTCGATCAGCTTCTGGCGCCCGTTGCGCTCTATCCCGATCCGTTGTTGGCGCAGATCCTGATGGCCGCGACCTATCCGCTCGAGGTGGTCGCTGCCGACCGCTGGCAGAGCGATCCCGCCAATGCGCAGCTCGCCGGCGATGCTTTGGCCGCGGCGGCGGCGCAGCAGGGCTGGGACCCGAGCGTTCAGTCTCTCGTTCCCTTCCCGCAGCTCCTGCGCATGATGGACAGCCGGCTCGATTGGCTGCAGCAGCTCGGCGATGCGTTCATCGCGCAGCAGCCCGATGTCATGGCCGCGGTTCAGCGCCTGCGCGCCGAAGCGTTGGCCGCCGGCACGCTCGCCGCCAATCAGTATCAGTCGGTTTCGACGGCGAACGAGGCGATCGTCATCGAGCCGGCCAATCCGGCCATGGTCTATGTGCCATACTACGATTGCGCTGCGGTCTATGGCGTCTGGCCTTATCCGGGCTACCCGCCAATCTGCTTCCCGCCGCCGCCGGGATATGGCGTGCCGATCCTCGGCCTCGCCTTCGGCGTCGGCTTCGCGATCGTCCCGACGCTGTGGGGCTGGGATCATTGGGACTGGGAGCATTATCGGCTGCAGGTCGATCGCGACCGCTTCAACCGGCTCGACCAAGGCCGTCCGCCGATCGCCGGCGATACCTGGCAGCACGATGCGTCGCGGCGCGGCGCCGTACCCTCTCGTGTTCCCGCGGTGCGAGAGCGCACCCAGACGGCGTTGCCGGGCTCGGTCGAAACCCGCCGCGCCTACCGCGGCTTCTCCGAGGGCGCGGGCGCGCCGGCGCGTCCGGCGGCGGCAGCCCCGGCTGCGCGCCCGGCCGAGGTCCAGCGCCCGGCTTTTACCGCCGCGCCGGCGGCGCGGGCGCCGGCTGCGCGCCCGGGTGAGGTCCAGCGCCCGGCTGTTTCTGCCGCGCCGGCTGCGCGCCCGGTCGAGGTGCAGCGCCCCGCTTTTTCTGCCGCGCCGACGGCGCGGGCGCCGGCTGCGCGCCCGGTCGAGGTCCAGCGCCCCGCTTTTACCGCCGCGCCGACGGC
>DATNIY010000048.1:0-9744 GCA_035604195.1 Allostellaceae bacterium
GCGTCAAGGGCGCGGCGCGATCGCCGCGATTGACAGGAACCTCGTATTTGTTAGTCAACCGAACATGAATAGAAGAAAGCGCGCCTATTCGATGGAACTTCGGGCGGCCAAGGCGGAGGCGACGAAGACGCGCATCCGCCAGGCCGCGGTCGCGCTCCATGCCGAGCGCCTGTTCGAAGACTTCACCCTCGACGAGATAGCGCTCCGCGCCGGCACCACGGTGCAGACGGTGCTCCGCATTTTCGGCAGCAAGGAAGCGCTCACGGTTCTCCTCATGGAGGCGGCGTCCGAAAGACAGCGCCAATATTCGCCGCCCGGCGACATCGCCGCGGCGGTGCGCGCCCTCTATGACGATTACGAGGCGATCGGCGACCAGGTGATCTGGTATCTCGCCGAAGAGCTTCGCCGTCCGGCATTGGCTCGTCATGTGGAAATCGGGCGTCAAGAGCATCGCCGCTGGGTCGAGATGGTCTTTGCTCCGCAACTGCAGCGCCGCTCCGGACGCGCCCGGACCAGGCTGCTCCATGCTCTCATCGTGGCGACCGATGTTTACGCGTGGAAACTCCTGCGGCGCGATCTCAAGCTCGAGCGACCCGCCGCCGAGAGCGTCGTCGGAGCGATGATCGCCGCAATCGTAAAGGGAGGTGCAGATGGCGAAATTCATGTGGGCTTGTTGGGACGGGGGCGGAAACCTGCCGCCGAGCCTGGGCATCGCCCGCGCCCTCAGCCAACGCGGTCATAGCGTCACATTCGCCGGCCGCCGGGACATGATCGGCCGCGTCCGCGCCGCGGGCTTCGCCACGCGCGAGCTGATTCAGGCCTATGCGCTGATCGACCGCTATGCCCGGGATGTGCAGGTCCAGGTCTTCGGCTACCTCAGCTCGCCCGCGGTCGCCGAAGAGCTGGTATCGATCGCGAAGGACGAAGCGCCCGACGCGGTGATCATCGATGCCATGTTCAGCGCCGCGCTCGATGCCGCGCCGCGCTTCGGGACTCCCACCGCCGTGGTCGTGCACACCTTCCTGCGCCGCATGTTCGGAGCGTGGAAGGCCAATCTCGAAATGCAGGGCGCGATCCGCATCCGCGCCGGCTTCGCGCCGCTTCCCGCCATCGACGAGCTGTGGGGCAGCCGGGACCTCATCCAAGTCAACACGCTTGCGGCCTTCGATGCTCCGGCCGCGACGCCGTGGCCCAATATCCGCCACGGCGCCCCGGTCCTCGACGAGGAGCGACATGAAGCGGCGACCGCGCTGCCATGGCGCGCCGACGACCCGACGCCTCTGGTGCTGGTGAGCTTCAGCACCGTCCAGATACAGCGATCGCCCGAGACGTTGCAGCGCACCCTCGACGCGCTCGCCGCGTTGCCGGTGCACGTGGTGGCGACCATGGGCGACATCGTCGATCCCGCGGAGCTCGTGCCGCCGGCCAACGCCGTCGTTCTGCGCTTCGCCTCTCATGAGGAGCTGATGCCGCGCGCGGCGCTGGTCGTGACGCATGGCGGGCACGGAACGGCGATGCGCAGTTTGCGCTACGGCCTGCCGATGGTCTGCATCCCCGCTCTCGCCGGCGATCAGCCCTTCGTCGCCGCGGCGGTCGAAGAATGGGGCGCCGGGCGGGCACTGGCGCGCGAGGCAAGCGTCGCCGAGATCCGCAGCGCCGCCCAAGCGGCGCTGGAGAATCCGAGTTACCGCGCCGGCGCGACGCGACTTGCCCCGCTGCTTGCCGATGGCGACGGCGCGAGCGCTGCCGCCACGGCCCTTGAGGGCCTCATCCCCGCACGCGCCGCGTCCGCCTTGAACCGGTCGGGCCGACGCGGCTAGATCAGGAAGACGCCCTTGCCCGAGCTCTGCCGGTCGAAGAGCTTATAGGCTTCATCCGCCTGTTCGAGCTTCCAGCGGTGGGTGAACAGGCGATCGACCTCGATCCCGTGATCGGCGATGAACGCGGCGCATTCGGCCTGACCGACCGAGGAGAAGGTCCAGGAGGCGATGATCGTGAGCTGCTTGCGCAGCATGTCCGGACTGACCTCGATGGTGACATTGCCGCCCTCGCCGACGAAGCAGACCGTGCCCCAAACCTTGGCGGCGCGCACGGCGGCGATCCTGGCCTCGGCCGCGCCGGAGGTGTCGAGCGCCAGATCGACGCCGCTTCCGTGCGTCAGTTCCTTGATCGCCTGAACCGGATCCTGCGCCCGCGGATCGACCAGCGCATCGGCGCCGAACGCCTTGGCCATACCCAGGCGCTCCGGGCTGACATCGAGCGCGATCACCCGCGCCGCCATGGCGCCGGCGAGCTGCGTCGCGGAAAGCCCGACCGGACCCTGGCCGAAGATCGCGATGGTATCGCGCGCCGACAAGTTCATGCGCTTCAATGCGCCATAGGCCGTCCCGGTGCCGCAGGAAATCGCCGCACCGGCCGCAAACGAGATCGCCTCGGGCAACGGCACCAGGGTTCCGGCGGGCACGACAAGATAAGGCGCATGGCCGCCATTCGCATTGGTGCCATAGACCGTGATCGGCTGGCGCTGACAAAGCTGTGACCAGCCGGTTCGGCACTGCTCGCAGACCGTGCAGCCCCAATAGTGATGGACCATGACTCGCGCGCCGATGCGAGCCTGGCGCGGATCGACGCCGGGACCGAGCGCCGCGACGACGCCGCAAGGCTCATGGCCGGCGATCACGGGACTGCTCGGCAGCGGCAGGCCGACGCTTCCCCCGCCGCTCTTGGGCCGCCGGTACATGTGGAGATCGCTGCCGCACATGCCCGATGCCTTCATCGCGACGACGACCTCGCCGGGCCCCGGCGTCGGATCCGGAAAGTCCAGCAATCCGAGCTCGCGATCGCCCAGGAATGCAACGCCGCGCATGGTACCGTCTCCCCCGCCGAATTCACCGGCCGAGCGCATAACTGGCGCGGGATCGGGCGTCGCGTCAAGCTGGTCGGCAATCTCGGCGCTTTTGCTCCGGCCGCGCAGGCGATAGTCTTGGCCACGATCGAGCGGCAGCAAGCGACACACACGCGATGGACAGCATCGGTTCCGGACCGGCCTCACGCATCTACTTCTCGCAGCGGCTTCGGCTGCATTACGTCGATTGGGGTAATGCGGGCGCGCCGCCCCTCGTGCTGCTGCATGGCGGGCGGGACCATTGCCGCATGTGGGATTGGGTCGCGGAAAGCCTGCGCCGCGACTGGCACGTCATCGCGCCCGATCTGCGCGGGCATGGCGAAAGCCAGTGGGCCGCCAGCGGCAATTACGGCATGGCCGGTTATATCTACGACCTCGCCCAGCTCGTGCATCAGCAGCAGCTCGCGCCGGTCACCGTCATCGCGCATTCGCTCGGCGGCCACATTGCGCTGCGCTACGCCGGGATCTATCCCGAGAACGTCAAGGCGCTCATCGCCATCGAGGGCACGGGCTCCGGGCCGAGGGTCATCGTCGAGCGGCAGAAGCAACCGATGGCGGTGCGGATGCGCGCTTGGATCGAGGAGCAGCGCGCGCTCGCTGGCCGGCTGCCGCGGCGCTACCCCTCGATCGACGAGGCCTGGCACCGCATGCAGGAAGCGAACAAGCGCCTCACGCCCGAGCAGGCGCGGCACCTGACCGAGCACGGCGTCAATCAGAACGAGGATGGCACCTACAGTTGGAAGTTCGACAATTACATGCGGGTCTGGCCGGCCTACGACATGCCGACACCCGAGGTGGAGCAGCTCTGGTCGGGCATCACCTGCCCCACCCTCCTGGTCTACGGCAAGGAGAGCTCGGCCTCGAACCCGCTCGAAGACGGACGGATCAAGCTCTTCCGCGCGGCGCGGGTGCTCAGCTTCGACAAGGCCGGACATTGGGTCCATCACGACCGGCTCGAGGCATTTCTCGAGGCGGCGCGGGAGTTCCTGGCCGAATAAGAGGCCGCAGGAGCCGGACTATCGTAGCTTGAAGCGCTGGATCTTGCCGGTGGCGGTCTTCGGCAGCTCCGCGATGAACTCTATCCCGCGCGGATATTTGTAGAGCGCGAGGCGCGCCTTGACGTGCTCCTGCAAGGCTTGAGCGAGGGCGGGCGACGGCGCGACGCCGGGCTTGAGCACGACAAAGGCCTTGGGCTTGATGAGCTTCTGCTCGTCGGGATGGCCGACGACGGCCGCCTCGAGCACGGCCTCATGGGTCATGAGCGCGGCCTCGACCTCGAAGGGCGAGACGTAAATGCCGCCGACCTTCATCATGTCGTCGGTGCGACCGCAATAGGTGTAATAGCCGTCGGCGCTGCGAACATATTTGTCGCCGCTCCGCGTCCACGGGCCGAGGAAGGTCGCGCGCGAGCGCTCGCGATTGTTCCAATAGTAAGGCGCGCTGGTCGGCCCGGAAATCTGCAGCTCGCCGATCTCGCCGTCGGGGACGTCGCGCCCCTCTTCGTCGACAAGCCGCACCGCATAGCCCGGAACCGGCACGCCGGTCGTGCCATAGCGCACCGCGCCCGGTCGGTTGGAGACAAAGATGTGCAGCATCTCGGTCGAGCCGATGCCGTCGAGGATCTCGACGCCGAAATGCTCGGTCCAGCGCCGGCCGATATCCTCCGGCAAGGCCTCGCCCGCGGAGACGCAGCGGCGCAAATTGACATCCTCGCGCCGCGGCAGATCGGGGCTTGCGAGCATCGCGCCGTAGAGCGTCGGCACGCCATAAAAGATCGTCGGCCGTTGGCTCTTGAGGATGCCGGCGACGGAGGCCGGCGTCGGCCGCTCCGCCATCAGCACCGATGTCGCGCCGACCGCCATCGGAAAGGTCAGGCCATTGCCCAGCCCGTAGGCGAAGAACAGCTTCGCCGCGGAAAATACGGTGTCGCTTTCGGCGATGCCGAGCACGGGCTTGGCGTAAAGCTCGGCGGTCAGGATGAGATGCGAGTGAAGATGCACCGTCCCTTTGGGCGCGCCGGTCGAGCCCGAGGAATAAAGCCAGAAGCACACATCATCGCAGGTCGTGGGCGCAGGCTTGGCCTGCGGCTCGGCTTCGGCCAAGAGCGCCGGCAGATGGAGCCGCCCGCTCACCCCCTCGCCGCCGGAAACAATGGTGTGGCGCAGCGCCGGCTGCTTCGCCAGGACCGGCGCCAAGCGATCGTAGAGCGCATCGGAAACAATCAACGCCCGCGCGCGGCTGTCGCGCAACATGAAGTCGTAATCGGCCGCCGTCAGCAGCGTGTTGATCGGCACCGGCACGATCCCCGCCTTGATCGCGCCCAGGAACGTCACGGGAAAATCGACCGTATCGAGCAGACAGAGCATGATGCGGCTTTCGGGCTCGATGCCGAGGCGACGGAGGGCATTGGCGGCGCGGTCGACGCGTTGCGCCAATTCGGCATAGGTGCAGGCACCGCGGTCGTCGATGAAGGCGGGTTTGGCGCCGCGCCCAGATTTGAGATTGCGCTCGATCAGATCGACGGCGGCGTTGTAGTCGCGCGGAATCGTGACCTGCGGCGCCGCTTCGGCCGTTCCATGCGCCGCCATGCTTTCCTCCCTGCCAACGCAGCGAAGCGATTCCGGACGAGATCGCTGCGCTGCTTGCTGCGATCGTGGCCGCGGCCAGAGCCGGCGTCAAGAGCGCGAACGCCGTGTCCCCGGGCTCGCCGAATCAGCGCGCCGCAGCGCCTTGCTCGGCGCCAGGGCTCTCCTCCGCCGGCGCAGTGTCGCCCAGCGCTTGCCGCCAGGACAGGAACTGAACCGGCCGGTCCGGTGCGCCCGTGAGCGCGGCCATCGCCTCGCGGATGAAGGTCGCTCCATTCGCCGTCAGCCCGCGCGATGTGACGGTGAAGGTCTGCACCGGCGCGACGGCGATGCCTTGCACTCCCGGCAGCGGCGGCAGCGCCCCCGTGTTCGCGACGAGTTGGCTGCGGCCGGCGATGAAGGCTGCAATGCTGCTGGGATCCGCGCCGGGCAGGCTGCGCAAGACTTCGGCCGGCGCCGTGACAGGGTTCACCTGGGCGCCGTCGCCATGAACCGTCAGAAACTTGGCAACGCGACTGTAGATCTCGGCGGTGACGTCGGGCAGAAGGCGCAACTCCTCCACGGCCAGAAAAGGTCTTTGCGGCGGTGACGGCGATGGGTTGCCGGGCTGCGCCGCCAGGCCCGTATCGCCGGACGTTTCTTGCTCTTTGCGCCGGGTCAGAATCGCCGCAACGATCTGATCGGCGGCATCGGCCTCGACGCCAAGCGATTGGAACAAGCCGCGCAGCATTTCCGGCGGTGCGTCGTTGAGATCGATTTTCCCGCCCTCGTCCTGAACGCCGACATGGATCGTTCCGCCGCCGTAGCTCAGCACATGCTCCCGACCGTCTGCGCGCCACTGCGTCGCCGGCGTTGGGTCGAGCATGCCGAGCACCGCGTAGGTCACGCCGGCATCGGCGATCGCGCTCGCCCGCGCGCTCGCCTCCTGGTTGCGGGCAATCTGCAGCTCCGTGCGCGCGCTGCCGGTGAACTCGAGGACGAGAACGACGAGCAGCGCCAGCACCCACAGCACGATCACGAGCGCGATCCCGCGTTCCCGGTCTGCCGGACGAAGCGCCGCCATCCTCACCACCGACCGTCTCGGCCAAGCCGAAACGGCTCCCAGACGAACGCCCGATCATAGCAGCGCCGCGCCAAAGCGGCCAGAAACCACGTCGCTGCTCGGGCCTTTCCCGGCCCCATCCTGGCCCAAGGCACGCCGATCGGATATGATACCTCCGGCGCCAGGACAAGTGGCTCGGCGGGACCCGGGAGATGCGACAACTCGAAGTCGTCGTTGCCGGATTGAGAAATCTGACCCCGACCACGCGCGAGCTTTTGCTAGTTTCCGCGGATGGCGGCGCGTTGCCGAGCTATGCGCCGGGCGCTCATATCCTCGTCACCATCGGCGCCGATCAGGATGCGCACGAGCGACGGGAATACAGCCTCATCGGCGGCGCGCCCGAAGCTGACGACCCCGACACCACCTATCGCATTGCCGTCCAGCGCAAGGCGGAGAGCCGCGGCGCGTCGCAATTCCTGCATGAGCGCGTCGGCATCGGTTCTCGGCTCGTTATTTCGCCGCCGGAAAACGAGTTTCCGCTCAACCGGCATCCGGCGGGCCGGCTGCTCATCGCGGGCGGCATCGGCATCGCCCCGATCTATCCGATGACGCGCGCCCTGCTGCGCCAAGGCACTCCTTTCGCGCTGCATTGCTTCGGCGAGGAGCCCGACCGGCTGCCCTATCGTGCGGAGATCGAGCGGATGATGGGCGGCCGCGCGGGATTTCACTACCGGCGCGAGGACAGTGGCGCGCTCGCCTTGGAGCCGCTGGTGGCGTCGCTGCGCTATCCCGCGGAAATCTACGTCTGCGGTCCGCGCAGCCTCATTGACGCGACGATCGCCGTCGGCCTCGATTACGGCCTATCGCGCCAACAGATCCGGCATCAGTATTTCGATGCAGCGCCGCCCGTCGTCAACACGAATACTCCCTTCGAGGTCGAGCTGAGACGGAGCGGGCTTACTGTCCAGGTTCCGCCCGACGCCAGCATTCTCGAAACGCTCATCACCAAAGGCTATCACGCAAAGTTCTATTGCGGCCGCGGCGAATGCGGCTTCTGTCCGCTTCCGGTCATCGCGGCCGACGGCGTCATCGAGCACCGCGACAGCTATCTCAGCGCCCAGGAGAAAGCGAGCGGCGAGCAGCTCTGCGTCTGCGTGTCGCGCCTGCGCGGCCGGCGCCTGGTCCTCGACGCCTGAACCGGAGAAGCGCCGCGCGGGCGGTCAGTCGCGCTTCGCGGGCTCGGGGAAGCCGGACCGAGCACGCCGCATTTTCGGAGCGTCGGCAGGAGCGACATGCACGGCGCCGGAAGTCGCCGGCCCGGCCTCGCCCGTCGTGGCCGATGCGAGATCGGATGGCGTCGGCGCGCTCGGCAAGGCGACGACGGTCTGATGCTGCGGCACGTCCTCGCGCGACAGGGACGAGGCGATGAAGATGCCCGGCAGGATCAGGAGCAGGATGACGAGCACCAGAACGCGATCGGCGCGCCGGACCCGCGGCTCCAACGTCACGGGAACGAGTTCCTCGGCGAGAGCGGGTGGCTCGACCGGTGCCGGCGGCGCTTGGATCGCGGCCACGGCAATGGGTCGCGGCGCCGGCGTCGGCACGGCGCGCGGCGAAAGGACGGGCGCAGGCCTGTATTGCGGCTCTTCGATCTGGTCATAGCCGCTATAGCTCTTGCCGAGGAGCATCGTCTCGATCACGGCGGCCAATTTCGCGGCGGCCGCCTCCTGAGCCTGCAATTCGGCTTCGCTGCGCTTGTCGGACCGCCTCCGCGCCGAGGGCCGGCTGGGCAGAGCGTCCGAGACCGGTTCGACCTCGATCGGATCGCTCACCGCGCTGGCGGTTTCCGGACATTCGGCCAAGACGGGTTGCGGCGTTTCGTTGGATGTCTGTGCCGGTGCCTCGTCTTCCGAAGAAGCTTCGTATTCTTCCGGAGGATCCGGCGCGAATGCCGCCGCTGGTTCTCCCACGCCATCGTCGGCCGGCTCGACCTCGCGCGAGCAGGGATCGCCTGTATCGTATTCTTCGGGCGGCGCCGTCTCCGCAATCGGCTCTCCGGTGAGCGCCATCGCCGGGGCGAACTCATCCGCGTCGCTCTCAACGGCAACGGCCGAGGCCACATCATCGGCCTCGCAAGGCGCGACGAACGCGACTTCCTGCTCTGCCGCGATGCCCTCCTCGGGCGGCGGAGCGACCGCATCGCCGTTCACTTCGTCCGCGAAGGGGTCGGCCGCAAGCGCGACATTGATGTCCGCCGGCTCCGTCGGTGAAAGGTATTCCGCCGGCTGCTCCAACGCTTCGCCAACGCTTGGCGGCTCGTCCGTTGCGGGCGCCGCGACTTCGACGGCGACTGCGCGCGGATCGTCGACCAAGTCCATCGCCGCTTCCGGCTCATCCGGCTGGCTGGCGAATGCGGCGTCGAGCGCGACGCCAGAAAAGGATTCGAGCGCGTCGCCTTCGCTGCGGTCATCAAAATACGCCGCCAGCAGCGCCGTCAATTCGCCTTCATCGCGCGCCAATGACCTCAGCGCTTCGGCCATCTCATCGGCGGGCGCCGCTTCCGCTATGGGTGCCTCCGCTTCGGCGGCAATCGGCGCGTGCCCATCGTCGTCGGGTGCAACGTCAGGAAGCGGCGGTTCGAGCGCAGCATCGACGCTCTCGTGGTCAGCCTGAGATTCCCAGACTTCCGGTTCGTCCGGCCGCGCCCCCAATGCGCGATCGTCTTCATCGATGGGGTTTTCGCCTGCTGCGTCCGCGGCGCGATCATCGAAATATGCGGCCGGCGGCGCCGCAAATTCGATATCATCAGACGCCAATGCGTGAGCCGCTTCGGCCGTCTCCTCCGCGGGGATCGGTTGCGGCACGGACTCGACCGATGCGACCGTCTCTTCCGTTGCCGGCGCGGGTTGTGGCGCCGCTGCGTCGACTTCGTGCTGGCGCAGCCCGACCGCCTTCGGAGCGAGATCCGTCGGCTCGGCAGCATCCAGGGCGGGCTCCGACCGCTCGGCGGCAATAGGCGCGCGCCCGTCGTCATCGGGCGCGACCTCACGAAGCGGCGCGGCCAAAACCGCATCGGCGCTCTCGTCGTCGGCCTTGGATTCCCAGGCTTCCGGCTCGGCCGGCCGCGCCCCGAATGCGCCATCGCCGTCATCGACAGGGTTTTCGCCTGCTGGGTCTGCGGCGCGATCATCGAAATATGCGGCGGGCGGCGC
>DATNIY010000049.1:0-9909 GCA_035604195.1 Allostellaceae bacterium
GGCGCGACCGCCATGGGCGGCGGGGGCGGCGGCTCGAGCGGCGCGCTCACCACCAGCGCCAGCAGCAGCAAGATGAAGGTCAGGGCGCTCCAGAGCGCCGCATGCAAACCCGGCCGCGTCATCGCCGCCGCGCTCCCCTCCGCGAGACCCGTTCCGTGCCGTGACGCGTCATGCCTCGTGCCTGGAAGGAGTGTAGCATCGAATTCGCCGGTCGGGGCCTCGCCTTCGGCACGGCGCCCGATGCCGCCGCCGTTTCGGCCCGCCCGGCGACCTGATATAACCTCGCGGGAGGCGGCATTCCCGTGACCAGATAGCGACGCGATGTTCCTGCTCATCGATAATTACGACAGCTTCACCTACAACCTCTGGCACTATCTCTCCGAGCTCGGGGCCGAGGTCGTCGTGCGCAGGAACGATGCGCTCGGCGTCGATGAGGCGTTGGCGATGCGGCCGCAAGGCATCGTGCTCTCGCCGGGTCCGAGCGATCCCGACCATGCCGGCATTTGCCTCGATCTCGTCCGGCGCGCCCCGGTGCCGCTCCTCGGCGTCTGCCTCGGCCACCAGGCCGTCGGCCAGGCCTTCGGCGGCAAGGTCGTGCGCGCGCCGGAGCCGATGCACGGCAAGCTCAGCGCCATCCATCACGACGGCAGCGGCGTCTTCGCGGGCTTGCCGAATCCCTTCGCCGCGACGCGCTACCACTCTCTCGTCGTTGAGCGCGCCGGCCTGCCAGCGGGCTTGCGCGTCACCGCCGAGACCGCGGACGGGATCGTCATGGGCCTCGCGCATCGCGAGCGGCCGATACATGGCGTCCAGTTCCATCCCGAAAGCATCGCCTCGGAAGCCGGCCACGCGCTGCTCAAGAACTTTCTTGCGCGCGCCGCCGAGGCCGTCGCGGCATGACCGAAATCGGCGAGTTCAAGACATTGTTGGGGCGCGTCGCTGCCGGCGAGCGGCTCGGCGAGGCGGATGCCGCCGCCGCCTTCGAGACGATGATGTCGGGCAATGCCACGCCCTCGCAGATGGGCGGGTTCCTCATGGCGCTGAGGGTGCGCGGCGAGACCGTCGAGGAGATCACCGGCGCCGCCCGCACGATGCGCGCGAAGGCGCTGCATGTCGAAGCGCCGCCCGACGCCATCGACACCGTCGGAACCGGCGGCGACGCTCAGGGCACCTTCAACATCTCGACTGCCGCGGCGCTGGTCGTCGCCGGATGCGGCGTGCCCGTGGCGAAGCACGGCAATCGCAATTTCTCGTCGAAGTCGGGCTCGGCCGATCTGCTCGCGGCGCTGGGCGTCAATCTCGACGCCGATATGAGCCTCATCGCCCGCGCCATCCGCGAGGCCGGGATCGGCTTCATGATGGCGCCGCGCCATCACAGCGCGACGCGCCACGTCGCGCCGACCCGGGTCGAGCTGGGCACGCGCACGATCTTCAACCTGCTCGGGCCGCTCTCCAATCCGGCGGGCGTGCGGCGCCAGCTCGTCGGCGTCTTCGCGCCCCAATGGGTCAAGCCCGTCGCCGAGGTGCTGGGCAAGCTCGGCAGCGTCAGGGCCTGGGTGGTGCATGGCGACGGGCTAGACGAGATCACCACCACCGGCGCGACCCTCGTCGCCGCGCTCGAGGGCGGCCGCGTCACGACCTTCGAAGTGACGCCGGAAGATGCCGGGTTGCCGCGGGCGCAGCTCGCCGATCTCAAGGGCGGCGAGCCGCAGGAGAATGCGGCACGGCTCGAGGCCATCCTCGCGGGCGCGACCGGGCCGTTGCGCGATATCGTGCTCTTCAACAGCGCCGCGGCGCTCATCGTCGCCGGCAAGGCGCGCGACCTGCGCGAAGGCGTGGCCCGCGCGGCGGCTTCGATCGACTCGGGCAAGGCCCGCACCGCTCTCGACCGGCTCGTCGCCATCACCAACGAGCCGCCGCCGCAGGCGCCGCCATGAGCGACGTGCTCGAGCGCATCTGCGCGGGAAAGCGCAGCGAGATCGCCCGCGCCAAAGCAACGCGGCCGCAGAGCGCGGTCGAGCGCGACGCCGCCGCGGCGCCGGCGCCGCGCGGCTTCCTTGCGGCGCTCGAGCGCGCAATCGCGGCCGGCGGTTATGGCCTCATCGCCGAGATCAAGCAGGCCAGTCCAAGCGCCGGGCTCATCCGCGCCGATTTCGATCCGGCGGCGTTGGCGCTCGCCTATGCCAAGGGCGGCGCCGCTTGCCTTTCGGTGCTGACGGACGGCGCCAATTTCCAAGGCGAGCCCTGGCATCTCGTCGCGGCGCGCGCGGCTTCAGCGCTGCCGGTGCTGCGCAAGGACTTCATGCTCGACCCCTATCAGATCCCCGAGGCGCGTGCCATGGGAGCCGACTGCATCCTCCTGATCCTGGCGGCGCTCACCGATGCGGAAGCGCAGGCGCTCGAGGCGGCGGCCGCGGCGTGGAGCATGGATGTGCTCGTCGAGGTGCACGACCGCGACGAACTCGCGCGCGCGCTGCAGTTGAAGGCGCGGCTCATCGGCATCAACAACCGCAATCTCAAAACGCTCAAGACCGACATCGCCACGACCGAGCGCTTGGCTGGGGCGGTGCCGCGCGAACGTCTCCTGGTGAGCGAGAGCGGCCTCACGCGGCCCGAGGATCTCGCGCGCATGGCGCGGGCCGGCGCGCGCTCATTCCTCATCGGCGAGGCGCTGATGCGGCAGCAGGATGTCGAGGCGGCAACCCGCGCGCTCCTCGCGCCCGCCGCGGCGAGGGCGGAGGCATGAGCCGCCAGCGGTCGCAATTGGCTTCGGGAGTTCGCCCCTCGTCGTCATGGCCGGGCTTGTCCCGGCCATCCACGCGGTCAGGCGAGCCGGTCGTACAGATCATCCCAGTTCGGATTTTCCGCGAGAATGAGATGGACTTTCCACGCGCGCGGCCAATGCTTCATGTTGCGCTCGCGCTGGATCGCCACGCAGATGTCGTCGTGCCGTTCGGCGAAGACGAGCCGTTTCAGGCCGTATCGTTTGGTAAATCCATCCGCCACGCCCTCGCGATGCTCCCAAGAGCGGCGCGCGAGATCGCTGGTAACGCCGAGGTAGAGCGTGCCGTTCGGCCGATTGGTCATGATGTAGACCCACCCAGCCCGCATGGGTCAGTCATTGCACGCGCTGGCGCCGGCAACAATCGATACGTGGATGGCCGGGACAAGCCCGGCCATGACGGAACCAACCGGGCCGCAGCGATGGCGTCATCCCGATGAGCAAGCTCACCCATCTCGATGACGAGGGCCGGGCGCGCATGGTCGATGTCGGCGGCAAGCCCGAGACCGAGCGGATCGCCGTCGCCGCCGGCAGCGTGCTCATGCAGCGCGCGACGCTCGATCTCATCCGCGCCGGCGGCATCAAGAAGGGCGATGTCATCCCGGTCGCGCGGCTCGCCGGCATCATGGGCGCCAAGCGCACGCCCGAGCTCATTCCGCTGTGCCATCCGCTGGTGCTCACGTCGATCGAGGTCGAACTCGCCTGCGACGAAGTGCGCGCGGCCATCGACATCACCGCCACCTGCAAAACGACGGGCCGCACCGGCGTCGAAATGGAGGCGCTCACCGCGGTCGCGGTCGCGGCGCTCACGGTCTATGACATGGTCAAGGCGGTCGATCGCGGCACGCGCATCACCGATATTCGCCTCGTGCGGAAATCGGGCGGCAAGTCCGGCGCCTACGAGGCGCCATGATCTCGGTCGCGGAAGCGCTCGCGCGCCTCATCGCGCCGCTCGAGCCCTTGGGCGCGGAACAGGTCTCGCTTGCCGAAGCCGTCGGCCGCGTCCTCGCCGAGGATGTAGTCTCGCGCCGCACCCAGCCGCCTTTCGCGGTCTCGGCGATGGACGGCTATGCCGTGCGCGCGGCCGATGTCGCGACCGTTCCGGCGCGGCTCAGAGTGGTGGGCTCGGTCCCGGCGGGACAGGCCTATGCCGGCAGCTTGGGCAAGGGCGAAGCGGTGCGCATCTTCACCGGCGCCCCAGTGCCCGACGGCGCCGACTGCATCGTCATCCAGGAGGACACCGCACGCGAGGGCGACATCGTCGTCGTGCGCGAGGGCTCAGCCCCGGGCCGCTATGTCCGGCCGGCCGGACTGGATTTCCGCGCCGGCGAGGTCGGCCTCACGGCAGGGCGCCGCCTGACCGCGCGCGACGTCGGTCTCGCCGCCGCCATGAACCGGCCATGGCTCCTGGTGCATCGCCGGCCGCGCGTCGCGATTCTGCCGACCGGCGACGAGGTGGTCATGCCCGGCGATCCCGTCGGGCCGCATCAGATCGTCAGCTCCAACGGCCTGGCGCTGGGCGCGCTGGTCAGCGAGGCCGGCGGCCTGCCGGTGCAATTGGCGATCGCGCCGGACGACAGCGCCGGGCTGCAGCGCATCGCCGCGGCAGCCGCGGGGTCGGATCTCCTGGTCACCACCGGCGGCGCTTCGGTCGGCGAGCACGATCTGATTCGTGACGCCTTGGGCGCAACCGGCCTCACCCTCGATTTCTGGACCGTGGCGATGCGGCCGGGCAAGCCGCTGATGGTCGGCCGCTACCGCGACACGCCGATGATCGGGCTCCCCGGCAATCCGGTCTCGTCGCTGGTCTGCGGCCTGCTCTTCGTCAAGCCCGCGATCGAGCGGCTCCAGGGCCTTGCCTCGGAAGCCGCGGCGCCGGCCAGGGCCAGGCTCGCGGTCGCCCTCGGCGCCAACGACCGGCGCCAAGACTACCTCCGTGCCAAGCTCCGCCGCGCCGCCGACGGCACGCTCGAGGTCGAGCCCTTCGCCAAGCAGGACAGCTCCATGCTGTCGCTGCTGGCGCAATCCGACTGCCTGGTGGTCCGCCCGCCCGACGCGCCGGCGGCGGCAAAGGGCGCCTGGGTCGAGATCATCCCGCTCGGCGGGCCGCTTCCCTTGGTGTAGCGCCGGCCCACGCAGGCCTTGACGACGCGCGCGAACTAAACTAGAACATCCGCCGGGGTTTTGGTTTTGTTCCGACCTGGCGGGCCGAAGTTCCGGTCCCACAGAGATGGTGGCGGGGACGCGATGTTGACCAAAAAGCAATACGAGCTGCTCATCTACATCAATCGCCGGCTGACCGAGACCGGCGTCTCGCCCTCCTTCGAGGAGATGAAGGAGGCGCTGGGTCTGCGCTCGAAATCGGGCATCCACCGCCTGATCAGCGGGCTCGAGGAGCGCGGCTTCATCAAGCGGCTGGCGCATCGCGCCCGGGCGCTCGAGGTCGTCCGCCTGCCCGAGGACACGGCCGCCGCCGGACGGGTGCGCGCCGCCGCCGAGCGCAACCGCTTCTCGCCCAACGTCATCCATGGCGACTTCAAGACGGCGCTGCCCGGCGCCGTCGTCGCCGAAGGGGGCGAGTCGGTGCAGTTGCCGCTTTATGGCCGGATCGCCGCCGGCACGCCGATCGAGGCGCTGCGCGACCAGACGAACACGGTGGGCGTGCCCGCGGGGATGCTGGGCGCGGGCGAGCATTATGCGCTCGAAGTCGCCGGCGACAGCATGGTCGACGCCGGCATCTTCGACGGCGACACCGTGTTGATTCAGCGCTGCGACACCGCCGACAACGGCGCCATCGTCGTGGCCTTGGTCGACAGCAACGAGGTGACGTTGAAGCGCCTGCGCCGGCGCGGCGATTCGATCGCGCTCGAGCCCGCCAACAAGGCCTACGAGACCCGCATCTTCGGCCCCGACCGGGTCAAGGTGCAGGGCAAGCTGGTGGCGCTGCTGCGGCGCTACTGAGGGCGCTTTGGCACCCAGGGCCGGTTGCCCTGCCATTGTTTGACCGTCTCGACGCGGATGTCGTCGCTATCGAGCCACACCGCATAGCCGCCGTTGCGCCAGGTGTCGAAGCGGTCGATGATCCGCGGCCCGCGGCAGAGGCGATGCGTCGGCTCGGGGCTCACGACCAGATCTGCATCGCGGCAGGCCGCGGCGAGCGCGGTGGGATTGCGCAACAGCGCCACAACACGGCCGCGCGCGCGATAGAGGCAGCGCGCGGCATCGCAGCTCAAGAGGCCGTCGCCGCTCTCGCCTGCCGCAGGCCAGACCGGCCCCAGGCTTGCGGCGGCACGGCGCGTCCAAGTCTCTTCGGCGAGTTGCGCGCGCGACGTTGACGGCAGATAGGCGCCATCGGCCGCGCGCACCGCGACCAGGCGCGAATCGCCGGAGATCAGCAGATCGGGCGGGCGGTCCACGGCAAGGGTGAGCGCGCCGGCCGCCATCGGCAACACGCCGAGCCAACGCCACGGCGTCAGCCAAATGCAGAGCCACAACCCGCCCAAGCCGAGCAGCATGAGGCCCGGCGCCGGCATGCTCGGGACATGCAGCACTGCCCCCGGCCAGGCCGTGACCTCGTGCGCGATCGCCGCCACGAGGTCGATCCCCCAACTCATCGGCGCCAGCGCCAGATGCTCGAGCCCGAACGGCATCAGCAAGCACGCGACGATCGCCCAGGGCATGATCCAAAAGCCGGTAATCGGCACGGCGACCGCATTCGCCGCCACCGAATAGAGCGGGAAGCGGTTGAAGTGAAAGATCGTCGCTTCATTAACGACACAGCCTGCGCTACGATGAAACGTCTTGGAACAACGGACATCGCGATTCTCTCGATGCCGCAGGGGCTTTTAGCATCTCGCCGTTTTACACGCGGTTCCACGCTGTTTCGTGTATCTTGGTCCAAACTTGGTCCAAACAGGACATTACCCCCATGCCGCAGGTCAAGCTGACCGTCCGCAACGCCCCTACCCTCCCCGCTCCCGCCGAGGGCTTCATCGAATACTTCGACCTCGGACTGCCCGGCTTCGGGATACGCGTCTCGTCGAAGGGCCGGCGGACGTGGCTCGTGCGCTATCGCATCAAGGGGCGCAAGGGAAAGGGCAGCATGAGCCTCGGCACAGTCGGCAGCACCGAGTTCGCCGACGCGCGAGGCGCTGCCAAGGACGCGCTCCGTGCGGCCGAGAAGGGGATCGACCCGGCTGAGCCGGTGCGCCGAGAACGGCATGCCGAGACCTTCAAGGAGCTCGCCGATCGCTACATCGAGGAATACGCGAAGGGCCCCGATTACAAGGACGGCAAGGGCAAGCCGCGGAAGCGCTCATGGAAGACCGACCAGCGTATCATCAAGCGCGACCTCGTCCCGGTCATCGGCAACATGAAGGCGCTGACGGTCAAGCGCGCCGACCTCCGCCCGATCTTGCGTGCCGTCATCGCGCGCGGCGCACCGATCATGGCAAACCGGGTGCACGAGGTGCTCCGGATGATCTTCGCATGGGCAATCAGCGAGGAGATCGGCGGCATAGAGCACAATCCCTGTGACGGCTTGGCTCGGCCCTCCGAGGAGCACAGCCGGGACCGCGTGCTGAGCACCGGCGAGATCAAGACGCTATGGAAGGCTCTGAGCAACCCGCCTGCCGGAATGCCTCGGCGGTGCGCCCTGGCGCTCAAGCTGCAGCTTGTCACAGCGCAGCGCAAAGGCGAGGTCGTCGGCGCCGAATGGTCCGAGATTGATCGCAAAGCCGAGAAGGTCTGGACCATCCCGGCCGAGAAGGCGAAGAACCGCCTCGCCCATCGCGTGCCGCTCACCGATTCGGCGCTCGATGTGCTGGGAGAGATCGAGAAGCTGGCCGGCAAGTCCCGATGGCTGTTCCCCTCCCCTTCCGGAGACAAGCCCATGACGGCGCGTGCGATCAACCATGCCGTGCTGCGCGTGGTCGACAAGCTCGGCGTCGGCGATGACATGCGACCCCACGACTTGCGCCGTTCAGCCGCCTCGCACATGGCGAGCATTGGGATAAGCCGCTTCATCATCGCTCGCATTCTCAATCACGTGGAGCGAGGCGTCACAGCCGTCTACGACCGTCACAGCTACGATCGCGAGAAGCTACAGGCGCTCGACGCGTGGGGCCGCCGACTCGAGCAGATCGTTTCCAGCACGGCGCCACCTTCCAACGTGACGGAGCTGCGGCGCGCCTGAACCGAATCGCGGCGGATAGGGTAGCACCGATAAGGCCGGAATCCGCACCGACCTATCCGCCGCGACAACCATGCGGAGCGCTTGCGGAGGTGCGCGGTGCGGATTGCGGACGAGCGGTTTGATGCTGCAATTCTCAGCGGAGACGCGATCGCGAGGCGCTGGGCGCGAGCGAGTGGCCAGCCCGTCGAGATCATGCAGCAAGCAGTCGTGGGAGCGTATTTTCAAAACCTCCTGCCACTGCGCTCGGACCAAGGTGTCCCGATCAGCCCCGTCGAGCTTCTCCGCATTCGCAGGAATGTGCCCGATCTTCTGCCTATACCGTTGGATCTCGACGATGACAGCGATACCGAGATATCAGACGAGTTGCTCCTGGCATCATATGCTAAGGAGCCACCGTTCACCGCTAAAGCATGGAAGTTGTGGTACGGGTGTTGGCTCGTCTCGCGCGATGATTTCTCCACGTGGTACGCGGGATCGTCTTTATCCATCGGCGTTCCTTTGACGAACTTCTGGTCCAGAGTGGAACGTGATGGGGTTGCGTCAAGCCTGAAGCGAACTGCGGCGGATTGGGAAGTTCCCGAACGGCCGGCACCGCACCTGCTTTCCGCCGCGGCACCGCATGCGGGCGCCGGCGGGGGCGCAGTAATGCCGTTCGCTTCTGAGGATGAGCGCACGCCAGCTCGTCAAATGACGTGGAGCGAATTGCTCAAATGCGTTCGAAGCATAGAACAATGTGACGAGCGAGAAGCGCAATGCCAGATCGGGCTTGCGAATGCCGATGATTGGCTAATTGCGCAGCGGGACGACGGGCTGCCAGTTCCGGATGGCGCATTGACGGCCGACTACTGGGCTCGATGTCAAACCGATCTCGCCGATCCTGATCGCGTGCTCGACCCTCCCTTGCGCGAGGCGGGGTTCGGAACCGCGAAGCGTCTCGAGAGGCGGCGGTGTTCCTGGAAGCCGCTCTTCGCTCGCGCGCGGGTGATAAAGTTCTGGCAGCACGTCTGGGGTCTCGATAAGGCCCGCCGTTGGGTGACGTGGCGGGATGAGGACGGTCCGGCCGCCCCGGCAGACCGGCGCTTTGGCACTCTCGCGAAGATCGACGATGATTCAGCGCTTCTGAGCATCCTGCAAAGGGGGCGCATCGTAGCGTGCGGTTATCGCGACAATGGCGTGTGGCAGGAGATACCGGTCGACGCATGGCGAGCGTGCGCTTGGACCCCGGCCGGCTTCACTAGCATCGTGGTCGATGCGAAGAGCGTGCGAGCCGAGTTTGGGGCCGATCATGCAACGGAGATCGTGAATCGGAACCGCCGAGAGTTCCGTCAGCGCCAGATCGACCGCTTTGAAATATGCCAGCACCGGAAGCGACAGTGGATTCGCTTTTCAGAAATTGCAGACTGGTGTGCGCGAGAACCGCAAACAATGCGAAGTGACGGATCCTGGCAGGCGGTAGCATATCAGAAATTGCGCAAGGCGCTTCTCGCGGGCGAGTTCGGGAGGGGTGATCAGGCACGCGTGTTGTACCTGCAAGCCGACTTGCCGAAGAATTTACCGGAGTCGAGGCGAATGACCCCGGCTTCGTTGCGAAAGGTCGTGATGCCGAATGATCCGACCACCCTTAGCGAAGTGCTCGCGAATTGTTGGTTGCAACGAGACCAATGCCAAGTGTGGCTGCGGGCAGAGGGCATAGAGCCGAAGCCCGGTTGGTGCTTCGACACACCCACACCGGCTAACCAGCGCATCTCAAGCCCTGAGCTGCGACCGCGCAATGACAAAGTAAATGCGCGAAAGCCCGCTCGCGAGAAGCCATTCTGGCCCGACGCGGAACGCGAGGCGAAGGCCTGGCTCGTTGACAATGGATTTCCCGAAAAGGGCGACGGCGGCCAAGCAAAACTTGAAAGTCACATCGCAAGCTGGCTCTCCGACCGTG
>DATNIY010000050.1:0-64048 GCA_035604195.1 Allostellaceae bacterium
TATTCCCCACTGCTGCCTCCCGTAGGAGTCTGGGCCGTGTCTCAGTCCCAGTGTGGCTGATCATCCTCTCAGACCAGCTACGGATCATCGCCTTGGTAGGCCGTTACCCCACCAACTAGCTAATCCGACGCGGGCCCCTCCTTAAGCGATGAATCTTTCCCCCCGGACTTCCATCCGGGGGCGTATGCGGTATTAGCCCGGCTTTCGCCGGGTTATCCCCCACTCAAGGGCAGGTTCCCACGCGTTACTCACCCGTGCGCCACTCGTGGATCGCTCCACGCGTTCGACTTGCATGTGTTAGGCATGCCGCCAGCGTTCGTTCTGAGCCAGGATCAAACTCTCACATTCGCCTCGGCAATCTCCCAAATGAGAGATCGCCAAGTCCCGGCACCGTCCGCTCTACGCTCGGAATTGACTTACCTTGCGCAGACAACGGCACCAACGCCGCCGCCCGCGCATCCCTTCCTTCTCCACAATGTCAAAGACCAATCCCATTCCCAACCAAACCGATGCGACGCCCGCGCAAAAAAAACGCGCCAAACCCCCCATCGATCACGGAAGAGAGCCGCACATATAAGACCTAACAACTCCCTTGTCCAGCCTTCCTTGCGCGGCCGCCGCGGCTTTCCGTCGACATCGGCCATCCCATTGGCGCATCCCGGCTTTTCCTGCCGCCGCGGCGCCCGCGGTTGACACCCGGGAGAGCCGCGGGCATGGTTGGTCGGTCGCGGGACGCGGGAATGTCTGGACACGATCCCGTCGCCGCGCCCGCGAGCCGAGGAGGGACCGCCCGTGAAATCCCGCGCGCAACTGAGGCCCGCCGCACTTCACAACGACGAGCTCGAGGCGGCCAAGCGCCTCGAACTCTATCGCCTGCAAGTGGAGATCCGCGATTTCGAGCAGCGCGCCTATGAGCTCTTTCTGCAGAATCTGGTCAAGGGCACGAGCCATCTTTCGCTCGGACAAGAGGCGATCGCCGCCGGCTTCGCCGGGGCGATGGAGACCGGCGATCTGAGCTTTTGCACCTATCGCGGCCACGCCCATACCTTGGCGCGCGGCGTGCCCATGGAGCAGGTGCTGGGCGAACTCATGCAGCGCGACAACGGGCTGATGCGCGGCAAGGGCGGCTCCATGCACCTGACCTCGGTGAGCCACGGAGTGATGGGCTCCTACGCCATCGTCGGCGCGCATCTGCCGATCGCCTGCGGCGCCGCCTGGCGCGCCCAGTACAAGGGCGCGAGCGATGTCTCGGTGTGCTTCTTCGGCGACGGCACGACCAATATCGGCGCCTTTCACGAGGCGCTCAACTTTGCCGCCGTGTGGAAGCTGCCGGTGATCTTTGTCTGCGAAAACAATCTCTACATGGAATACACCGCGATCGGCGAGGTGACGGCAGTGCCCAACCCGGCGGCCGATCGCGCCGGCTCCTATGGGCTCGAGCGCATCCTCATCGACGGCAACGACGCGGACGAGGTGTTCCGTACGGCGCGCCGCGTTTTCGCCCGGGCGCGCGCCGGCGAGGGACCGGCGCTGGTCGAATGCAAGACCTATCGCCACAGCGGCCACTCGCGCGCCGATCCCGCGAAATACCGGCCGCCCGGCGAATTGGAGGAATGGCTGAAGCGCGATCCGGTCAAGCTCTATCGCAAGCGGCTCGGCGATATCGGCATCGACGAGGCGGCGATCCGGCACATCGAGGACGAATCGAAGCGCAAGATCGACGCGGCGACCGAGGCCTGCAAGGCTGCGCCGCCGCCCGCCGAAGCGATCCTGACGACCGATGTCTATGCCGATGGAGGCTGGGCGTGGCGGAACTGACCTATCGCGACGCCGTCGCCCGCGGCATCGCGCAGGAAATGGAGCGCGACCCCGATGTCGTCTTTCTCGGCGAGGATGTCGCCAAGGCCGGCGGCGTGTTCAAGACCACGGTCGGCCTGCTCGAGCGCTTCGGGCCCAAGCGCGTTCGCGACACGCCCATCTCGGAGCAGGCGATCTTGGGCGCCGCCATGGGTGCGGCGATGACGGGGCTGAAGCCGATCGCGGAGATCATGTTCTCGGATTTCCTGGCCGTCTGCTTCGACTACATCGCCAACCAATTCCCGAAATCGCGCTACATGAGCAATGGGCAGGTGAAATGTCCGCTGGTGGTGCGCACCGGCAACGGCGGTGGCGTGCGCTTCGGCGCCCAGCACAGCCAGAGCGTCGAGAACTGGGCGATGATGATTCCCGGCCTCAAAGTGGTGGCGCCGTCGAATCCGACCGACGTCATCGGGCTCCTCGCCGCTGCGGTGCGCGATCCCGACCCGGTCATCTTCTTCGAGCACAAATCGCTTTATGCGACCAAGGCCGAGGTGCCCGACGGCGAGATCGTCGATCGGCTCGGCACCGCCAAGATCCTGCGCCCCGGCAAGGATGCGACGGTGCTGGCGCTGGCGCTGATGGTGCCGCGCGCTTTGGCCGCCGCCGAGAGTTTGGCGCAGGAGCACGGCATCGACGTCGAAATCATCGATCTGCGCTCGCTCGTGCCGCTCGATGCGCAGACGATTCTGGGATCGGTGGCGCGCACCGGACGGCTCTTCACCGTCGAGGAGAATCCGCGGCTTTGCGGCTGGGGCGCCGAGATCGCCTCGATCGTCGCCGACGAGGCGTTCTATGACCTCGACGGGCCGATCGTGCGCATCACCACGCCGCACATACCGCTGCCGGCGGCAGACAATCTCGAGGATTTGGCGCTGCCGAGCGTGCCGCGCATCGTCGAGAAGATCCGCCGCAGCCTGAACGCATGAGGCATGCCATGAGGAACGAGCCCGCGATCGACGCGCCGACCGAACTCTACATCAACGGCAAGTTTCGTCCGGCCTCGGATGGCGGGCGCTTCGATGTCTTCAACCCCGCGACCGAGCAAGTGCTGGCCTCGGTCGCCGACGGCACCATCGCCGACGGACTTGCCGCAGTCGATGCCGCCGCCGGCGCCTTCGAGGGCTGGGCCGCGCGCAATCCGCGCGAGCGCGGCGAGATCCTGCGCAAGTCCTTCGAGCTCTTCACCGCGCAGAAGGAGCGTTTCGCTCGTCTGATGACGCTCGAGAACGGCAAGTCGCTCAGCGATTCACGCGCCGAAGCGGTCTATGCGGCGGAGTTCTTCCGCTGGTTCGCCGAGGAGGCGCCGCGTAACATCGGCCAGGTCTCGCGCGCGCCCTCGACCGGCGCGCGCATCCTGGTGCAGCACAAGCCGGCGGGCGTCGCGGTGCTGGTCACGCCCTGGAACTTCCCGGCGGCGATGGGCACCCGAAAAATCGCGCCGGCGCTGGCGGCGGGATGCACGGTGGTGTTGAAGCCGGCCTCGGAGACTCCGCTCACCATGCTGGCGCTCGCCGAGATCCTGCAAGAGGCGGGCGTGCCGGCGGGCGTCGTCAACATCCTGCCGTCGCGCAAATCGGGCGCGGTGGTCGCGGCGATGCTCAAGGACCCGCGCGTGCGCGTCATCTCCTTCACCGGCTCGACCGAGGTCGGCCGGCGTCTCCTGCACGCGGCGGCCGACATGGTGGTGCGGCCGGCGATGGAGCTGGGCGGCAACGCGCCCTTCCTGGTCTTCGAGGACGCCGATCTCGACGCCGCGGTCGAGGGCGCGATGATCGCCAAGATGCGCAACATGGGCGAGGCCTGCACCGCGGCCAACCGGTTCTATGTCCATGAGAAGGTGCACGACGCCTTCGTCGAGAAGTTCGCCGCCAAGATGAAGGCGCTTAAAATCGGCAACGGATTGGATGACGGCGTCGCCGTCGGCCCGCTGGTCAATGCCGACACGCGCGACAAGGTCGCCGCGCTGGTCGAGGACGCCTTGAAGCGCGGCGCCAAGGCGGTGGTCGGCGGCGAGCGGCCCAAGGGCACCGGCTTCTACTACCCGCCGACGGTGCTCGCCGATGTTCCCGACGGCGCGCAATGCCTCAGCCAGGAAATCTTCGGCCCGGTCGCGCCGGTGCAGAAATTCCGAACCGAGGACGAAGCGATCGCCCGCGCCAATGCGACGGAATACGGCCTCGTCGCCTATCTCTACACGCGCGACATGGCGCGCGGCATGCGCGTTTCCGAGCGGCTCGATTTCGGCATGGTCGGCCTCAATCGCGGCGTCGTCTCCGATCCCGCGGCGCCGTTCGGCGGCGCCAAGCAGTCGGGCCTCGGCCGCGAGGGCGCGCATGAAGGGCTGATGGAGTTCCTCGAGACGCAATACATCTCAGCCAATTGGTAGGCAGCGAGCGGAGCGCCGGCGATGGACGTGATCATGCCCCAGCTCGGCGAGACCGTGGCCGAGGGAAAGATCGCATCCTGGTTCAAGCAGGTCGGCGACAAGGTCGAGGCCGGCGAGAATCTCTTCGAGATCGAGACCGACAAGGTGTCTATGGAAGTTCAGGCGACGGCGAGCGGCGTGCTCTCGGAGATTCGCGTCGCCGCCGGCGCGACCGTCCCGGTCGGCACGGTCGTAGCGGTGGTCGGCAGCGCTGCTGGCGCCATTGCGGCGACCCGCGCCACTCCCATCGCGCTCTCCCCCGCACTCCCCCTCCCTAACGCTCCCGCGCTAGCGGGGGAGGGAAGGGTGGGGCTGGCGGGAGCGCCACCGACACGCGGCAACGGCGCGGCGCGGACGAAGCTCGCGCCGTTCGACGAGGTGCACACGCCCATGGAGAATTTCGGCGCCGCTGCGGCGCCGCTCGGGCTCAAGATCACGCCGCTGGCGCGGCGCCTGATCCGGCAGGAAGGCCTCGATCTCGCGGCGATCGCCGAGAACGTCAAGGCGCGCGGCGGCTGGCGCATCGCCGCTGCCGATGTCAGGGCGCGTGCGCCGGCGCAGCCCGGCGAGCGCAAGCCCGCGCCGCTACCGCTCCGCCCCGGCGACACGGTCGAGCCGCTGAATCGCATCCGCGCTCAGACGGCACGCCACTTGGCCGATTCCTGGCGCACGGTGCCGCATGTCTTTCAGGCAATCGAGGTGGATTTCTCCGGCATCGAGCGCGCGCGGCAGGCGCTGAAGCACGAGTTTCTCGAGCGCCACGGCGCCGCGCTGACCTATCTTCCGTTCGTTGCGCGCGCGCTGTGCCTGGCGCTCGCCGAATTTCGCCGGCTCAACGCCTCCTTCGATCGCAACCGGCTCATCCTGCACGGCGACATTCATCTCGGGATCGCCGTCGATCTCGACCACAAGGGACTGATCGTGCCGGTGGTGCATCACGCCGACGAGATGACGGTGGGCGGACTCGCCAAAGCGATCGCGCGGCAGGTCGAGAAGGCGCGCAAGGGCAAGCTTGCGCCGGCCGATATCGAGGGCGCGACCTATACGATCACCAACAATGGCAGCTTCGGGACGCTCTTCACCGCGCCGATCATCAACCTGCCGCAGGTGGCCATTCTCTCGCTCGACGCCGTGCAGAAGCGCGCAATCGTGGTCGAGACCGAGCATGGCGACGCGCTGGCGCCGCGGCTCGTCGCCATGGTCGGCCAAAGCTTCGACCACCGTGCGGTCGATGGCGCCTATGCCGCCGCCTTGCTGCGGCGCCTCAAGGTGATTGCCGAGAGCAGGGATTGGGCCGGCGATTTCAGCTGAGCGAAGGCGGCCTCAATACTGCTTATAGGGCAGGAACTTCCCGCTCATCGTCAGGCGCACGCGGTCGCCCTTCGGGTCGGGCTGGCGCTCCAGCGCCATGTCGAAATCGATGGCGCTCATGATGCCGTCGCCGAACTCCTCCTGGATCAACGCCTTCCAGGTCGTGCCATAGACCTGGACCAGCTCGTAGAAGCGGTAGATCAGCGGATCGGTCGGCACCGCCGTCGGCAGCGAGCCGCGGTAGGGCACCTCCTGCAGCAGCAGGACCTCGTCCTCGTCGAGGCCGAGGATGCGGCCCGCGTTCTCGGCCTCGCCCTTGCCGAGCTTCATCTGCCCCAACAGCGCCGCCGTGTAATAGACCGGTGAGCCCGGGCCGATCTCGGCGGCGATGGCGCGCCAGGCGAGCTTCTTCCGGCGCTTGATGGCGACGATCTTCTCGGTGAGTTCTGCGCGATTCATGAGACACCTCCTCTCGCTGAGGAGGCAAGCATATCCCATGCCACGCGCTTGCCGCGATGAGCCCCTAATGGCCCGTCGCTGCTGCCCACAAACGAGGCAGCAGGTTCAGTCGCCGAGCAGCTTGCGCCTAAGCCGCCGCCTTCGCCGTCTCGCCGGCGATGGCGAGCCCGGTCTCGCCGGCGGTCACCGCGACCGTCTCGCCGTCGCTGATGCGGCCCTTGAGGACCAGTTCGGCCAGCGGATTCTGCAGCTCGCGCTGGATCGCCCGCTTCAACGGCCGGGCGCCATAGACCGGATCGTAGCCGGCTTGGGCGAGCCAAGCCCGCGCCTTGTCGTCGACCGCGAGCACGATCTTGCGGTCGGCCAAAAGCTTTTGCAGCCGGGCGAGCTGGATCGTGACGATGCCCTGCATGTCGGCGCGCGACAGGCGGCGGAAGATCAGGATCTCGTCGAGCCGGTTCAAGAACTCCGGCCGGAAAGCCGCGCGCACCGTCGCCATCACTTGCTCGCGCACGGTCGAGACCTCCTGCCCTTCGGGCAAGGATGCCAGGAACTCGCTCCCCAGATTCGAGGTCAGCACCAGGAGCGTGTTGCGGAAATCGACGGTGCGGCCCTGCCCGTCGGTCAAGCGGCCGTCGTCGAGCACTTGCAAGAGCACGTTGAAGACGTCGGGATGGGCCTTCTCGACTTCGTCGAACAGGATCACCTGATAGGGCCGCCGCCGCACCGCTTCGGTGAGCGCGCCGCCTTCCTCGTAGCCGACATAGCCCGGCGGCGCGCCGATGAGGCGGGCGACCGAGTGCTTCTCCATGTATTCGGACATGTCGATGCGCTGCATCGCGCTCTCGTCGTCGAACAGGAATTCGGCCAAGGCCTTCGCCAGCTCGGTCTTGCCGACGCCGGTCGGGCCCAGGAACAAGAACGAGCCGATCGGCCGGTTGGGGTCTTGCAGGCCCGCGCGCGCGCGGCGGATGGCGTTCGAGACCGCGATCACCGCTTCGTCCTGGCCGATGACGCGGCGGCGCAGATTGTCTTCCATAGCGAGAAGCTTGTCGCGCTCGCCCGCGAGCATCCGCTCGACCGGAATCCCGGTCCAGCGCGACACGACCCCGGCGATATGCTGGTCGGTGACCGCCTCTTCGATCATGCGGTGACTCTCGGCGGCTTCGGCTTCCTTGAGCCGGCGCCCGAGATCGGGGATGACGGCATAGGTGAGTTCGCCCGCGCGCGTCCAGTCGCCGCGCCGCTGCACCTGCTCCAATTCGATACGCGCCTGGTCGAGCTGCTCCTTGAGCTTCTGCGCGCCCGCCATCTTCTCCTTCTCGGCGCGCCATTGCGCGGTGAGTTCGGCCGATTTCTTCTCGAGCTCGTCGAGTTCCTCGACCAGCCGCTCGAGCCGCTCGCGCGAGGCCGGGTCGCTCTCCTTCTTCAGCGCTTCGCGCTCGATCTTGAGCTGCACGATGCGGCGGTCGAGCTCGTCGATCTCCTCGGGCTTCGACTCCGCTTCCATGCGGAGGCGCGAGGCCGCCTCGTCCATCAGGTCGATCGCCTTGTCCGGCAGGAAGCGGTCGGTGATGTAGCGGTTGGACAGGGTCGCGGCGGCGACGATCGCGCCGTCGGTGATGCGCACGCCGTGGTGAACCTCGTATTTCTCCTTGATGCCGCGCAGGATCGAGATGGTGTCCTCGACCGAAGGCTCGCTGACGAAGACCGGCTGGAAGCGCCGCGCCAAGGCCGCGTCCTTCTCGATGTGCTTGCGGTACTCGTCGAGCGTGGTGGCGCCGACGCAATGGAGCTCGCCACGGGCCAATGCCGGCTTCAGCATGTTGGAGGCGTCCATCGCGCCTTCCGCCTTGCCGGCGCCGACGAGCGTGTGCAGCTCGTCGATGAAGACGATGATCTCGCCCTCCGCCGCGGTGATCTCGGCAAGCACGGCCTTCAAGCGCTCCTCGAACTCGCCGCGGAACTTGGCGCCGGCGACCAATGCACCGAGATCGAGCGCCAGGAGCCGCTTCTCCTTGAGGCTGTCGGGCACGTCGCCATGCGCGATGCGGAGCGCCAGACCCTCGACGATCGCGGTCTTGCCGACGCCGGGCTCGCCGATCAGCACCGGATTGTTCTTGGTGCGGCGCGACAGCACCTGGATGGTGCGACGGATTTCCTCATCGCGGCCGATGACCGGGTCGAGCTTGCCCTCGCGCGCCGCCGCCGTCAGATCGCGCGCGTATTTCTTGAGCGCGTCATAGCCCTCTTCCGCCGAAGCGCTGTCGGCGCGGCGGCCCTTGCGGATATCCTCGATCGCGCGGTTGAGATTCTGTGCGGTGATGCCCGCTGCGGCCAGCGCCTTGGCCGCCGGCGTGTCCTTGAGCAAGGTCATCGCCAGCAAGAGACGCTCGACCGTGACGAAGCTGTCGCCGGCCTTGTCCGCGACCTTCTCGGCCTCCTCGAAGAGTCGCGCGGTCGGCGGCGCCAGAAAGACTTGGCCCGAGCCCGAACCCTCGACGCGCGGCAGCTTTTCGAGTGCCGTCTCGGTCGCGGCGAGCACCGATTTGGGATCGCCGCCGGCAGCGCGGATCAGATTGGCCGCGAGCCCTTCCTTATCGTCGAGCAGAACTTTCAGGAGATGTTCGGGCGTAAGCTGCTGATGGCCCCGCCGCTGCGCCAGGGTCTGCGCCGCTTGCACGAAACCCTTCGAGCGCTCCGTGTATTTGTCGAAATCCATGACTGCCCCTTGCGTTGAACAGGTTGCGGCGTCCCTCTTCGAGGCAACGCGTCGCACCCTTCCGCCGTCTCATATGGTCGCGAGACGCGGAGCACTCAAGGGCAAGGTCGGCTCGGCCAGCGCGGCGCCGGCCGAGCGGGTCAGCTCGGCTGAACCTCGGGGTCGGAAGGCGGGCTGGAGTCGGCGGCCGCAGGCTGCTCGGTCTCCGTGTCCGGGCCCGTGGGCTCGGTGTCGGCCGGAGTCATCGGCCGTTGCATTTGATCGCCGAAGCCGCCGCCGCCATTGGCGTTCATGACGCGGAAATAGTGCTCCGCGTGCTGATAGAAGTTTTCCGCCGCGATGCGATCCCCCGAAGACGACGCCTCGCGCGCGAGCGCGACGTAGCGCTCGAACACTTGATAGGCGTTGCCGCGAATTTTGACGTTCGGTCCGCTACTGTCGAAAGTCTGGATACGGTGCGGCGGCCGAGGCCGGTTGTTGTTGGGATGGCTTCCGTTCATGTTGCGGTTGCGGGACCGCTTGTTCTGCCCTGGTCTCATGATACCTTTGAAATCGCGATGCATCGTCCACGACGTTGATTGTTGCAAGAAGTGCTCCCGGTGTCCGTCAACCCATGTGATCGGCACCATTACGGCAGGAAGCAATACCGGCGCCCGATGGGCGCAAGAGCTCTTGGCTCGTTTTCGCTAGGCCGCACCACCCTAGACGGGATGTGTGACCATTCCAATAACTTTTTTTCTTTGCCCCGGTTTCCCTCGACTTGGCTCTAGGCTCCCGGCGGCGCGGTCAATACCAGGCAGCGCTCGATGCCTGAGAGGTCGCGCCGCACTTCCTCGATCAGCAACCCGGCCGCGGCGAAGAGCGCCGCTGCGGCTTCCGACTGCCCCGCGCCCAGTTCGATGAAGGCCCGGCCGCCCGGTTTCAGGAGCCGTCGAACCGCCGGGGCGAGACACCGATAGGCGCCGAGCCCATCCCCGCCCCCGTCGAGCGCCATTGGCGGATCGTAGCGGGCTACTTCCAGGGGCAACTCGGAGAGCGTCTTGCTAGGTATATAGGGAGGATTGGCGAGAATCACATCCACCCCCGTAGAAATCGCCTCATCCCAGGCGCTGACAAGGAAGAATGCGCGCAAATTCAGGCCCAAATCCGCGGCGTTGCGGCGCGCCACGGCGGCGGCGCCCGGCAGAATGTCGAGGCCGAAGCCCACCGCCTGGGGCAGTTCCGCAAGCAGCGCGAGCAGGAGGCAGCCGGTCCCCGTGCCGAGATCGAGAATGCGCAGCGCCGCCTGGCGGTCGGGCAGCCGGTCGAGCGCGGCGGCGATCAGCGTTTCGCTGTCGGGACGGGGATCGAGCGTGTCGGGCGAGAGCGCGAAAGCGAGGCTCCAAAATTCACGCCGGCCGGCCAGACGCGACATGGGCTCGCGCGCGATGCGGCGTTGCAGCAATGCCTCCAGCCGCACCGCCGCGGCGGCGTTGAGCGAGCGCTCGGGATAGGCCAGAATTCCGGCGGCGTCGATTTCGGCCGCGAGTGCCAGGAGCAGCCGTGCCTCGCGCCGCGGCGACTCGATCCCGGAGGCGGCGAGCCTGCTTGTGGCATCGGCGAGCGCTCGGCCGATCGTGACCTCGGGGCAAACGCCAAGCGCGGCGCTCATTCCGCCTCCGCCAGACGCGCCGCCTGGTCCTCGGCGATGAGCGCGTCGATGAACTCGTCGAGCGCCTCGCCGCTCAAGACCTTGTCGATCTTGTGGAGGGTCAGATTGATGCGGTGGTCGGTGACGCGGCCCTGCGGGAAATTGTAGGTGCGGATGCGCTCGGAGCGGTCGCCGCTGCCGACCTGGCTCTTGCGCGATTGCGCGCGGGCCGCCTCGCGTTCCTGCCGCTCGCGCTCATAGAGCCGGGCGCGCAGCACCTTCATCGCCTTGGCCTTGTTCTTGTGCTGCGACTTCTCGTCCTGCTGCGAGACGACGATGCCGGTGGGGATATGGGTGATGCGCACGGCGCTGTCGGTGGTGTTGACCGATTGGCCGCCCGGCCCGCTCGAGCGGAAGACGTCGATGCGCAGATCCTTGTCGTCGATCTTGATGTCGACCTCCTCGGCCTCGGGCAGGACGGCGACGGTGGCGGCCGAGGTATGGATGCGGCCGGAGCCCTCGGTTGCGGGGACGCGCTGGACGCGGTGGACGCCGGATTCGAATTTGAGGCGCTCGAAGACATTGCGGCCGGTGATGGCGATGATCGCCTCCTTGAACCCGCCGATACCGGTCTCGGAGATGTCCATGACCTCGAAGCGCCAGCCCTTGAGCGCGGCATAGCGCTGATACATGCGGAAGAGATCGGCGGCGAAGAGCGCCGCTTCCTCGCCGCCGGTGCCGGCGCGCAGCTCGAGGATGGCATTGCGCTCATCGGCCTCGTCCTTCGGCAGCAGCAAAAACCGCACCTGCTGCTCAAGCTCGGGAATGCGCTTGCCGAGCAGGGCCAACTCGGTCTCTGCGAGCGCACGCATCTCCGGCTCGCCGGTCTCGGCGAGGAGCGCGGCAAGTCCGGTGCGCTCCGCCCGCGCCTTCTTGAGCGCGGCGATGCCGTCGACCAGCGGCGCGAGGTCGCTCAATTCCTTCGACAGCTTGCCGAACTCGCCGCCGAGCCGGGCCGGATCGGCGAGCGCTGCGCTCAGCTCGTCGTGGCGGCGGACCAGCTTGTCGAGCTTGGCGTCGAACGCGCTCTCGTTCACGTCTCGTCCTCGTCGCCGAGCCTGAACAACCGCCGCAACAGCATCTCCATCGCCGCAACATCGGCCCCGCCGCTCGCGGCCAAATCGCGCAGCGCCTCCGAGGGATCGTGCAGCAGCCGGTTGACGAGAAGCCGCGTCGCCGCCGCGGCGTCGAGGCCACGCTCCGCCATCACCTCGTCGCGCAGCCGCTCGAAATGACGGCGCAATGCGACCACCGTCGGGACCGCGCGACGCTCGGCCTGCCGCGCCTGATAGGCGGCCACCTCGGCATCGACGATGCGCCAGGCGGCGGCGAGATCCTGCTCGCGCGTCGAAGGTCCCGCGACCGCCGCGCGTTCGAGATCGGCGAGATCGTAGAGGAAGGCGCCCTCGAGGTCATTGACCCCGGGCTCGGCATCGGGCGGGATCGCGGCATCGATGACGAAGATTGGTCGCCGCGGCCGGCGGTGCAAGGCCGCGGCGATGCGCGGCGCGGTCAGCACGATGCGGCCGGTGGCGAGCGCGGCGATGACGATGTCGGCCCCGGCCAGCGCTTCGTCGAGCTCGTCGAGCGGCCGATAATTGGCGACGAGCCGGAGGGCGGCGGGACGCGCGCGCTCGGCCGGGCCGCAGACGACGAGCCGGCCCAGGCCGCCGCGGCGGAAATGCTCGGCCATCAGCTCGCCCATCTCCGACGGGCCGAGCAACAGCGCCTCCGAGCGGGCGAGGTTGCCGTGAATGCCCAGCGCCAGATCGAGCGCCGCCACCGCCAAGGACATCGGCCGCGCCGCGATTGGGGTCTCCCGCCGCACCCGCCGGGCGCAAGCGAAGGCGGCGGCGAAGACGCCCTCGATCGCCGGTCCGACCAGGCCAAGTTCGGCGGCGGCGCGGTGCGCCGCCTTGACTTGGCCCAGCACTTGCGGCTCGCCGACCACCAGGCTGTCGAGCGCGCTCGCCACCGCGAACAAATGGCGCAGCGCCGCCGCGCCGTCGTGGCGATAAAGCGCTGCTGCCACTTGTTCGGCGGGATGGCCGGTGCGCCGCGCGACCAGCGGCGCCAGCTGCGCGAGCAAGGCCGGGTCGGAGGTCAGAAGCTCGATCCGGTCGCAGGTCGCGATCAGCACCGCTTCGCCCGCGCCCAGGGATTTGAGCTCGTCGAGCGAAGCCGCGAGGTCGCTTTCGAGGAGGGCGAAGCGCTCGCGCAGTTCGAGGGGGCTCAAGCGATGGCTGGTGCCGGCGAGGAAGAGACGCGGCGGCGTCGCGGCGTCCGAGCCGTGCCGAGATTCGGCAGAGCCTTTCGCGCCAGCTTGCTCCGAGGATTGCGCCACTGCCGCTCCTTCCCCGGCGTTCATAGCATTTCGGTCGGCCCGGCACGTCCTTCGAGACGCCGGCTTCGCTGGCTCCTCAGGACGAGGACCTTTCTTTGTGCCATTAACGATCTTCCTCGTGCTGAGGAGCGGTGCGCAGCACCACGTCTCGAAGCACGCACGGCATCCATGCAGTCGGCAACCGATCTAGCGGAACGGCGTCAGCCGCTCAACGAGTGAGGCGAGCGGGACTTCCTTCTGCTCGCCGCTGTCGAGATCGCGGATCGCGGCGGCCTCGCGCGCCAGCTCGTTGTCGCCGAGGATCACCGCGGCGCGAGCGTTGATCCGGTTCGCCCGATGCATGCGCCGCGACAGATTGCCGGAATAGCCGAGATCGACCGAAAAGCCGGCCTGGCGGAGCTGCTGCGCCAGGCCAAGGGCCGCTCCCTCGGCGGCGCTGCCGAGCGGCACCAGGGCAATGGGCCGCGGCGGCGGCGGCGGCTCGGCGACGAGGAGCGCCAGGCGCTCGATGCCGGCGGCCCAGCCGACGCCGGGCGTCTCGGGTCCGCCCATGACGCCCATCAGCCCGTCATAGCGGCCGCCGCCGAGCACCGTGCCTTGGGCGCCGAGCGCGTCGGTCACGAACTCGAAGGCGGTGTGGCAGTAATAGTCGAGGCCGCGGACGAGCCGCGGATTGAGCTCATAGGCGATGCCGAGGCGCTCGAGCCCATCTCGCACCGAGGCGAAGAAGGCGCGCGATTCGGGCGTGAGAAACTCCGCGAAGGACGGCGCGCCGGCGTTGATCTCCTTGTCGGCAGGGTCCTTCGAATCGAGAATCCGCAGAGGATTGCGCTCGAGCCGGTGCCGGCTGTCCGCGGAGAGCCGGTCGGCATGGACCGCATAGTAGGCGACGAGCGCCTCGCGGTAGGCGAGCCGGCTCGCCGTATCGCCCAGGGTGTTGAGTTCGAGCACGGTGCGGCCGAGCACGCCCAGGGCTTCGAGAATGGCCGCGCCGAGCGCAATCACCTCGACATCGCCCACGGGCTGCGCCACGCCCAGTAGCTCGATGTCGATCTGATGGAATTGGCGGAAGCGGCCCTTTTGCGGCCGCTCGTAGCGGAACATCGGGCCCGCGGCGAAAAGCTTCAGCGGCAGACTCTGCGCGAGCCCGTTCGAGAGCACCGCGCGGACGATGCCGGCGGTGTATTCCGGCCGCAGCGTGACCGCGTCGCCGCCGCGGTCGGTGAAGCTGTACATCTCCTTGGTGACGATGTCGCTGGTCTCGCCGATCGGCCGGGCGAACACTTCGGTGAACTCGAAGATCGGCGTGGCGATCTCGTGATAGCCGTAACGCTCGGCGATCGCGCGCGCCGTTTCGATCACGAAACGGTGGCGACGCAGCTCGGCCGGCAGGAGATCCTGGGTGCCGCGGACCGGCTGCAGCGCCGCCATCGTGAGCGCCGAAACCCGCTTGCCTTACGACGCGGCGGCAGCGGACAGACGCTCGCGCTCGGCGCGCTCGATCTCCGCCGCCTTCTTCTCCACCAGCTCGACCAAATGATCGACGATGCTCTGGTCTTTCAAGCGGTGCGCCGGCACGCCGGCGAGATAGACCTGATGCGTGCCATTGCCGCCGCCGGTGAAGCCGATATCGGTCTCGCGCGCCTCGCCTGGCCCGTTGACGACGCAACCGATGACGGACAGCGTCATCGGCGTCGTGATGTGGGCGAGGCGCTGTTCGAGCTCCGCCACCGTCTTGATCACTTGGAACTGCTGGCGCGCGCAGGACGGGCAGGAGATGACGGTGACGCCGCGCCGCCGGAGGCCCAGCGACTTCAGGATGTCGAAGCCGACCTTGATCTCCTCGACCGGATCGGCGGAGAGCGAGACGCGGATCGTGTCACCGATCCCGGCCCACAGCAGCGAGCCCATGCCGATCGAAGATTTGATCGTGCCGCTCATCAATCCGCCTGCCTCGGTGATGCCGAGATGAAGCGGATAATCGCAGGCCTCGGCGAGCTGCTGATAGGCCGCGACGGCGAGGAACACGTCTGATGCCTTGCACGAGATCTTGAACTCGAAGAAGTCATTGTCCTCGAGAATCTTGGCGTGGTTGAGCGCGCTCTCGACCATGGCCTCGGGACAGGGCTCGCCGTAGCGCTCCAGAAGATCGCGCTCGAGCGAGCCGGCGTTGACACCGATCCGCATCGAGCAGCCGTGATCCTTGGCTGCCTTCACCACCTCCTTGACGCGCTCGGCGGAGCCAATATTGCCGGGATTGATGCGCAGGCAGGCGGCCCCGCTCTGTGCCGCCTCGATGGCGCGCTTGTAGTGAAAATGAATGTCGGCGACGATCGGCACCTTGACCTGGCGCACGATCTCCTTGAGCGCGAGCGATGATTCCCGATCGGGGCAGGACACGCGCACGATGTCGGCGCCGGCCAGCTCCAGCGCCTGGATCTGCTCGACCGTCGCCTTCACGTCATGCGTCAGCGTGTTCGTCATGGACTGCACGGTAATGGGCGCGTCGCCGCCGACCGGGACCGGCCCGACATGGACCTGCCGGCACTTGCGCCGCTGGATATCGCGATAGGGTCGCACGCTCATCGCTTTCACCCTGGCTTACCCCATGCTAACGACGGGCGTTATAGCGCGTTTCCGCCGCCGGCAAAAGTTCCGCCCGATGGGCAGAGCGCGCCCGCGCCGCATTTTCGTCTTTGCGGTTGGCGGCGGCTGGGTTTGAACCTAGTGTAGGGCAAGCGCGGAGAATGAAACGAAGAACCGTGGGGAGGCGACATGACGCAAGAAAATTGGCATGTCCGGAACGGACTTGGCGCCATCGCGGCGATTCTGTGCGCGGCGCTCGCAACCCTGACGGCAGTGCCCGAACCGAGCGCCGCGGCCGAGCCGATCAAAATCGGCATCGACCTCGGCGTGACTGGGGCCAATGGGCCGACGAGCGGACAAATCCTGCTCTCGCTGCAGATCTGGCGCGAGGATGTCAATGCCAAGGGCGGGCTTTTGGGCCGGCCGGTCGAGGTCGTTTACTACGACGACCAGACCAACCCCGCCAACGTGCCGGGCAACATCACCAAGCTCATCGACGTCGACAAGGTCGAGCTGATGCTCGGCCCCTACGGCACCAATCTGATCGCGGCGGCGATCCCGATCATCATGCAGCACGGCATGACCACGGTCGGCATATTGGGCCTTGCCGCCAACAGCGCTTATCACTATCCGCGCTACTTCTCGATGATCCCGACCGGGCCCAATCCGAAAATCGCCTTCTCCGAGGACTTCTTCAAGCTCGCCATGGCGCAGAACCCGAAGCCCAAGACCGTGGCGATCGTCGGCGCCGATGCCGAGTTCGGCAAGACCGCGACCGACGGCGCGCGCGAGAATGCCAAGGCGGCCGGCCTCACCATCGTCTATGACCAGCGCTATCCGCCGAGCACGGTGGATTTCTCGCCGATCGTGCGGGCGATCCAGGCGACCAATCCCGACATCGTCTTCATCGCCTCCTATCCGACCGACTCGGTGAACATGATCCGCGCCGTCAATGAGGTCGGGCTCGAGCCCAAGATGATCGGCGGCGCGCTGATCGGGCTGCTCGTCAACAATCTGAAGATGCAGCTCGGGCCCGCGATCGACGGCTTCGTTCAGAACGAGGTCTTCATCCCCGGCCCGACCTTCAATTTTCCCGGCGTGCAGGAGCTGCTGAAGAAATATCAGGCGCAGGCGCCGGCGCTCCACATCGATCCCTTGGGCTACAGCTTCGCGCCCTTGGCCTATGCCGCGGCCCAGGTCATGGCCAATGCGGTCGAGGCAACCAAGGGGCTCGATCAATCGAAGCTCGCCGACTACATCCGCGGGCACAGCTTCGACACGGTGATGGGCCACGTCACCTTCGGCCCGGATGGCGAATGGGCAAAGCCGCGCCTCGTGTTCTTCCAGTTTCAGAACTTGGCGGTCCACGACCTCGACCAGTTCCGCGACACGACCCACCAGGTGATCCTGGCGCCGCCGGAATATAAGACCGGGACGATGATCTATCCCTTCGCCGACGCGCGGAAATAGAACGCTATCCGGGAGGCGGGCGATGGCGGAGACGGCACCGACGGTTGCGCGCGCGTCATATCGGATCGACGTGCACCATCATTTCTATCCGCCGGAATACCAGAAGGCCTGGCTCGACTGGGAGGATCAGCGCAAGCTGCCGCATTATCCGAGCCAGGTCGCGTGGACACAGGCAAAGTCGCTCGAGGAGATGGACAAGGCGGGGATCAAGACCGCCATCCTCTCGGTGCCTTCGACGCCGGGCCAGTGGTTCGATGGCGGGCCGGCGCTGGCGATGCGCATGGCGCGGATCTGCAACGACTACGCGGCGGGAATGGTGCGTGACCACAAGGGACGCTTCGGGCTCTTCGCGACGCTGCCCATGCTCGACATCGATGCCTCGCTAAAGGGGATCGAATACGCGCTCGACACCTTGAAGGCGGACGGCATCGGGTTGCAAACAAATTACGGCGACACCTGGCCGGGCGACCCGCTCTACAAGCCGGTGTTCGAGGAGCTGAACCGACGCAAGGCGATCGTCTATTTCCATCCGCTGGTGGCGAATTGCTGCGCCAATCTCAGCGTCGGCGCCTTCCCCGCGGTGATCGAGGTGCCACACGACACGACCCGCGCCGTCGTGAGCTTGCTGCTCAGCCGCAGCCTGGCGCGCTATCGCGACATAAGCTGGCTCTTCTCGCATGCCGGCGGCACCGTGCCGATGCTGGCCGGCCGCATCAACAGCTTCTTCCAGTTCCGCAAGGACATCGCCGAGATCGCGCCGGCGGGTATTGAGGGCGAATTGACGCGACTGCATTACGACACCGCCAACGCGGCTTATGCGCCTGCCATGGCGGCCTTGCTCAAGCTCGTGCCGGCGACGCAGGTCATGTTCGGCACCGACTACCCCTATTTCCAACCGACGCCGCAAGCCGACGCGCTACGCCGGCTCGGCCTCGGTGAAGCCGAGCTTCTGGCGATCGACCACGGCAACGCCGAGCGCCTCATTCCGCGGCTGAAGGCGTAGGCGCGTTACTCGGCGGTGGCGGTGCCGGCGAGGAGCCGGTCGGGATCGAGCAGAACGTGCCGCACCGTGCCGCCGATGGCGCGGACAGGCTTGCCGTCGACAAGGATCTCGAGGGCCGAGGCATTGCCGGTGCGCATGACCAGGCCCGGCTCCTCCGGCACCCGATAAGTGTCGTCCTTGTGCAGCGTGCGCTGGGCCACCAGCGCGTCGTTGGGGTCGCGCACTTGCAGCCAGCAATCGCCGATGGCGCGAACGATGATCCGCGTCGGGCCATTGACCGCGCCAAAGACCCGCGGCTGCGTCGCGGCGGCGGGGGCAGGCGGGACGGCCATGGCCGTAGCGGCGCCGACGGCGGCGGCGGGGGCAGGCGGCACGGCTATGGCCGTGGCCGTAGCCGTAGCGGGGCCCGCGGCGGCGGCCGGAGGCGGCTTCTCGACGGTGGAAGTGGCCGGCGGCGCGGGCGGCGGGGCCGGCGCGTTGGGTAGGCTGGCCACGATTGCGGCGGTCGGGGGCGGCGGCAAGGCAACTGCTGTAACGGCGGGTTCGGACGCCGGCGGCTTGGGGGCTGCTGCTGCCGGCACGGGCGTTGCAGGCGGAACCGGCGCCGGCCCTGCCGGCGGCGCAGTATCGGCCGTCGAGCTTTGCGCCGGCGGGGTTGCGGCCGGCGTTTCCATTGCCGCCGGAGCCGACGGCGATGGAGCAGCGGCCGCCGTCGGCGGTGGCGCGGCAGGGCCTGGTGCCCGCACCGGCGGCGGCGGGAGGAGCTGGGCTGGAACCGCGCTCACCTGCTCGGGACGCGACCGGTCGCCGGTAGAGAGGTAGTACCAGAGCCCGTAGCCGCAGACCGCGAGAACCAATGCTGCAAGCAGCATCCGCCCCCCGGGGATGCTGCGCTTGGTGAGCGGCAGCGGAAAGGACAGGTCGGGCGGGCGCTCGAGACCCGCGGATTCCTGCTTGAACCGCCGTACCGCCTCGTCGCCGTCGAGCCCGAGATGGACGGCATAGGCCCGCACGAAGCCGAGCGCATAGACCAGGCCCGGCAGCTCGTCGTAGCGGCCTTCTTCGATCGCCGACAGGTAGGAGCGGCGGATGCGCAGCGACGCGGCGGTGGTCTCGATATTGGCGCCATAGGACAGGCGCGTCTGGCGCAGCAGCTCGCCGACCGAGTCGCGGCGCCGCCGGGCCTGCGCCTGCTCCGGCGCAATCGCCGCCACAACGGGGGCATCGCCCTCGCCACGCGGGTTGGGAGTTCGCGCCGGACTGGTCATCGCATCGCCGGCCCTTTTACCAAATCGCTGCAAGACAGCGCAACAATTGCCGATGAAAGCTAGACGACGACGCCGTGATCGGCGGCGAAATCCCTGAGCTTGCCGCGCAGGCTGTGCACCGCGAGATCGGTGCAGGAGGCGAGGAACTCCTCGACCGCGCCCAGTTCCAAGCTACGAATCGTCGCCTTGACCGGACCAATCGAGGCGGGCGCCATCGACAGGGTGCGGAAGCCGACGCCGAGGAGCGTCATGGCATCGAGCGGCTGCCCCGCCATCTCGCCGCACAACGCCACCGGCACATGATGCCGGTCGCAGGCCGCGACCAGCTCCTTGAGCATGCGCAGAGCCGGCTGCGACAGGGGATCGTAGCGGTCGGCGAGCCGGGGGTTGCTGCGGTCGGAGGCGAAGAAGAACTGGATCAGATCGTTGGTGCCGACCGAGACGAAATCGACGCAGACGAGCAGCGCGTCGAGCTGCCACAGCAGCGAGGGCACTTCGAGCATGACGCCGACCTCGACCGCGGCCGGCGGCGGCAGATTGCTGCGGCGCCAGGCGCGCTCCTGCTCGAGCTCGAGAATTGTGCGTGCCGCCGCGAGCTCCGCCACCTCCGCGACCATCGGGAACATCACCTTGAGCCGCCTTCCCGAGGCGGCGGCCAAGAGGGCGCGGAGCTGCTGGCGGAGCATCGCCGGGCGGTCGAGCCCGATGCGCAGCGCGCGCCAGCCCATCGCCGGATTCTCGTCGGCGATATCGGGCATGTAGGGCAGAAGCTTGTCGCCGCCGATATCGAGCGTGCGGAAGGTCACGGGCCGGTCGCCGGCGTGATCGAGGACGCGGCGGTAGAGCGCCGTCTGCTGCTCGACCGTCGGGAAGCTGCTGCTCAGCATGAATTGCAGCTCGGTGCGGAACAGGCCGACCCCCTCGGCGCCGGTCTCGTCGAGATAGGGCAAGTCGAGCAGCAGCCCGGCATTGAGCTGGAGCGAGACGCGCACGCCGTCGCGCGTCTCCGCCGGCAGCTCCTTGAACTCGGCATAGCGTTGGCGCAGGCCGCGGCGCACACCGAGCCGCGCCTCGACCGCCTGCTGGATGTCCTCGCCCGGCCGCAGCATCACCACCGCGTCGTCGGCATCGACGACGACGAGATCGCCGGTCTCGACTTGGCTCAACACCTCCTTGACCCGCCCGATCACGGGGATGTCGAGCGCCCGCGCCACGATCGCGACATGCGACGTCGGCGAGCCCTCCTCGAGCACCAGGCCCTTGAGGCGCCGGCGGTCATAGTCGAGCAGCTCGGCCGGTCCCATGCTGCGGGCGACGAGGATGAATTCCTCGGGCAGCTCGGCTTCCGCGGCCGTAATGCGATGGCCCGCGAGATGCTGTTGCAGCCGGTTGGTCAGGTCCTCGAGATCGGCGAGGCGCTCGCGCAAATAGGGGTCGCTCGCTTGCATCATGCGGGCGCGGTTGTCGTCCTGGACCTTCTGCACGGCGGCCTCGGCGGTGAGGCCGCTGCGCACCGCCTCGACGATGCGCTGGAGCCAGCCGCGGTCGCGCGCGAACATGCGATAGGTCTCGAGCACGTCGCGGTGCTCGCCGCCCGCCGGCACGTCGTCCGCCGCCAGCATGTCGTCGATGGCGCTCTGCATCGCCGCGACGGCGTGCCTCAGCCGCTCGACCTCGTCCGCGGGATTTTCCGCCACGATTTTGCGGATGACGATGCGCGGCGCGTGCAAGACCGCGGCACCGATGGCAAGGCCGGAATTGATGCGCACGCCGTCCAAGCGCATCGGCTGCATGCCGATGCCGGTCGTCGGCTGCAGCTCGAGCGGGCTGACCAGCTCGCCGCTCGCCGCCAGCTCGGCCAGCACCATGGCGATGGTTTGCATCGCCTCGACCTCGTCATCGGTGTATTGGCGCAAGGTGCGGTTCTGCACGACGAGCACGCCGAGGACGCGGCCGGCGCGCAGGATCGGCACGCCCAGGAGCGAGTGATAGATCTCTTCGCCGGTCTCGGGCCGATAGGCGAAATCCGGATGCGACTGGGCATCGGCCAGCGCCAGGGGACGCGCAGTGGCGGCGATGACGCCGACCAGGCCTTCGCCGATGCGCAGCCTTGTGTGATGCACCGCCTCGGGCCGCAGCCCTTCGGTGGCGAAGAGTTCGAGCACCTCGCCCGCGCGCAGGATATAGCAGGAGCAGACCTCAGCCACCATCTCCGCGGCGATGAGGCGGACGACGGCGTTCAACCGCTCCTGCGCCGTGCCGGAGTGCGCCATCTCGTCGCGGAGCCGGCGCAGCACGCGGCGGTAGCCGGAGATCGGCTCCGCCATCACGCCCTCGATGCGGCGGGAGCACCGGCGAGCGGCGCCATCGCAGATGCCGGCTCGCCGCTCGTTACGGCCTCGCGCCGCGCCAGCGCGAAGGCCGCCTCTGCCACCAGTTCGTCGATGATCTCCTTGGTCGACTGCAGACAGGTCACCATGCCGACGCTCTGGCCCGCCATCAGCGAGCCGCGCTCGACATCGCCCTCGATGACCGCGCGGCGCAGCGCCCCGGCCCAGTAGTGCTCGATCTCCAGCTGCGCGTTCTCGCGCGAGACCTCGCCGCGGCCGAAGCGCGCGATGACCTCGCGCTGGAGCTCGAGGAAGTCCCGGGTCGCCTCGTTGGCAAGCGCACGGACCGGAATCACCGGGAAGCGCGGATCGAGCTGCAACGAGGGCACGGCGTCGCGCGCCCCGGCGCGGATGAAAGCCTGCTTGAAGCGCGGATGCGCGATCGATTCATGGGCGCAGACGAAGCGCGTGCCGAGCTGCGCGCCCGCGGCGCCCATCTCGAGATTTGCGACGATCGCTTCGCCGCGGCCGATGCCGCCGGCGACGAAAACCGGCACTTCCGTCACATGCGGCAGAATCTCCTGCGCGAGCACGCCGGTCGAGACCGGCCCGATATGGCCACCCGCCTCCATGCCCTCGATGACGATGGCGTCGGCGCCCATCCGCACCAATTTCTTGGCGATGGGCAGCGCCGGGGCGAAGCACAGGAGCTTGGCGCCGCTCGCCTTGATGCGCGCCACCGCTGCCGCGTTCGGCAGGCCGCCGGCCAAGACGACATGGCCGACCTTGCGCCGCGCGCAGACGGCGATGTGCTGGACAAGTTCGGGGTGGAGGGTAATGAGATTGACGCCGAAGGGACGATTGGTGCGCTCGAAGGTAGCGGCGATCTCGGCATCGAGCTGCGCCGGATTCATCGAGCCGCAGGCGATGACGCCGAAGCCGCCGGCGTTCGAGATGGCGGCGACGAGATTGCGCTCGGAGACCCAGGTCATCGCGCCGCCCATGATGGCGAAATCGGCGCCGAGAAAGGCCGTGCCGCGCCGCCACAGGCGGTCGAGCAGGCCGCGCGCGCGCGCCAGCGCTGCCGCGCCCGGCGGCGGCATCCCGCCTGTGCTTCGGCGCTGCGCCGCCGCGCTCATCACTCAACCGACGTCGAGACCGTAGGCGGTGTGCAGCGCCCTGAGCGCAAGCTCGGTATACTCCTCGGCGACCAGCACGCTCACCTTGATCTCCGAGGTCGAGATGACCTGGATGTTGATGCCCTTTTCCGCGAGCGTCTGAAACATCTTCTTGGCGATGCCGGCATGGCTGCGCATGCCGACGCCGATGACCGAGATCTTGACGACATTGGGATCCGGCCTCAATGCGTGGTAGCCGAGTTGGGCGCGGCGTTCCTCCAGGACCTTTACGGCACGATCAAGATCGGCCTTCGCCACGGTGAAGGTCAGATCGGTCGTGCGGCCGTCTTCGGAAATGTTCTGCACGATCATGTCGACGTTGATCGCATGATCGGCCAGCGGGCCGAAGATCGCCGCGGCGACGCCCGGTCGGTCCGCCACTTTGGACAGCGTGACCTTGGCCTCGTCGCGGCTGTAGGCAATACCGCTCACCACCTGCTTTTCCACGATCTCATCCTCGTCAACGACCAAGGTCCCGGGGGCATCGCTGAAGCTCGACAGCACCTGGACGCGCACCCGGTGGTTCATCGCCATCTCGACCGAGCGGGTTTGGAGCACCTTGGCGCCCTGGCTGGCGAATTCGAGCATCTCCTCATAGGTAATTCTATCGAGCTTGCGCGCCTTCGCAACGATGCGCGGATCGGTGGTGAAGACGCCCTCCACGTCGGTGAAGATATCGCAGCGTTCAGCGCCGAGCGCGGCCGCGAGCGCCACCGCCGAGGTGTCCGAGCCGCCGCGGCCGAGCGTGGTGACTCTGCCATCGGGTCCGATACCCTGGAACCCCGCGACCACCGCAACCTCCCCCGCGCGCATCGCGCGCCTGAGCGCGCCGGTGGGGATCTCGGCGATGCGGGCCTTGCCGTGCACGTCGTCGGTGCGGATCGGCACTTGCCAGCCGAGCCAAGAGCGGGCGCTGATGCCGAGGTCATGCAGCGCGAGCGCCAAGAGGCCCACCGTCACTTGCTCCCCTGACGCCACGACGACATCATACTCGCGCGCATCGTGCAGGCGACAGACATCCTGGGTCCAGCGCACGAGCTGATCGGTCGCTCCCGCCATCGCCGAGACCACCACCGCCACCTCGTTGCCGGCCTTCACCTCGCGCGCGACGCGGCGCGCGACGTTCTTGATCCGCTCGATGTCGGCGACCGACGTGCCGCCGAATTTCTGCACGATACACGCCATGGGCGTCGACCTGCGCCGTCCGGGATGGTGAGGTTAGGGCAGCCCTCGCCGGGCTCTGGGCATTGCCGTTGGCAGGGCGAGTATTCATACTCTCTCGGACGCGATCGAGGCAAGCCGGGCAGGAACCAACGCATGCGCAGGGCGGAGCGATGACCGGGCGGGGGCAAGACGCGCCGGCTGGGACCGTCGACCCTGCCGAGGTCGAGCGCTTCGCGCGACTCGCCGATCGATGGTGGGATCCCGCGGGCGAGTTCAAGCCGCTGCACCGGCTGAACCCGGTGCGGCTCGCTTTCATCCGCGACCGGCTGCAGCGGCACTTCGGCCGCGATCCGAAGAGCCTGGCGCCCTTCGCCGGGTTGCGGCTCCTCGATATCGGCTGCGGCGGCGGCCTCATCGCCGAGCCGATGGCGCGATTGGGCTTCACCGTGACCGGGATCGATGCCGATGCCGCGGCGCTCGCCACCGCCGGCGCCCATGCCGCGATGACTTCCTTATCGATCGACTATCGGGCCGCCGCCGCCGAAGACCTCGCGGATGAGCGCGAGCGCTTCGACGTGGTGCTCGCGCTCGAGGTGGTGGAGCATGTCGCCGACCCCGGCCTCTTCTTCGCCGCCGCCGCCGCGCTGGTCCGGCCCGGAGGCGCGCTCGTCGCCGCCACCATCAACCGCACCATGAAGGCCTATCTGCTCGCCATCGTCGGTGCGGAAATGGTGCTGCGCTGGCTGCCGCGGGGCACCCACCGCTGGGAGAAATTCCTGCGGCCGTCGGAGCTTGCGGCGCTGGTGCGGGCGCAGGATATGGACGTCAAGGAGCTCTGCGGGATGGTCTATGAGCCGGCGGCCGACCGCTGGGTCCTCGGAGGTGATTTAGATACCAACTATTTATTATTTGCCACCAAAGCTCCGGCCAAATAATCTATAGGCGTCGCCACTTGCGACAACGGGGGTCGCCGCGGCATTTGCCGGCGGCGGCAGGTTGGGGAATTCGCTCGCATGGCTTTGGGCACCGCCCATGCCGGGGGAGAGCGAACGGTCAAGCTATGGTGCGCTCATGACGTTCAATTCGCAGCCGTCCGGAGAGGCCGTGCGGCTCTCCGGCAAGATCAAATGGTTCAATAGGAGCAAGGGGTTCGGCTTCATCGTCCCGAACGACGGAACGGGCGATGTGTTCTTGCCGCTGGTGGTGCTCGAACGCTCCGGTTTCGGCGAAGCGCCCGACGGCGCCAGCGTGGTCTTCGAATGGATGCAAGGGCCCAAGGGCCGTGCCGTGACTCAGGTCCTCGAGCTCGATGCCTCGACCGCGGTGCCGCGCGCCCCGCGCGAGGGCCGCCCGCGCTCGCGCGACAACGGCGGCGGCGGCGGCGGGTTCGGCGACCCCACCGGGCCGAGCGAATCGCTCGACGGCGTCGTCAAATGGTATGATCCGGCGCGCGGCTTCGGCTTCATTCTGCCCAATGACGGCGGCAAGGACATCTTCGTCCATGTCACCGCACTGCGGCGCTCGGGCCTCGATGGGCTCGAGCCGGGCCAGCCGGTGCGGATGATGGTGTCGCAGGCCCGGCGCGGCCGCGAGGCCTCCGCGATCGAGCTGCTTTAGCCCGGCCTTCGGCCTCATCGGCCGCGGCCGATGACGATGCCAGCGATGCCGGCCGCCACCGCCGCGGCGACGTAGGCCAGGCGATAACTGCCGGTCCAATCGACGAGCCCGCTGAAGACGATGGGCTCGATCACCGCGCCCATGAAGGTGAAGGCGAGGGCGCCGCCCGTTGCGGTGCCGGCATTGCCGGCCGGCGCCAGACGGGCGACCTCGCCGAGGAAGACGCCGTTCCAGGCGACGCCGGTGGCGCCGAGCACCAGGGTCACCGCGCCGAGAAGGAGCACGGGCCAGCCGGCGGTGACCAGCGCCAGGGCGACGCAGCTTGCCGCCATGGCGAGACCCAAGAGGCAAAGGACGCGGCGCGGCGGCATCAGGCGGTCGCCGATCCAGCCCCAGAGAACGCGCCCGCCCATCGCCGCCGCCTGGGCCACCGCCAGGACCAGCCCCGCGGTCACCAGATCGATGCCGACCTGGTCGGTGAGAAAAGTGACGACGAAGGCGTTGAAGCACGTTTGCATCGCCGAGAAGGCGAGCGAGGCCAGCGCCAGGCGCCGTAGCGGCGGCAGGCGCAGCACCAGGGCAAAGGCGTCGATCAGCCCGCGATTGGCGCGCGCGCGCGGATCGGCATCGTCGTCGAGGCTGGCGCGCAACGGCTCGACGGCGACGGTTATGGCGAGGACTGCCACTGCCAGAATCAGGGTCGTCATGCGCCATCCCAGCGTCAGCACCAGCGGCGGCACGACCACCCCGGCCAACGCGCCGCCCAAGGGAACGCCGGTCTGCTTGAGCGAGAACACCAGGCCGCGGCGATGCGGCGGCGTCTGGCGGATAAGGATGTGCGAACTTGCCGGTGTGATCGGCCCGTAGCCGAGCCCGATCACGACCGCAGCGAGAAAGGCGAGCCAAGGATTGGCCGTGGTCAGCAAGGCCAAGCCGATTGCGGTGAGCACGCAGCCGACCTGGCTCATGCGGATCGCGCCATAGCGCCGCACCGGGCCGCCCGCCGCCGCCGCGGTAACACAGGCGGCGATATAGACGATCGCCATGAAGGCGCCGATGCGATTGGGATCGACCCCGATATCCGGCGCCGCCGTGCCGACGAAGACCGCCGGCGCCAGCCCGGCCATCGAGATCAGCGCCTGGACCGCCAAGGTCGCAGTGAGTGCGTACATTGAGGACCGAGGGTGCTTGAAGAAGCCGCCTCCGGTCAACCGACGAGCATATTAAGGTTGGCGAAAGCGCGACTCCGTGATACCGTATTTAGTGGCAAGCACGTCCTTCAACCACAGCATACGGTGGGACGGAATGGAGACTATCTGGACGCCCGACCTCATGGAGCGGCTTTCTGTGCTCTGGGACGAGGGCCTGCCGACGGCCGAGATCGGCCGGCGGCTCGGTATCAGCAAGAATGCGGTGATCGGCAAGGCGCACCGGCTGGCGCTGAAGGCGCGGCCCTCGCCCCTGAAGCGGCCGCCGACGCGCCGCGTGATCGGCATCAGCGTGCCGGTCTGCACTTGGCCGCAAGGCCACCCCGGCGACAAGGACTTCCGCTTCTGCGGCCAGCGGCCGTTGCCCGGCAAGTCCTATTGCGCCGAGCACGCGGCACTCGCCTATATCCGGCCGAAGAGCCACAACGCCGCTTGAGGCACCGGCCCGTCCGAGGCGGGCGCGGCGAAGACCGCTTAGGGATTGACGCGCGGCGCGGTTCCGGTCGAGATGGACGCCGTGTTGAAAATGCGCGTCATCCCCTGTCTCGACGTCAAGGACGGGCGCACCGTGAAGGGCGTCAACTTCGTCGATTTGGTCGATGCCGGTGATCCCGTCGAGCAGGCCAAGGTCTATGACGCCGAGGGCGCCGACGAGTTGTGCTTCCTCGACATCACTGCCTCGGCCGAGGACCGCTCGACCCTCTACGATGTGGTGGCGCGCACCGCCGAGCAATGCTTCATGCCCCTAACCGTCGGCGGCGGCGTGCGCTCGGTCGAGGACATAAGGCTGCTGTTGCTGGCGGGGGCCGACAAGACCTCGATCAATACCGCCGCGGTGCAGCGGCCCGAACTCGTCCGCGCGGCGGCGGAGAAATTCGGCAGCCAATGCATCGTCGTCGCCATCGACGCCAAGCAATCCGCGCCACAGCGTTGGGAGGTGTTCACCCATGGCGGGCGGCGCGGCACCGGGCTCGATGCGGTCGCCTGGGCGCGGCGCATGGCCGAAATGGGCGCGGGCGAGATTCTCCTCACTTCGATGGACCGCGACGGGACGCGGCAAGGCTTCGACATTCCGCTGACCCGCGCCGTCGCCGATGCGGTGACGGTTCCCGTCATTGCCTCGGGCGGCGTCGGCACGCTCGACCACTTGGTCGAGGGGATCCGGGACGGCCACGCCACCGCCGTGCTCGCCGCCTCGATCTTCCATTTCGGCATGTTCCGCATCGCCGAGGCCAAGGCCCATCTCGCCGCTTCCGGGATTCCGGTGCGGCCGTAACGGCAGGCCTTGCCGAGAGGCGAGGCGCGCGGGCATCCTGCGGCGTTTCCCGCACCGGCAACGCGGAGGACGACATGGCCGAAATCGACGGCAGCGTGCTCGACCGGCTGTTCGGCACCATTGCCGCGCGCCGCGGCGCCGATCCCGCGCTCTCCTACACGGCAAAGCTGCTGGCCGCGGGCCGGCCGCGCATCGCGCAGAAGCTCGGCGAAGAGGCGGTCGAGACGGTGATCGCGGCGCTCCGCGGGAGCGCTCAGGACCTCGTTGGCGAGAGCGCCGATCTGCTCTATCACCTGCTGGTTCTGTGGGCCGAAGCCGGGATTGCGCCGGCGGAGGTGTGGTCGGCGCTCGAGGCGCGCATGGGCAGCTCCGGCATCGCCGAGAAGTTCGGCCGCGCGCACTCGTGACGGTGCGCGAGGGGAGATTGCCATGGCCTACGACCGCAACAACATCTTCGCGCGCATCCTGCGCGGCGAGATTCCTTGCAAGAAAGTGTATGAGGACGCCCATGTCCTCGCCTTCCACGACATCAGGCCGCAAACGCCGGTGCATGTCTTGGTGATTCCCAAGGGCGAATACGTCTCCCTCGACGATTTCGCAGCGCAGGCCTCCGATGCCGAGATCGTCGCCTTCACCCGCGCCGTCGGCAAGATCGCCCGCGATGCCGGGGTCGCCGACAGCGGCTATCGCATCCTCGCCAATCACGGCCGCGACGCGAACCAGGAAGTGCCGCATTTCCACGTCCATATCTTCGGCGGGCGCAGCCTCGGCCGCATGATCGGCAGGGAATAGAGACGGCCAAGCCCGGCCGCGCGCGAACCGGCCGGCGCCGCACCGGACGCGCGTTAACCGTTTGCCAAAATTCGTTAGCAAAAAATTAACCATGCAGGGCGTGAACTTAGGCTGCGATATAGAGAAACAGCTTTATCATGTCCGCACACGCCATAGACGAGCCGGTCCTTGCCGCGCTGTTGCATTACTGGGATTCGAAGCGAGCGGATCGGCCGATGCCGGCGCGCCATGCGATCGATCCCCTGGAGATGGGCGCGGAACTGTTGCCGCATCTCATGCTCTGCGATCTTTACGACCGCGGCACGCGCGTGCGCTTTCGCCTGGTCGGGACGACCGTAGTGCGGCGCTTCGGCTTCGATCCGACCGGCCGGTTTCTCGCCGACCAGCCGCGCGGCAGCTATTTCGACCTCATGGCCGCGCTCCATCGCCTGCTCTATTGCGAGCGGGCGCCGCTTTATTCCGAGAGCGTCTTCTGCTGGGGCGCGCGGCGCCGCCTCGAGGCGCGGCATCTGCTGTTGCCGTTGACCAATGGCGGCCCTGATCCGGCGATCACTCTCGTCGGTATCTCCTTCGCCTCGGACACGCGGTTTCCGCCGCTGCTGCGCTCGCTCAATGCCATCGCCGCGCATGGCGAAACGCATCGCTCGGTGCTGAGCCTGCCGGCGCCCCGCGCCTGGCCGGCGCAGCGGGGCCGCAACGTGGCCTAAATCCGTCCGCGGTCAGATCTCGGTCTGGCCGCCGAGCTCGACGACGCGGTTGGTCGGGATGCGGAAGTATTCCGTCGCGCTCAGCATCGTTCGATGCATGAAGATGAAAATCACCTTGGGCCAACGTCCGAGGCCGTCGCGCTGGCCGACCACGACCTTCTCGCGGCCGACGAAGAAGGAGGTCTCGAGCAGGTTGAAGCGGAACTGCATGAGCCGGAGCTGCGCCAGCGCGCGCGGAATATTGGGCTCGTCCATGAAGCCATAGCGCACGGTGATGGCGTGGAAGTTTCGATCGAGATGACGGATCGTGAGCCTCTGCTCGTTCGGCACGTGCGGCACGTCCTCGGTTACCACCTGCATGAGCACGACGCGCTCGTGCAGCACCTTGTTGTGCTTGAGATTGTGCAAGAGAGCGGTCGGCACGACGTCGGTGTTGGGCGCCATGAACACGGCGGTGCCGGGAACGCGGCTCGGCCGGTCGGGCTTCAGCGACTTGAGGAAGATGTCGAGCGGCATGGTCTCGCGCCAACGCTCGGCGAGCAGCATGTCGCGCCCCCGCACCCAGATGATCATGAGCAAGAAGATGATGGCGCCCACCGCCAGCGGGAACCAGCCGCCCTCGACGATCTTGGTCATATTGGCGCCGAAGAAGGAGAGATCGACGACGAGGAAGCCACCGAAGAGCAAGGCCGCGCCCACGGGATTCCACTTGGCGACGCCGATGGTGTAAACGAGCGCCAGGATCGTCGTCAGCGTCATGGTGCCGGTGACGGCGATACCGTAGGCCGCGCCGAGATTGTCGGAGCTGCGGAACCCCAGCACCAGCGCCAGCACCGCGACGAGCAGGAAATAGTTCATCCTGGGCACGTAGATCTGGCCGATCTCCGCCTCGGAGGTGTGACGGATCTCGAAGCGCGGCAGATAGCCCAAGAGCACGGCTTGGCGCGTCATCGAGAACGCGCCGGAGATCACCGCCTGGGACGCGATCACCGTCGCCGCTGCGGCGAGAGCGACGAGCGGATAAATCGCCCAGGCCGGAGCGAGGCGGTAGAACGGATTCTCGAGCGCGAGGGGATTGTCGAGCAGCAGCGCTCCCTGGCCGAAATAATTGAGGAGCAGCGCGGGGAAGACGAAGGACAACCAGTCGATGCGGATGGGCCGCCGGCCGAAATGACCCATATCGGCATAGAGCGCCTCGGCCCCGGTGACGGCGAGCACGACGGCGCCCAAGAGGACGAAGCCTTTCGCCGGAGCGGCGCCGATCAGCGCGAAGCCGTAGAACGGATTGAGCGCCTTGAGGATCTGCGGGTGCAGCACGATGCCGCGGATGCCGAGAACCGCGATGGTGACGAACCAGATGGTCATGACCGGGCCGAAACAGCCGCCGACGATCGCCGTCCCGCTCCGTTGCACCATGAAGAGCGCAAGCAAGAGCACGACCGTCAAGGGAATGACAAAGGGATCGAAGAGCGGCGTCGCGACCTTGAGGCCTTCGACCGCGCTCAGAACCGAGATCGCCGGCGTGATGACGCCATCGCCATAGAAGAGCGCGGCGCCGAGCAGTCCGGCGCAGAGAATCCACCAGCGCAATTTGCTGTCATCGTGGCTTGCCCGCAGCGCGAGCGCGGTGAGCGCCAAGATGCCGCCCTCGCCGCGATTGTCCGCGCGCAGGATGACCGTGACATATTTGAGGGTGACGATAATCGTCAAGGCCCAGGTGATGAGCGACAAGACGCCGTAGATCGCCGGCTGCGTCACCCCGCCGATGTCGTCGAAGCATTGCCGAACGGTGTAAAGCGGCGAAGTGCCGATGTCGCCGTAGACGATCCCGAGCGCGCCGAGAAAAAGTTTCTGGCGATTACGAGCCGGCGCCTCGGCTCGGAAATCCGCGGCGGTCTCCGCCATGCTGTCTCTGGCCTTCCCCAGTTCGGGAGGCGCCGTCTTTATACCTTGCCGGACCGCAAGGCAATCGGCGCGCCGCCGGCCTCATCCGCCTCGCCGCCGCCGCCACTTGCGGCGAGCTCATTGCACAATTCGCCGCGGACGTCCGAAGGCGCTGATGGCGACGAAGGTAAATTCGGCGTCTGTCACCTTGACCCGGTCGCCCTGGCCCTGGCGCAGCACCCAAACTTCGACGCTGAGACTGATCGACGTCCGCCCGACCCGCAGCACATCGGTGTAGCAGCAGACGACGTCGCCGACCTGCACCGGCTGAAGAAAGGCGATGTTGGATACCGCGACGGTAACGACGCGGCCTTTGGCGATCTGCGTCGCGGTCATTGCGCCGGCGGCATCCATCAAGGACATAATCCAGCCGCCGAACATGTCGCCGCGCGGATTGGTATCGGCCGGCATCGCCAAGGTCCGCGAGGCAAGCTCGCCGCGCGGCTCGACGGCAGCGTTCTGCATTTGGCTAAGAATGGGCATCGACGCACCACCAGAAATGGTTTCCGGACCTCCTCGCGGAGTCGGCGTTCCCACCCGCCGCTCATGTTGCATTGCAAGATAAATAAGTCAAGGTTATATATCGATAAAAGTATTGTTACAGTGCAATGCACAATAATTCGGCAGAGGCCGCTCGCGAGATTGCCGGGGCGCGCCCGGTCCGAATCGGTCCACTATCCGATTGACGTATGCACCGCCGAGCGCGGCAGACTCGGGATCATGTCCGGCCGCTTCAAGTGGAAGCATCTGTGGTGGGCGGTGGTCGCCGCCATCGGCGCGGTTTCGTATTTCGATCTGCCATTGCCGCGGGGCTGGAGCGCTTGGCTGCTCGCCACCGACCTTTGGCTCATCAACCACACGGTCTATCCCGGCTTATTCATCCTGTTCGTCGTCCTGCTCGTCGCGACGATCCTCGTCCCGGAGGCGCTGCGCCGGTTGCGCGCCGCGCCGCAGCAAGAGGAAACCGTCGAGCAACTGATCGACCGCGCGGCGGCGGCGCGGGCGCAGGCGGAGGACAAGCTGCGACGGCGCGCAGCGCGGCGGAACGACATCGAGCGCGTTCTGCGCCGGCTGGAGGATGTCGCATCCGCGCTGCGATGGCGCAGCAACCTCTTCGCGCGGCTATTGCGCCGGCTGCACGACCGCGCCTTGAGCGCGGAGCTGCGGCGCACCGATCCTTCGCAATGGAAGCAGGGCGATCTCTTCGATCTCGGCGATAACCGCGAGCCGTGAGCGCGCGCTTTCGTAACGTCATCGCGTGAGGAAACTGCGCAACGCCCGCGTCGCGACCATGAGCATGGCGAGATCGGGCTGCTGCGCCGTCTCGATCTCGCGCACCAGCGCCTCGACCTGGATGAATTCGGCCGCGTGGGTTTTGAGCCAGCGCTCGAAATCGCCGTCTTCGGCAATCGCCTTGGCGGTGAGCTCGACCTGTTGTGCATAAAGGTCCTCGATGACGGCGGAGACGGCGAGCTTCTGCCACTCCGAATCCGCCGGCAGTCGGCGCGCGCTGACCCGCAGCCCATCGAGGCGGAACCGCGCACCTACCGCGAAGAAGCGCCGCCCGAGCTCGACCACATCGTGACCGCCGGCGCGCGCGAGTAACGCGATATCGACGGCGGAGTGCAAGAAATCGAGCCGCGCCGCCGCTTCGGCCAGCGCCGGCGGCACGCCCTTCTCCGTCAGCGCCGCGGCGCGACGGCCGAGCTCGCCCCGGTGACTTTCGGGCAGCACCGCGGTCATCGCTGCCGCCAACGCCGCGATGGCGGGACCGAAGCGCCGGCTCTCCGCGGCGATGTCGAGCGCGCCGCCCTTGAGGAACCACGCCGTCGCGCGTTCGACCAGCCGTTCGGCGGCGAGCAGCATCGCGCTCTGCACCTGCGCCGGAACGCGGTTGTCGAGCGCATTGACCGCATCCCAGAAGCGATCAAGATCATAGGCGCGGCGCGCGATCATATAGGCGCGGGTCACCGCGCCCGGGCCTCGCCCACCGAGTTGGCCCAGCTCGCGGGCGAAGGCGATGCCGGCGCGGTTGACCAAATCGTTCGCCGCCACCGTCGCGATGATCTCGCGTTTCAAGCGGTGCGCGGCGATCGCCGTGGGAAAGCGCTCGGCCAGCACCTTCGGGAAATAGGCGACGAGATCCTCGGCGAGCGCGGGATCGTCGGGCAGGTCGCTCTCCAGAAGCTCGTGGTAGAGCGTGATCTTGACGTAGCCCATGAGCACCGCGAGCTCCGGCCGCGTCAGCCCCTGGCGCGCGCGCTGGGCGAGCGTCTCGTCGTCGGGCAAATCCTCGACGGCGCGGTCGAGCTTCTGCGCCCGCTCGAGATCGCGCATGAGGCGGACATGGCGGTCGAAGCGCTCGACCCGCTCGCTCTCCTCGAGCGTCAGCGCCAGGCCTTGCAGGTAATTGTCCTTGAGCACCAGCGCCGCCACCTCGTCGGACATGGCGTGAAGCAGCCGGTTGCGCTCCGCCGTGGTGAGGCCGCCTTGCGCCACCACGGCGTCGAGCAGGATCTTGATGTTGACCTCGTGGTCCGAGGTCGAGACACCTGCCGAGTTGTCGATCGCGTCGGTGTTGATGCGCCCACCATGGAGCGCATATTCGATGCGCGCCTTCTGCGTCACCGCAAGATTGGCGCCCTCGCCGACGATTTTGGCGCGCAGCTCCGCCGCATCGACGCGCAACGCGTCGTTGGCGCGGTCGCCGACCTCGGCGTGGCTCTGATCGGACGCCTTGACGTAAGTGCCGATGCCGCCGAACCACAGAAAATCGACCGGCGCTTTCAGGATCGCCTGGATGAGCTCCATCGGCGCAAGCCGCTCGGCCGCGGTGTCGAGCCGCTGGCGGATCTCGGGCGTGAGCGCGATCGATTTGAGGCTGCGCTCGAAGACGCCGCCGCCCGGCGATATCAGGGCGCGGTCGTAATCGGCCCAGGACGAGCGCGGCAAATCGAAAAGGCGCCGGCGCTCGGCGAAGCTCTTGGCCGGATCAGGATCGGGATCGAGGAAGATGTGGCGGTGGTCGAAGGCGGCGAGGAGGCGCGTGTGCTCCGAGCGCAGCATGCCGTTGCCGAAGACATCGCCGGACATGTCGCCGACGCCGACGCAGGTGAAGTCGGCGCTCTGGATGTCGCGGCCCAATTCGCGGAAATGGCGCTTCACCGTCTCCCAGGCGCCGCGCGCGGTGATGCCCATGGCCTTGTGGTCGTAGCCCTCGGAGCCGCCCGAGGCGAAGGCGTCGCCGAGCCAGAAGCCGTATTCCCCGGCGATCTCGTTGGCGATGTCGGAGAAGGTCGCGGTGCCCTTGTCGGCGGCGACGACCAAATAGGGATCATCGCCGTCATGGCGGACGACCATGGGCGGCGGCACGATCTCGTCGCCGACGATGGTGTCGGTGAGATCCAAAAGGCCGCGCATCAAAATCTTGTAGCATTCGACCACTTCGGCCTGGAGCGCGTCGCGGCCCGAAGGCGGCCGCTTCACCACGAAGCCGCCCTTGGAGCCGGTTGGCACGATGACCGCGTTCTTCACCGTCTGGGTTTTCATCAGCCCGAGGATCTCCGTGCGGAAATCCTCCTTGCGGTCGGACCAGCGGATGCCGCCGCGCGCCACCTTGCCGCCGCGGAGATGGACGCCCTCCATGCGCGGGCTCAGCACGTAGATCTCGCATAAGGGCCGCGGCAGCGGCAGAAGCTCGATCTCGCGGCTTGCCAGCTTGACCGCGAGATAGGGTTTCGGGCTGCCGTCGGGGCGGCGCTGGAAGTAGTTTGTGCGCAGCGACTTCTCGACAAGGCCGAGGAAGCTTCTGAGGATGCGGTCCTCATCGAGGCTGGCGACGGCTTCGAGATCGCTCTCGATCTCCTTGGCGAGGCGTTCGCTCTCGGCCTTGGCGCCGGCGGCGTTCGCCGGGTCGAAGCGCCGCTCGAAGAGCGCGACGAGCTTCGCCGCGATCGCCGGGTGATGGGCGAGCGAATCCTCCATATAGGCCTGGCTGAAGGCGCTGCCGGCCTGGCGCATCAGCTTGGCATAGAGCCGGAGGACCACAACCTGGCGCCAGGAGAGGCCGGAGAGGAGTATGAGCCGGTTGAGGCCGTCGCTCTCCATCTCGCCCGCCCAGACATGCGCGAAGGCCTCTTCGAAGCGCTGGCGCAGCTCCGCGACATCGGCGGCGCTGGCGGGCGCGGTGAGCGAGAAGTCCTGGATCCAGACGGTCTCGGAAGTGCCGGCGGGCGTCACCGCATAGGGCATCTCGGCGATCACCTTGAGACCCATATGCTCGAGCATCGGCAGGATGTCGCTCAGGGCCACCGGCGCGGCCGCGTGATAGATCTTGAAGCGCAGATCCTGCGGCCCCGCTTCGGGCGGCCCGTCGAGCGTCATGCCGAGCCGGAGGCCCTGGCGCACCTCCTCGATCCGCGCGATGTCATAAAGCGCGGTCGTGATGGCGAAACGCTCCTGATAGTCGGTCGGGAAGGCCGCGCCGTAGCGGCGGGCGAGCGCCGTGGCCGCCTCCTCGCCGCGCTCGGCCGTGAGCGCCTCGTTGAGCCGGTCGGCCCAGCTTCGCGCCGCCACGGCCAATTCGCGCTCGACGGCGCCGATGTCGAGCTCGGGGATGGCGCCCGGCGTCGTCCGCAAAATGAAATGGATGCGGGCCAAGACGGCTTCGTCGAGCTGCGTGTTGAAGCTGTCGACGGTGGCGCGGAAGGCCTTCTCCAGAATTGCCGCGAAGCGCTGGCGCAAGACGGTGCCGTAGCGCTCGCGCGGCGCGTAAACGAAGCAGGAGACAAAGCGCTCGAACGGATCGCGGCGAATGAAGAGGGCGACGCGCTGGCGCTCCTGCAAATCGAGCACGCCTTGCGCGATCTCGAAGAGCTCGTCCTCGGAGATCTGGAACAGCTCGTCGCGCGGGAAGCTGTCGAGGATGTGGAGAAGCGCCTTGCCGTCATGGCTCGCCGGCTCGAAGCCCGCGCGCTCGATCGTTCGGTTCACCTTGCGGCGGAGAATGGGGATCGAGCGCGGGCTCTTGGCATAGGCGGCCGATGTGAACAGCCCGACGAAGAGCCGCTCGCCCGTCGCTGCGCCCTGAGCGTCGAAGCATTTGACGGCGATCGTGTCCATATGGACCGCGCGATGCACCGTCGCGCGCCGGTTCGACTTGCTGATGTTGAGGAGGCGCGGGGCGCGCAGGAAGGCGCGCACATCGGCCGGCAGGCTCGCGAAGTTGCGCAGGCCGTCGAAGACGGAATAGGCGTCCTGGCGCAGGATGCCGAGACCGCTGCCGGCGATGATGTCGAGCCCGAAGCGGTATTCGCGATAGCCCAGGAAGGTGAAATTGTCGTCGTCGAGCCAGATGAGGAAGTCGAGCAGTTCGCTCAGTTCCTCGCGCGGCACCGGCGGCGGCTCGCGGGTCAGCGCGTTGCGCAAATCCGCGAGCGCTGCGCGCATCTTGGCCCAATCCTCGACCGTGGCGCGGACATCGGCGAGCACGCTCGCGAGCTTGACCTCGAGCGCCTGCAGCCGCTCGGGATCGCTCAGCGGGGTGATCTCGACATGCATCGCCGATTCGCGCGCGCCACGAGGCGAGTCCGAATCGTAGAGCGCGGCGAGCGCGCCGTCCTGGTCGCGCGTCACATGCAGGATCGGATGGATGACGAGATGGACGGTGAGGCCTTCGCCGTTGAGGGCCGCGGTCACCGAGTCCACCAGGAACGGCATGTCGTCGTTGATGATCTCGATGATGGTGGCCGGCGCGCGCCAGCCCTCGGCGGCGAGGCGGGGGTTGATGATGCGCAGCTTTGCCACGCCGGGCGCGCGGCGCTGCGCGAATTGCCAGAGCGAGATGGCGGCGCCGTAGAGATCCTCGGGCCGGCGCTCGAGCACGTCTCGCGCCGGCACGTGACTGTAGAATTGGAGGAGGAAGGAGTGCACCATGCTGGTGCGGGCGCCTTCGAGCCGCGCCGCGGCCAGCTCCGCCGCGGCGGCGACGGCATCACGCTTCTGCTGTTCGGCGCGGCTCGCCATCGAGGACCTCGCGATCTCCGCAATGGAGCCGGGTGGAATTTGCGCTTTCGGTCGCCCGGCTTTGCTGTTAAGGGAGCCGAGGCGGGAGATACAGTCAAGGGCGCCCAGGAATGAAAGGGAACATAATCCCGAACTTTGACAATTTCGCGACCAGCCGCGGCCTCACCATGCGCCGCGAGCGGCCCGAAGGCACGACGGCGCTGTTTCTGTCGCGCTGGCTCAAGGCGCCGCACCGGATCGGCGCGCTGGCGCCGTCAAGCCGGCAACTGGCGCGCGCCATGGCGCGGCAGATCGACCTCGCGGGCGACGGCGTCGTCATCGAGTTGGGTGGCGGCACCGGTAGCATCACCCGCGCGCTTCTGGCGGCCGGGCTGGCGCGGCGGCGGCTCGTCGTCGTCGAGCGCGATCCGACGCTGGCGGCGGCGTTGCGCTTGTGGTTCCCCGGCGTCAAGGTGCTGCGCGGTGATGCGGCGGAGCTGCGCGCGCTGCTTCTGCCGCTCGGGGTCATGCGCGCCGCCACGGTGGTCTCGAGCCTGCCGCTCTTGTCCATGCCGAAACGAGTGCGGCTGCGGATCGTCGCGGAGGCCTTCGCGCTCCTCGGCGAGCGCGGCACCTTCGTCCAGTTCACTTACGGCGTGGCCTCCCCGCTCGGTCCGGAATCCGGCCTCGTCGGCGCCGTGGCGCAGCGCGTGTGGTGGAATTTCCCACCGGCCGTGGTGTGGCGCTTCCGCCGCCGGCCCGCCATCGCCCGGGCGGCGTGAGCGGCGGCTACGCGGCGACGGATCGCTAAGGCCGCCTGACCTCTGCCACGCCGATCATGCTGTCGCGGGTGACGAGTTCGGCGAGCCGCGCCTCGTCCCAGCCGGCGGTGCCGGCGGGCCGCTCGGGCAGTACGAGGTAGCGCATGTCCGCCGTCGAATCATGGACGCGGACCTCGACATCGTCGGCGAGGGAGGTTCCGAACTCGGCGAGCACCGCGCGCGGCTCGTTGACGGCACGGCTGCGATAATTGCGGCTCTTGTACCAGTCGGGCGGACGGCCCAGCACCATGCGCGGATAGCACGAGCACAGCGTGCAAACGATGAGGTTGTGCAGCTTCGGCTTGTTCTCGACGACGAGAAGATGCGTCGCGCCGACATCGATGCCGAGCTCGCGCGCGGCGGCGGAGCCGTCCGCGAGGAGGCGCGCCTTGTAGGCGGGATCGCTCCAGGCGCGGGCGACGATCCGCGCGCCCTGCGCCGGGGTGCGCGCGTCCATCGCCTCGACGGCGCGGCGCACATCGCCGGCGCTGATGACGCCCTTCTCGATCAGAAGCTCGCGCACCGCGACTTCCATCACCTGATAGTAGCCGAGGCTCTCGTCCTGATCGGGCCGCGCCGGATGCGGATGGGCATGGTCGTGCGGGGTGTGCGTGTCTTGCTCGCTCATGATGTCCTCACCCGGTCGGCTCGAGCCAGTGCTGGTAGATCTCGATCTCGATGGTGTCGTGCTGCGGGCCTCGGTAATCGGGCCACACATCGCGCTGACGGAAGCGCACGCGATAGAGCGGCTGCGCCGGCAGGCCAGGGCGGTTGAAGGCCAGTTCCTCGGGATTGGGAAAGGCGCCGCACAGCCGCTCGATCACGCCGACATGGCCGCGGATGTACCAGGGCGTGCGCAAATGGCCGGGCGGATCGGCGCGCCGCACGCCGACCCGATCGCCGGCACGGAAGCGCGCGGGCAGCGCGGCATTGGCGGGCGCGCTCACGGTTTGCGCGCCGCGCGCGCCTCGACCTCGGCCATCTTGCGGCCGAGCTCGTCGGCGGTGAGGACGCCACGCTGCAGCAAGACCTGCGTGATCGCGGCGATCCAGCGCTCGTAGTAGCTCATGGCGTCGTAGACATCCGGCGCCAGCGCCTCGATGGCGCGGCGGTTCTCGTCGACGCGCAGGAGATTGCGCTCGGTCAGCAGCATCATCAGCGCATCGACGCGCTTTTCCCAGAAGGCATAATCGTGCTCGGCACGCTCGATCGGGCCGGCGGGGAGCCCGCCCATGTCGTGATGGCCGCGCATGCTTCCTCCCGCTGTTGGCGCGAGTATCTCTCCGCCGTGCTGCCGAGGCAAGGCCGCGGCGGTTCCGCCGGCTTGACTCCGTCTCGAACACCATCAATATCAAGGGAAAGGCGGACTCGACGGGGAAAGGGCTTAGGACATGGCAAACGACGCAATGCTCTCGACCATCGATCGCGAGGCCGAGAAGGGGCGTGAGGATTTCTATCGCCGCGCCGCCGCCAAGCATTTGGCGCCGCTCTGGACCCAGCTCGGCAGAATGGTCACGGAAGAGCCGGTTACCCCGTGCGTGCCGGCGCTATGGCGCTACCAGGAGGTGCGGCCCTACCTCATGGAGGCGTGCCGGATCATCTCGACCGAGGAATCGCAGCGGCGGGTGATGACGCTCGAGAATCCCGGCCTGCCCGGGCAGCAGCGCATCACCCACAGCCTGTTCGGGGGCTTGCAGATCATTCTGCCGGGCGAGGTCGCGCCGGCCCATCGCCACACCGCCGCGGCGCTCCGCTTCATCATCGAGGGCAAGAACGCCTACACCGCCGTCGCCGGCGAGCGAACCATCATGTCGCCGGGCGACTTCGTCATCACCCCGGCCATGGCCTGGCACGACCACGGCAATGAGGGCCAGGGGCCGATGGTCTGGCTCGACGTGCTCGACCTGCACCTGGTCAATCTGATGGATGCGAGCTTCCTCGACAACTATCCCGAGGCCAGTCACCCCGTCACGCGCCCCCTAGGTGCGGCCGAGGCGGAGGCAGCGATGAATCTGGTCCCGGTCGATCAGGAATGGCATGGCCTGACCACGCCGATCTTCAACTATCCCTATGTGCGCACGCGTGAGACTTTGGAGCGGCTCCGCAAATTCCGCACCCCCGATCCCTATCACGGCATCAAGCTGAAATACATCAACCCGGTCAATGGCGGCTGGGCGATGCCGACGATCTCGACCTGGATGTCGCTGCTGCCCAAGGGGTTCCATACCCAGCCTTACCGCTCGACCGCGGGCACCGGCTTCGTTTGCGTCGAAGGGTCGGGGACGACGACGATCGGCGGCACGCGCCTCGAGTGGGGGCCGAAGGACATCTTCGTCGTGCCGAGTTGGCATTTCCACGAGCACGCCGCATCCTCGGATGCGGTGCTGTTCAGCTTCTCCGATCAGGTCGTGCAGGAAAAGCTCGACTTCTTCCGCGAGCAGCGCGGCATCGCCTGAAGATCACGGCGCCGGCGCGCCGGTCAGGGGACCCACACCGCGGGCAGGCACTGGTCCGGCCCGCCGGCCGGGGTGCAGGACGTCGCCAACATTTCCTGCAGGCCTTGCTCGAACCGCGCCTCCAACTCGTCGGCCGCGCTCGGCCGCAACGGATGGCTGGCGATGAGGGCCGCGAAAATCGTCAAAGCGCCGATGATGTTCCAGAACTGGTCGGGCACGCGCCGTCTCCCTGCTTCGACGCGATTTACCAGATAAGGCTTAAGGATTAGTGACTCCCGGCGGAAGGCAGCAGCGCCCGCCAGCCGCCGCCCTCAGATCACGCCGCGCCGGCGCAGAAAGCGCGCCACGGCAGCGTTGGCGCCGGCGGCAAGCACGAACATGACGATCAGCACGGCATACATCTCGGGCGTGCGGAACTGGGCATAGTACTGCATGATCAGGAAACCGAGGCCGCGGTTCGACATCTTGATCTCGCCCAGAAGCGTGCCGATGATGGCGACGCCGAGGCCGAGCCGTAGCCCGGTCGCGATCGGCGGCACCAGCGCCGGCAGGTAGATCTTGCGGATGGTCTGGCCGAGCGACAGGTTGAAGCTGCGCCCGACCCGCAGCAGCACCGGATCGACCAGGCGCACGCCCGAGGCGACGCTCAAGGTCATCGGGAAAAAGCACGACAGCGTGCCCATCCCGATCTTCGATCCCGCGCCCACGCCGAACAGCACCATGAGGATCGGCAGAAAGACGATCTTCGGCGTCGGCGCGAGATACTGGATATAGGATTCAAAGGCCTTGCCGACGAAGCGGTTGGCGCCGAGCGCCAAGCCGATGGCGAGGCCGAGGGTTCCGCCGATGATGACGGAGACCGCGATTTCGTAGAGCGTCAGCTCGAGGTTGTAATAGAACATGCCGCTCGTCACCAACTCGCCGAGCGCGGCGGCGATCTTGAACGAGGACGGCACGACGCCCTCGTAGAGCAGCCCCGAGGCGGCCGCCCCCTCCCACAGGAGCCACAGCCCAAGCAATGTCGCAATGCGGATGGGCGTGACGAGCGAGCGCGCCGGGCGCCGCCGCGCCGGGCTCCGGACTAAACTGGCCTCAGCCATTTCTCGAGCTTCTCGGTGATGTAGAAGAAGGCGACGCTGGTCAAGATGACGAAGAAGATCGCGCCGTACATCTTCGGAATTTCCCAGCGTTGGGCGAGATCGTCGATGAGCTCGCCCATGCCGCCGAAATTGATCAGGAACTCGACTCCGACGACGCTGATGAGCGCGAAGATGAGGCCCAGACGCACGCCGTTGGCGATGGTCGGCACCGCCGCCGGCAGCATGATTTTCCAGAACAGCGTGCCCTGGCCCAAGCCGTAGCTGCGCCCGACATCGATGAGCACGCGCCGCGTGCCGTCGAGCCCTTCCTTGGTCTTGAGCACGACCGGCGTGAGCCCGGTCAGGGTGCTCATCGCGACGATGGTGGCGCTGCTCCGCCCGAAGATGACGAGGAAAAGCGGATAGAGCAGCACCAAGGGCGCCGCGGCGCAGCTCGCGACCCAGGTCTCGTAGGCGGGCCCGGCCCAGGGGCTCCGATGCAGCCACCAGCCGATCGGCACGCCCAGGCACATCGCGAGGCCGGCGGCGCAGAAGGTTTCGAGGAAGGTGCGCAGCAGGGCCTCGAAGAGGCCCTCGTCCTCGATCAGGCCGGGGAAGCTTTGGACGATCGCCGAGGGCGCCGGGGCGACGAAGGGGCTGACCCAGCCGATATCGACCGCCCATTCCCAGATCAGGCCGAGAAGCAACAGCGTCGCCACGCCGAACAGCGTCGGGCCGGCGCTCTGCAGGACGGCGCGGCGGGTGGTGCTTGCGGCGTTCGCGGCAACGGCCATCGCCACCTCACTTCCCCGGCTTGATGATGGTGATCAGGCCGGCGATCTGGTCGGGCTTCATCGGCTGCGGAATGCGCTTGAATTCGTAGGCATCGCGCAGAGTCTGATCGAGGCCCTTGATCTCATAGGGCTGCAGCGAAGATTTCGGATAGAACTTGCGCGCCTCGACCGCGAGCTCGTGCGAGACATGCAAGCCGTCGGCGTAATAATCGGTGGCCTTGGGGTTGGCATAGGCCCAGTCGATCGACTTCTGATAGGCGCGAGCGAAGCGTTCGACCACGTCGCGGTGCTGCTGCAGCAGCGCAAGCCGAACGACATTGACGCGCACCGTTTGGTTGCGCAGCGCCGGCACGTCGCTGCCATGCGCGAGGATGACGAGCTTGCCCGCCTTTACCTGATCGAGCGGAATCGGCGGCGCCGCCCAGCCGACATCGATCTGTCCCGACATGACCTGGGTGAGCGTGCCGGGAATGCCGCCCGTCGGCGTCGGCTTCGCGGTGGTGACGCCGTTGTATTTCAACAGCGACAAGAGCACGAGATTCGACGACGAGCCGGGGGCCGAGAAGGCCACGCTCTTGCCGGCGGCGTCCTTCAGCGACTTCATGCCGCTGTCGGCCTTGGCATACCAGAAGAGATCGGGCACGCCGGTCCATTCCGCGGAGATGATGCGAATGGGCGCGCCCTTGACATAGGCCGAGATGATGCCGAGCGTTCCCGTGCCGATCGCCATGTCGGCGCTGCCGGAAATGACGGCCTGCTCGTTGTTGGCGCCGCCTTCGCTGTAGATCTGCTCGATGTCGAGCCCCTCAGCCTTGAAGATGCCCTCCTTGACGCCGAAATCGACCATCGAGACGTCCCACAGGCCCTTCTGGGGAATGACGACCTTCAGCGATTCCGCTTGCGCCGCGCCAGTGACTGCGGCGGCGAGGGCCACGCCCAGCCCGAAGACGACGGCTCTGCCCATCTTCATCCTCCCCTGCTTGGGACATAGTGGCCGAACTCGGCAGCGGGCCGCAAGATCGTCCTGCCGCGGCGCCTGCCGCCGCGCTCAGTGCCGCGGCGGGCGGGCGGCCATGGCGGCTTCGCTGTCGGATAGGCCCTTCGTTGCCTCCTCGCGCAAATCGCTCCAGATGGTCGCGACGTAGTGGCCGAACTCGGGCGAGCTCACGATCTCGGAGGTGCGCGGCCGCGGCAGATCGATGGCGACGATCCGCTTCACCTGCCCCGGCCGGTAGGTCATCACCATGACGCGGTCGGCAAGCTGCACCGCCTCGGCGATGTTGTGGGTGATGAGCAGGGTGGTCTGGTCGAGCGCCTGCTTGATCTGCAGCACCTTGTCGCCGAGCAGGAGCCGCGTCTGCTCGTCGAGCGCGGCGAAGGGCTCGTCCATCAGTAGGATCTTGGGCTGGAAGGCCAAAGTCCGGGCGATCGCGGTGCGCTGGCGCATGCCGCCCGACATCTCCGCGGGATAGCGGTTCTCGAAACCGTCGAGCCCAACGAGCCGGACCAAGTCGCGCGCGCGGGCGAGGCGCTCGGCCTTGGGCACGCCCGCGGTCTCCAGCGGGAAGGCGACGTTCTCGATCGTGGTGCGCCAGGGGAAGGTCGATTCCTCCTGGAACACCATGCCGATGGCGTGGTGCGAGCCGCTCACCGCCTGGCCGTCCACCAGGATGCGTCCGTCGAAGTCGTCGATGAGCCCGCCGACGATGTTGAACAAAGTGGATTTGCCGCAGCCCGACGGGCCGATGAGCGCGACGAACTCGCCGTGCCGCACATCGAGCGATACGTCCTGCAGCGCGGTGAGCGGTCCCTCGGCCGTGGTGAAGACCTTGGTGACATGCTCGACCGAGAGGAGGACCGGGCGCGCGGCACTGGGCGCCTCGCTGGCTGGCATCGGGCCTGGCGCTTCAGGGCGCGGGCGCGGCGCGGGTCATGGCGCTTTGCGTCGCTGGGTCGTAGCCGGGCTCGACGCGGACATCGACGACCGCAACCTTGCCGTCGCCGACGGCACGCACGGCCTGCTTGAGCGTCTCGCCGAGCTCGCCCAGCTTGGCGACGGGGCCGAAGCCTTCGGCTCCCTGCGCCCGCGCGATCAGGGCGAGGTCGATGGCGGGATCGATCATTTGTTGGCCGATCCATTTGTTGGCGACGGGCCGGCCGCGCTCGCGCGCCATGCGCTCCTGATGCAGCTCGTCATTGTAGAAGGAGCGGTTGTTGGCGATGACGATGAGGAGCGGGATGCGGTAATGCACCGCCGTCCAAACCGCGTTGTTGCCCATCATGAAATCGCCGTCGCCCAAGACCGCGACGGGAAGCCGCCCGCTGCCCTTGAGCGCCAGCGCCGCGCCCACCGTCATGCCCGGGCCCGAGCCGACCCCGCCGCCGCCATCCGCGCCGAGGAAGTCGAGCGGGTGCCGAATCGGCCAGAGGTGTCCCGCCCAGGAAAGCGAATGGCGGATGAGCGTCGGCTTCAGCCCTGCCGTCGCCTCCTGCAGGGCGCGGGCGAGGAGCGGCACGGCGATGGGACCGGCGGCATCACCTGGGGCGACGGCGGGCGCGGGAATGGGCTTGCGGCCGGGCCAGGCCGGCGCCTTGCGCCCGCCCAACCGCTTTATCGCCGCGAGCAATGCCGCGACCGTCGGATCGGGCTGCGCCATGAGATATAGATCGGCCGGCGCCAGACCCTGGTGATCCATGCTCCAGCCGTTATGCACATGCTGGTCGAGCGAGACGTTGATCACGGTCGAGCCGACGGGCTCGCCCTTCCAGGCGCCCTTGAGCACGCTCGCGAGATCGACCCAGTCGAGGCTCAGCACGACGTCCGCTTGGCGCATTAGCTCGGCGGTAGGGCCGCCGGCGAAAGTGGCAGCGGGCACGCCCAACAGCGGATGGTCGGTCGGGAAGGCGGCGGCCTGCTTCAGGTCGGTCAGCACCACCGCGCCCAGCGCCTCGACCAATTGCACGCGCTGCGCCCAGGCATCCTCGCCGCGCGAGACGCGGCCCATGAGGATGAGCGGACGCTCGGCGGCGATGAGCTTTCGCGCCGCCGCTTCGGCCAGGCTCGGATCGGGCGCCGCCGCCGGCGGCGGCAGGAAGCGCTTGGCATCCGGCAGCGGCGGCGCCTCGAGCTTCGCTTCCTGAAGCGCCGCGTCGAAGACGACATAGGTCGGCCCACAGGGCGCGGTCGCGGCGATCTGGCGCGCGCGCAGAATCGACTCATAGGCCGCGGCGAGCGAGGCCGGCTGGTCGTCCCATTTGGTATAGTTGCGGACGAGCGCGCCCTGGTCCTTGGCGGTGTGGATCCAATCGATCCAGGGACGGCGCTTGGCCGCATCGACCGGCCCGGTCGCGCCGAGCAGCACCAGCGGCACGCGGTCGCACCAGGCGTTGAACACCGCCATGGTCGCGTGCATCAACCCGACGTTGCTGTGCACGATGGCGAGCATCGGCTTTTCCGTCACCTTGGCCCAGCCATGCGCGATCGCGACCGCGGTCTCCTCGTGCAGGCAGAGCAGCATCTGCGGCGTGTCGTTGCCGAGCCCGTTCACCAGGCTGTCGTGCAGCCCGCGGTAGCTCGCTCCCGGATTCAGCGCGACATAGGGAATGTCGAGCTGGCGCAGCATCCGGGCGATGGCGTCGCTGCCCCAGCCCGCATTGTTCTCCGAGGGCAGCGGACGTTCGATCCCCTGCGGCTCGTTCGACAGATCCGGTTGTTTCATATGGCGCATCCCTGGATTTGCCGCGGGCTTCGCCGCGGCGCTTGGTTGCCGCGATATTGCAAGGGGGCAGGGCCGATGGCAAAGAAATTCCTGGCACAGCTTTCGCGCCCGATGCGACCGCTTGACCCCGGCGCGTGTCTGGGCCATGTCGCTGGCGCGACAATCCGTGCGGCTACGAGGCCGGTCTCACAGGTAGTGGCGATGGAGCCGGAAATCCTCAGCAAGTTGGAGCGCCGCCTCGGGCGCCTCCACGCCAGGCAGCGGCTGGGCATCGAGACCGATCACGAGGCGCGGGTCTTCGGCCAGGGGCTCAATTTCTTTCACATCGAGAATTGGTACTCGGTCCATTCCCTCATCCGCAACACGCTGAAGCTGACGGGCCTCTACTGGCGCGGGCGCCGGAACGCGGAGCGCATCGCGGTCAGGCATAACGACTTCGCCTTCAGCGCGCTGCCGCAGGAGTTCGACGGCTTTACCATTCTTCACATCAGCGACATGCATGTCGACATGAACCCGGGCGCGATGCGGCGCCTGGCGGAGCTTCTCGATGAGGTGAGCTACGACGTCTGCGTCCTGACCGGCGACTTTCGCGGCCAGACCTTCGGACCTTTCGATGAAACTCTCGCCGGCCTGGCCCGCGTGTGCTCCCGCCTGCGCGGTCCGGTCTATGGCGTCCTCGGCAATCACGACACGATTCGGATGGTTCCGGGAATGGAAGAGTTAGGCATCAGGATGCTGCTCAACGAGGCCGAAATGATCGTGCGCGGCGGGCAGCGTATTCATCTCGCCGGGATCGATGACGCCCATTATTACCGCGTCGACAACATCGAGAAGGTTGCCTCGCAAATTCCGCACGATGAATTCTCCATCCTGCTGTCGCACACGCCCGAGATCTACCGCCAGGCCGCGCATGCCGATTTCAATCTGCTGCTGAGCGGGCATACCCATGGCGGGCAGATCTGCCTGCCCGGCTCGATCCCGATCACGCTCGACTCGGTGCTGCCGCGGCGCCTGGGGGCGGGAGCGTGGAACTATCACGGCATGCTCGGCTACACCTCGGTCGGCGTCGGCTCCTCCATCGTCGTCGTGCGGATAAACTGCGCGCCGGAGATCGCCTTGCATCGTCTGCGGCGCGGCGCTGCGTCCGCGACCTAATACGGACGATCGCGCAGGCGGAGACGGTAGAGCAGGCGCGAGAGGATTACTTCGCCGGCGAAGAAGAGCGCGACCGCGGCGGCGATGTCCCAGAGGGTCAGCGACAGCGTGTTGCGGCAGGCGAGCAGCGGGAGCAAGGATTCGGGGATCTGATCGAGACCGCTCGCCCGGCTGCTGGGCTGCAGATCGAAGCGCCGCTTGATGAAGCTCGAGAGCAGATCGCCGGCCATGGCGCCGCCGGCGATAAGCGCCCCGATTCCCGCGTCGAGTCCGACCAGGGGCGCGCCCGCCGCGGTAGCGAGGATCGAAAGCACGATGCCGCGAACCGTCTTCGAATGGCCAAAGAGCGGCCGCCCGTCGGCGAACTTCATCCCGCCGTCGAGCGGATAGGCGAGGCGCTCGCCGAGGACCTTCTTTGCCACTACCGGCGTGCCATTCGCCAGCGTCAGCAGGAGCAGGAGTTGCGCGACGGCAAGGGGCTGCATGGCCCCAGCCTATCCCAGCCGCGAACGAGCGTCAGCGCCGGCGTCCGCCAAGCGCGGCCCTTGTCCTGTGCGGCCCGCCGGCCTTACTGTGGGCGCGCCATGAATGACGCGAAACCGAAGCAAACGAACACTCCGGCCGAGCCGCGCGCCGAGTCCTGGGCCCCCAACTATGCCGCCGACGGGCGGCTCGTGCTCGCGCTCGCGATCAGCGATTACGACCACGTCCGCGACCTCACCGCCGGCGTGGTGCGGCCGCAGGGAATTCAGCTCGCCCCCTTGAGCCTCGCCATCGAAGAGATCTTTCACCGCTTCACCCGCTACCGCGAGTGGGAGGTGTCGGAGATGTCGCTGGCGAAATACAGCTCGCTCGTCTCCCAAGGCGATCCCGATCTGAGCGGCATTCCCGTCTTTCCCTCGCGCGTCTTCCGCCATTCCTCGATCTATGTCCGCCGCGGCGGCGCCATCAAGGAGCCCCGCGATCTCAAGGGCAAGCGCGTAGGATTGCCCGAATGGGCGCAGACCGCCGCAGTTTACAGCCGCGGCCTCTTGACCGACGAATACGGCATCCGCCTTCAGGACGTCGAATGGATCCAAGCGGGCGTCAATGAGCCGGGCCGCGCCGAGAAGGTGGCGCTCCGGCTGCCCGAGGGCGTGCACTATCGCCCCCGTCCCGATTCATCGCTCGATGCGCTGCTGCGCGCGGGCGAAGTCGATGCCGTGCTCTCGGCGCACGCGCCCCAGTCCTTCGAGGATGGAAATCCCGAGATCGTGCGGCTTTTTCCGGATTACCGCCCGGTCGAGGAAGCCTATTACCGCAAGACCGGCATCTACCCGATCATGCATGTGGTGGCGATCCGCCGCCCGGTGCTAAAGCATTTCCCGTGGGTCGCGAAAAATCTGATGGACGCCTTCGAGGCCGCCAAGCGGCGCAGCATTTACCGTTCGCGCGAGATCACGGCGAGCCGCTTTCCCGTGCCCTGGATCGCCGAGACCGCTGCGCGCGCCAAGGAGCTTTTCGGCGACGATCCGCTGCCCTACGGCATCGAGCCCAACCGCCGGACCTTGGAGGCCTTCCTCCGCTTCGCCCATGACCAGGGCGTCTGCCACTGCCCGCTCGCGCCCGAGGATCTTTTCCCGCCGGAAGTGCGGACGAGCTTCAAGGTGTGACGGCTCCCGCGCGACCGCGCCGCATCCAAGCGGCCTCTCCGCCGGTAGATAGGCCGAGATGGCCACGCTTCCGCTCTGGCCACGGCCTGGGTCGCGCGTGGATTTCGACCGGAACCACATGACCGATGACAGCGCCAGGCGCGTCGCTCTGGCCGATTTGATCGCCGCGGTGCAGCGCGGCAGCGAGCCGGCGCTGAAGCGGCTCTATGAGCTCGAATCCCGCCGCCTCTATGGGATCGCCCTGCGGATCACGCGCCGGCCCGAGATCGCGGCCGAAGTGCTGCAGGACGCTTTCGTCCAGATCTGGCGCTCGGCCGCGAGCTTCTCGCGCCAGCGCGGCGAGGTCGCGGCCTGGCTCACCGGCATCACCCGCTATCGCGCGCTCGATGCGGCGCGCAAGCTCGGCCGCGAAGTGCTGTCCGATGACCCCGCGCTTGGCGATCGTTTGCTCGAGCCCGATGCCATCGCGCGCATCGAGGGGCGAGCGGAAGCCGGCGCGTTGCGCCGCTGCCTCGAACTCCTCGACCAGAATCAGCGGCGTTGCATCCTCCTCGCCTTCGTCGAGGGACTGACGCATAGCGAAATCGCGGCGCGCTTGCCGGCGCCCCTGGGGAGCGTCAAGAGCTGGGTCCGGCGCGGCCTTCTCACGCTGAGGAGCTGTCTCGAGCAATGATTCCCGGAGATCGCGACGAACTCCACGCGCTGGCCGGCGAATACGTCCTCGGCCTGGTCGATGCCGAGCAGCGCCAGGAGATCGAAGCAGCGCGCGGCACCAACGCCGCGCTCGATCAGGCGATCGCGTTCTGGGAAGAGCGACTTCATCCCTTGTCGGCGCTGGCACCGCCGGCCGAGCCGCCGCCCGGCACCTGGGAGCGCATCGCATTGCGGCTTCGCGGCGCCGGCGCCACGTCCCGGGCCGCGGGCAAAGTGGTCCGGTGGCGTTGGGCGACGGCGGCGGCCGGCGCGCTCGCGGCCGGCCTCGCGCTTTACATCGCCGTCGCGCCGCGGCCGCCGATGCCGCGCTTGGTTGCGGTGCTGCATGCACCGCAACAGGACCAGCCGGCGTGGGTGGCGACGACCGCCGCGGCGCGGCTGCATCTCCAAGCCGTCGCCGGCCAGACCCCGCCGGCCGACCGCGCCTTCGAGCTCTGGGTCATCCCGCCCGGCGCGACCGCACCGCAGCCTCTTGGCGTTGTGCCGACTGACGGCAGGCTTGAACTCGCCGCCGTGCCCGCGGGAATCGGAGCGGGTGCCACGCTCGCCATCAGCCTCGAGCCGCCGGGCGGCTCGCCCACGGGTCAGCCGACCGGACCGGTGGTCTTTGTCGGCACGCTGGTCCAAGCCGATTAGCCGCCGCCACACCGACCCTGCATCCAGATCTCCCGCTGGCGCGTAGTTATGACGGCAGCGCGCCTCGCCTGCCGCCGGACCGCCGATCCGGCCTCACGACAGCACAGGGAGAGATCGCAATGACTTCCGCTCTCGTCGTTCCAGCACGCATGCTCGCCTCGCGCCGCGGCCTCATCAAAGGTGTCGGGCAGGTAACGCTGTCGGCGACCGCCATCGGCCTGCTCGCCGGCTGTAGCGGGATGGGCGCTCAGGCGCAGACCGCCAGCCCGATGCAGGATGTCAGCATCCTCAACTCGGCGCTCGGCCTCGAATACCAGGCGATCGCGGCCTATCAGGTCGGCGCCGAAAGCGGCCTGTTGCAGCAAGGGGTGCTCGCCGTCGCCGTCCAATTCCAAGGCGACCACAAGCAGCATGCGCAGCTGCTCACCGACACGATCCGCAAGCTCGGCGGCACGCCGATCGAAGCCAAGCGCCCGGCCGACTACAACTTCCCCACCGCCCAGCTCCACAGCCAGGCCGATGTGCTGCGCTTCGCCGCCAATTACGAAAAGGGCGCGGCCTCGGCCTATCTCGGTGCCGTGCCGCAATTTTCCAACAGGGATTTGGCCAAGGCCGCGGCCAGCATCATGGGCGCGGAGGCAATGCATTGGGCGGTGCTGCGCAACGCGCTCGCCGAGAATCCCGTGCCGGCCGCCTTCATCTCGTGAAAGCGAGCGGCGGGGCGGCGCCCCGCCGACCTTTTTCTTCGACCGTCGACAGGGAGGACGGCACTTGTTGCGCATCCTTGCTTCAGCATTGGCGCTCATTGCGTTGGCCGGCTCCGGCGATGCACCGGCGACCGCCGAGAACGAGAAGATCGCGGCGATGGTGACCCTTACCGACGGCTTCACCTTTGCGCCGCGCCAAGTGACCGTGCATGTCGGTGAAACCGTCGAGTGGCGGAACCTGTCGCCGTTCCCTCATACCGTGACCGACGATCCCGCCGCGGCCGGGCAGAAGGATGATGCCACGCTCCCGCGCGGCGCCGCCGCGTTCGGCTCCGGTACGATGCAGTCGGGCGAGACCTGGCGAATGGCGTTCGCCGCGCCCGGCACCTACCGCTACTTCTGCCGGTTGCATGAAGGCATCGGCATGATCGGCGAGATCACGGTGCTGCCGGCGCGGTAAGCCGCAACCTGCGAAGGCCGGACCGCGCCTCACACGTCGAGATTCGCCACCGCGAGCGCGTTCGACTGGATGAAGTCGCGGCGCGGCTCGACCAGATCGCCCATCAGGGTGGAGAAGGTCTCCTCGGCGAGGTCGGCATGCGGCACTCTGACCTGGAGGAGCGCGCGCGCGTCCGGGTTGAGCGTCGTTTCCCAGAGCTGCTCGGGGTTCATCTCGCCCAGACCCTTGTAGCGCTGGATGTCGCCCTGCTTGGGGCCCAGAGCCATCACCGCATCGACCAGCGCCGAGGGGCCGTCGACCGGGCTTTCCTTGTCCTTGGCGACGAGCCGGCCGGGAAGCGCATAGGCCTCGGCAAGTTCGGCGGCGAGACCGGCGAGGCGCCGCGCTTCCGCGCTCTTCAAGAGGACGGCGTCGATCGCGCGCCGCTCCGTGACGCCGTGACGGCGGCGGGTGACGACCAGCGCTTGGTTCTCCACCGTGCCGCGCCAGCCCCGCTCATTGGACGGCGCCAGCGCATCGAGCCGCGCCGCCAACTTTTGCGCGGCTTCGCCCGCGCGTGCCTCATCCTCGAGGATCGCCGCATCCAATAGGCCGGCAATGGCCGCCTGCTCGACGACCTGGAGGCTGCCGACCTTGCGCGTCAAGGGCTGGAGCAGGTTGCGCGCCGCGCGCGCGCGGTCGACGAGGTCGCGCAGATCGAGACCGGCGCGCTCGACCCCGTCATGCTGGCGCAGAACGGCGTCCTTGAGGCCGGCGCTGATGCGATATTCCTCCAGCGCCGAATCGTCCTTGAGATAGACCGCCTTGCCTTGGCCGCGCTTCACCTGATAGAGCGGCGGCTGGGCGATGTAGAGAAAGCCCTGCTCGATGAGCTGCGGCATCTGTCGGAAGAAGAAGGTCAGGAGTAGGGTGCGGATGTGGCTGCCGTCGACATCGGCGTCGGTCATGATGATGATGCGGTGGTAGCGCGCCTTCGAGGCATCGAACTCCTCAGGGCCGATGCCGGTGCCGAGCGCGGCGATGAGCGTGCCGATCTCGGCCGAGGCCAGCATCTTGTCGAAGCGCGCCCGCTCGACATTGAGGATCTTGCCCTTCAGGGGCAGGATCGCCTGGAAGCGGCGGTCGCGCCCTTGCTTCGCCGAGCCGCCGGCGCTGTCGCCCTCGACGATGAAGAGCTCGCAATGGGCGGGGTCGCGCTCCTGGCAATCGGCGAGCTTGCCCGGCAGATTGGCGATGTCGAGCGCGCCCTTGCGCCGGGTGAGGTCGCGCGCGCGGCGCGCCGCCTCGCGCGCTGCCGCCGCCTCCACCACCTTGCCGACGATGCGGCGAGCGTCGGCGGGATGCTCCTCGAGCCATTGCTGCAGCCGGTCGGCGACGACGCCCTCGACCACCGGGCGGACTTCGGAGGAGACCAGCTTGTCCTTGGTCTGCGAGGAGAATTTCGGATCGGGCGCCTTGATCGACAGGATCGAGGTGAGCCCTTCGCGCATGTCCTCGCCGGTGAGTGCCACCTTCTCTTTCTTGGCGATCCCGCTCTCATTGGCATAGGCGTTGATGGTGCGGGTCAAGGCGGCGCGGAAGCCGGCGAGATGCGTACCGCCATCGCGCTGCGGGATGGTATTGGTGAAGCACAGCATGGTCTCGTGATAGCTGTCGGTCCATTCCATCGCGACCTCGACGGTGATGCCGTCGCGCACGGCCGAGATGGCGATGGGCGGCGCATGCAGCGCCTGCTTCGAATGGTCGAGATATTTGACGAAGGCCTCGAGCCCGCCCTCGTAATGCATGCGGATGGTCTTCGGCTCGACGCCGCGCGCGTCGTTGAGGACGAGCGTCACGCCCGAGTTGAGGAAGGCCAATTCGCGCAGACGATGCTCCAAAGTGGCGGCGTCGAATTCGGTCCGACTGAAGATCGTCGGGCTCGGATAGAAGGTGATCTCGGTGCCGGTGCGCGGCCCGGGGCGGCCCTCGCCCGTGGGCGCGGGGCCGACGAGCTGTAGCGGCTCTTCCGGGTCGCCGTCGCGGAAGCGTATGAAATACGCGTTGCCGCCGCGCCAGACACGCAGATCGAGCACCGCGGAGAGCGCGTTCACCACGGAGACGCCGACGCCATGCAGCCCGCCCGAGACCTTGTAGGAGTTCTGGTCGAATTTCCCGCCGGCATGGAGGCGGGTCATGATCACTTCGGCCGCCGAGACGCCTTCCTCCTCGTGGATGTCGACGGGGACGCCGCGTCCATTGTCGGTCACGGTGCAGGAGCCGTCGGCGTTGAGCGTCACGCTCACCGTGTCGCAGAAGCCGGCCAAGGCCTCGTCGATCGAATTGTCGACGACCTCGTAGACCATGTGGTGCAGGCCCGAGCCGTCGTCGGTGTCGCCGATATACATGCCCGGCCGCTTGCGCACGGCATCGAGGCCGCGCAGCACCTTGATCGAGTGGGCGCCGTATTCTTCGTCGGAGGAATGAGGCAGCGCGGGTTCGGTCATAGTGTTGCTGTTCCCTTCGAGGCGCCGGCCGCTAGGACGGCGGCGTCCGATATGGCGAAAAACTGGGCCGCGCCATCGAGCGCAGCGAAGAGCGTGGGCTCGGTGCCGGTGAGCCAGGACTGGCCGCCCAGGGTCGCGATCTCCTGGAGCAGCGCGGCGCGGCGCTCGCCGTCGAGATGCGCCGCGACCTCGTCCAAGAGCAGAATGGGCGGCGTGCCCGTGACCGCGGCCCGGAGCCGCGCATAGGCGAGAATGATCGCGACCAGCAGCGCCTTCTGCTCGCCGGTCGAGCATTGCGCCGCCGCCCGGCCGGAGCCGGCGTGATGCACCACGAGGTCGGAGCGATGCGGCCCGATGGAGGCGGTGCCGCGCTCGGCGTCGATGCGGCGTTCTGCGGCCAAGCGCCGCCGCAATTCCTCTTCGGCGGCCAAGGCAGGCATCGCCGCGAGCCAGGCATCGATCGGGCCTTCGAGCGCGAGACGCGGCCGTGGAAATGCGCCGGAGGAAGCGGCGGCGCAGGCCTGATCGAGCCGCGCCACCACCTCGCGGCGCGCCGCGGCAATGGCGATGGCGTCGGCCGCCATGCCCTCCTCGAGCGCCTTGAGCCAGGATGGGTCGGCGGGGCCTTCCTGCAACAGCCGCGCGCGTTCGCGCATGGTCCGCTCGAAGGCGGCGAGTCGCGCCCCGTGGCCGGGGTCGAATCCCAGGACCAGCCGGTCGAGAAAGCGCCGGCGCGCGCCGCCGCCTTCGAGAAAGAGCCGGTCCATCTGCGGCGTCAGCCAGACGAGATGAACATGCTCGGCGAGCGCCGCCTGGCTCCTGGGCCGGGCGCCGTCGATCCGCAACAGCCGCCGCTCGCCGCTCTCGCTCCGGGCGTCGCGGCCGGTGCCGATTCGCACCGGGCCTTTCGGCGTCTGCACGGTGGCCGCGACGGCCCAGGGACCGGCCCCCGGGCGCCGGTCGATCTCGGCGAGCCGCACCCGGCGCAGGCCGCGGCCAGGCGCGAGGAACGAGATCGCCTCCAGCAGATTCGTCTTGCCGGCGCCGTTCGGCCCGGTGAGCACGACCGGCCGGTCGTCGAAGCCGAGCCGCAACGCGGCATAGCCGCGGAAGTCGCTGAGATCCACGCGCAAAACCGCCGGCCGCGCGATCGCCTGAGATTGCTCGCGCGAGTCGGTCATGCGCTTCAAATGGGGATCATCGTCGGCCGCCGCCAGGGCGCCGATTCTCGCCGAACCGTGCTGCGCTGGTGCTGCGCTCACACCCGCATCGGCATCAGGACGTAGAGCGCGCTCGCATCGGAAGTGTCGCGCACCACGGTCGGCGAGGCCGCGTCCGACATGGCAAAGCGCGCGCCCTCGCCCTCGATCTGATCCATGATGTCGAGGAGATAGCGCGCGTTGAAGCCGATCTCGATCCCCGGCGCGGTATAGCGCACCTCGATCTCCTCGGTGGCCGTGCCGTTCTCGGGGCTGGTCGCGGAGAGCGTGAGATTGCCGCGCTCGAGCGCCAGCTTCACTGCCCGGCTCTTCTCGCTCGAGATCGTGGAGACGCGGTCGACCGCCTCGGCGAAGGGCTTGCACTCGACCTCGAGGATGCGGTCGTTGCCGGTCGGGATGACGCGGTCGTAGTCCGGAAAGGTGCCGTCGATCAGCTTCGAGGTCAGCATCGTCGCGCCGAAGCCGAAACGGATCTTGGTGTCGGAGAGCGCGATGGCGACATCCTGGTCCAGCTCCTCGAGCAGCTTGCGCAGCTCGGTCACGGTCTTGCGCGGGACAATGACGCCGGGCATGCCGGCGGCACCCTCGGGCAGCGGAATCTCCATGCGGGCGAGCCGATGGCCGTCGGTCGCCACCGCGCGCATCATCTGGACTTCGTTGCTCTTGGCGGAATGGAGATAAATGCCATTGAGATAGTACCGCGTCTCCTCGGTCGAGATGGCAAAGCGCGTGCGGTCGATGAGGCGGCGCAGATCCGCCGCCGCGAGCATGAAATTATAGGGCAGCTCGCCGCCCGCCATCAGCGGATAGTCCTCCGGCGGCAGACAGGCGAGGGTGAAGGTCGAACGGCCGGAGCGCAGGGTCATGCTGCCCTTGTCGGCGCCGGCGTCGAGTTCGACCTGCGCCCCTTCGCGCAGCTTGCGGATGATGTCGTAGAGCGTGTGCGCCGGGACCGTCGTGGCACCCTTCCGCGCGCTTTGCGCCGCCACCGTGGCGACCACTTCCAGATCCATGTCGGTGGCGGAGAGCGCGAGCTTGCCGTCATCGGCGCGCAGCAGCACATTCGACAAGATCGGAATGGTGTTGCGCCGCTCGACGACGCTCTGCACGTGACCCAAGGCCCGAAGCAGGGCGGCACGTTCGATGGTCAGTTTCATGGTGGCGATTGACGCTCGTTGTTGGCGGGCTTGTCCGTCCCCAGACCCCTCTGGACACCGCCGCCGCACGGGCTGCCTCGGCCGGCGCGGAACGGGACGAAACTATAGCACAACGCCCCGCGAGATACAGCCGGGGCGGGCGGTCGCAGGGACACCGAGAGCGGCGCAAAAAAGTTGACTCGCCGCGGACGCGGGCTTATCTCTCGGCCGCTCACCACCGCGCCGCGGTGAGGAGCGCAGCGTAACCTTTGAGACGATGATGGACAGCCACCCTAGACGTGCCGCCGTCCTTGCCGCTCGCGCGGCGATGGCGGGGGCCTTCAGCAAAACGGACGCTCCCTGCGGCGCGCAGGGTGAAGCCAGGGTGGCCTGACCGACAAGGCCTCACCGGTTCACCGCCAAGCCGCAGGCAGCGGAAGGAAGGTGAACCATGAGGGACATCCTCGCATTGGCGCTCATTCGGGCGGAGATGTGCCGAGCCTATGTCGTGGGCCGGCAAACGCCGGCGGCGTGTGCGGCCGGTAAGGTCGGCCAACGCGCCGCGGGCAAGGCTTTGCGCTCCATTCGGCGGATGCATCGTAGGCTCGCTGTCGCGGCGGAGCCGGGCCATCGGCGGATGGCGGCGTCGGAGCGCTCCGCTCCTCCTGACTGACGCGGTCCCGCGAATTTCACCCTCACGAAATTCGAGGCGGGCGGCCTTGGCCGCGCCGCAGGGATCAAGGCGTCCCCATGGGTATGGGAGCCTTCGAGGAATTGCGTCATGAGCATCAACGATACGCCGCTCGCCATGGCCCCGCGCGGCGGGGCACAACTCGACCAAGCCCATATCGGCCCCATCCGCGGGGCGCTCGGCACCATCCACTTGGGCGACCACGGCCCCCGCAATGGCTGGTGGGCGCGGCTCAGAACGCTTCTCGCCATTCTCGGGCCGGGGCTCATCGTCATGGTCGGCGACAACGATGCCGGCGCTTTCAGCACGTACCCAGGCGGGGCAGGATTACGGCACCGCGCTGCTGTGGACGCGGCTGCTTCTGGTGCCGGTGCTCTACGTCAATCAGGAGATGGTCTTGCGCCTGGGCGCGGTCTCCGGCGTCGGCCATGCACGCCTCATCCTCGAGCGCTTCGGCCGGTTCTGGGGTGCCTTCAGCGTCATCGATCTTTTCGTACTCAGTGCGCTGACGATCGTCACCGAGTTCATCGGCATCAGCCTGGCGCTCGACGTCCTGGGCCTATCCAGGCCGTGGGGAGTCATCGCCGCCGCGGTGCTGGTGATGGCCGCGGTGAGCACCGGCAGCTTCCGCAGATTCGAGCGCGTCTCGCTCGTCCTGGTCGCCGGCAGCCTGCTGCTCATCCCGATTTTCCTTGCCATTCATCCGCCCCTCGGTGCCCTGGCGCGCGACTTCGTTGTGCCGACGATGCCGACGGACGGCGTGCTCAGCGAGGTCTTGCTGCTGATCATCGCCATCGTCGGCACGACCGTGGCGCCGTGGCAGCTGTTCTTTCAGCAGAGTTACGTCGTCGACAAGCGCATCACGTCGCGCTTCATCGCCTATGAGCGCATCGACCTCGGCATCGGCATCGGCCTCGTGATCATCGGCGCCGTCGCTTTGATGGCAGTCGCCGCCGCGACTTTCGCCAGCCGGCCCGAATACGGCAATTTCACGGATGCGGCCGGGGTCGCCGCGGGATTGGCGCGGCATGTCGGGAGGTTTCCGGCGGTTCTCTTCGCGCTGGCGCTGATCGACGCCTGCGTCATCGGCGCCTCGGCGGTCTCGCTGGCGACCGCCTATGCCATCGGCGACGTGCTCTCGCTGCGGCATTCGCTGCGCCGCAAGCCGCGGGAAGCCAAGGCGTTTTACGCGGTGTATTGCGGCTTGATCGCGCTCGCCGTAGCGCTCGTGCTTGCTCCCGGGACACCTTTGGGTCTGCTGACCAACGCGGTCCAAGCGCTTGCCGGTGTGCTGCTGCCGAGTGCGACGGTCTTCCTCCTGCTGCTTTGCAACGATCGCGCGGTGCTCGGCCCGTGGGTGAATGGCCGCGCCCTCAATTTCTTCACCGGCGCGGTGATCGCCGTCCTGGTGATGCTGTCGGTCATCCTGACCGCCGCGGTCCTCTTTCCCGGGATCGGCGACCGGCAGATGCTCGCCGTCCTCATCGCGGGCGGCGCGCTCGCCATGCTGATCGCCGCGACCGCCTACGGCTTCGAGCACCGGCAATTCGGGGCGCAGCGCCTGGCGGCAAGCGACCGGGCGCAGCGTCACACCTGGCGCATGCCGCCGCTTGACGCCTTGCCGCCGGCGCGGCTCGGCGTGCTGAGCCGAGTCTGGCTCATTGTGCTGCGCGGGTATCTCATCGTCGCCGGCGGGCTGGTCCTGTTGCGGATCGCCGCGCTCGCCATCGGCTCGGGCTGAACGGTCATCACGGTGAGATTGACGCGGGTTAGAAATTTGTCGCCGTGCGGGGATGGCGCCAGGGAAATGCGAAGGGGTGGCCGATGACCAGAGCTAGGCCGCGCGGCTCGGCATTGCGGTTCTTCGCCGCGTTGGGGGCCCTCGCGGCGGCTCTGCCGCCCGCGAGCTATGGCGAGGACGCGGCCGCGCCGGAGGACTGGAGCATTCATTTCCAGCTCACCGGAATCTACCAAGGCTATCCCGCCTTCCACTCGCCCTACCAAGGGCCCAACAGCCTGTCGGGCGACACGCAGATCCGAGAGTCCGTGAGCGGCACGGCTTTTCTCGGCCGCCGGCTGCCGTGGCAGGGCGGCGAGCTCTATTTCAATCCCGAGTTCAATCAGGGCTTCGGTCTCAGCCATACGCTCGGGATCGACGGCTTCCCCAACGGCGAGGCCCAGAAGGTCGGGTTCGAAACGCCGAAGCCCAATGTGGCGCGGTTGTTCGTGCGACAGATTTTCGGCTTCGGCGGCGAGCAGGAGCACGTCGAGGACGATTTCAACCAGCTAGCGGGGTCGGTCGACGTCTCCCGGCTCACGATCACGGCGGGAAAGATGGCGTTGCCCGACATCTTCGACAACAATCAATATGCGCACGATCCGCGCGTCGATTTCATGAACTGGAGCTTGTGGGAGGCCGCCGCTTGGGACTATCCGGCCGATGAGAAGGGCTTCACCGACGGTGTCGTGGTCGAACTGAACCAGAAGGATTGGGCGTTGCGCGGCGGCTGGGCCCTCGAGCCCAAGCTCCAGAACCAGCGCGACCTCGATCCTCGGTTTTTGAAGCGCTATGGGACGGTGGCCGAGCTGGAGACGCGGCATAAGTTGTGGGGCGAGCCCGGCAAGCTACGCTATCTCGTCTTCCTCAACCGGGCGCCGCAGGCCAACCTCGACCAGGTTGCGGCGGCGGCCGTGGCAACCGGGACGCCGGTCAATCCGCTACCGTTCCGAACGGATCACTGGAAGCTCGGCGCTGCGGTCAATCTCGAGCAATCCCTAACCGACGATCTCGGCATGTTCTCCCGTCTGAGCTGGAATGACGGCAGGACCGAGGGCTGGTCCTTCACCGATATCGACCGCAGCCTGTCGGCGGGCCTTAGCCTCAAGGGCACACGCTGGGGCCGCGCCGCCGACACCGTCGGGCTGGCGGCGGCGGTCAATGCGCTCTCGAAGCCGGCGCGCAATTACTTCGCTGCCGGCGGGCTCGGCATTCTCGCCGGCGACGGGCGCCTCGATTATGCCGCGGAGGGCATCGTCGAAGCCTATTACAGCATCGCCATCGCCGAGCCGGCGTCGCTGACCTTCGATTATCAGTTCGCCGCCAATCCTGCCTTCAATCAAGACCGCGGCCCGGTCTCCATCCTCGCGGCGCGCCTGCACCTCGAGTTCTGATGGCCTCAGGTCTCGAGCATGCGGCGCAGGAGCTCGATGTCTTCGGCGAGCGTGCGGTCGGCGGCCCGGAGCTCTTCGATCTTGCGCACCGCGTGCATGACCGTCGTGTGATCGCGCCCGCCGAACTTGCGGCCGATCTCCGGCAGCGAGCGCGGGGTCAGTTGCTTGCAGAGATACATCGCCACCTGCCGCGGGCGCGCCACGGCGCGGGCGCGGCGGGCCGAATGCATGTCCGCCAGGCGGATGTTGTAATGCTCGGCGACGCGCTTCTGGATCTCGTCGATGGTGACCCGGCGGTCGTTCGCCCGCAACAGATCGTGCAGCACGTCCTGCGCGGTCTCCATGGCGATCGGGCGGCCGACCAGTTGCGTGTGGGCATAAATTCGGTTGAGCGCGCCTTCGAGTTCGCGGACGTTCGAGGTGATCTTGTGCGCCAGGAATTCCAGCACCTTCGCCGGGACCTGAAGCTTCGATTGTTCCGCCTTGGCCTGCAGGATGCCGAGCCGCAGCTCGTAGGTCGTGGGGTGGATGTCGGCGACGAGGCCCCAGCCGAGGCGGGAGCGCATGCGCTCCTCCAAGCCCTCGAGATCGGTCGGCGACTTGTCGGCGGAGATGATGATCTGCCGGTTCTGGTCGACCAGCGCGTTGAAAGTGTGGAAGAACTCCTCTTGGGTCGACTCCTTGCCACTGATGAACTGCACGTCGTCGATCATCAGCACATCGACCGAGCGGAATAGCTCCTTGAAGGCCATAGTGTCCTTGAAGCGCAGCGCCCGGATGAACTGGTACATGAATTTCTCGGCCGAGAGGTAGATCACCTTGCTGGCCCGGTTGTGCTTGCGGATATGCCATGCAATGGCATGCATGAGATGGGTCTTGCCGAGTCCGACCCCGCCATAAAGGAAGAGCGGGTTGAACGGCACCTTGCGGCTGGGCTCGGCCGAGGCCTCGGCGACGCGGCGTGCGGCGGCATGGGCAAGTTCGTTGGGCTTGCCGACGATGAAGTTCTCGAAGGTGAAGCGCGGATCAAGCGGCGCGCTGATGTCCTTCTCCTCGGAGCCGTCCGCGCTCTCGCGCGGCGCGGGATACGCCGACGGCTGGGTCCCGGGAGCGGGGGCGGCGGGGGCGGCGGGTGCCGCCGTCTCGCTGATGAGGATGTCGACGGCCATCACCGTCGGGTCCTCCGTATTCCACAGTGCGCGAATGCGGTCGCTATAATGTTGCGCCACCCAGTCGCGTAGAAAGCGCGTCGGCACCGCGATGCGCACGCGGCCGGCCTTGACCTCGTGCAAAGTCATCGACCTGAGCCAGCTGCGATAGGCGGCGTCGCCGAATTCCTCGCGCAGGCGGGCGCGAACCCGCGCCCATTGCCCCTGCGTGTCGAACCTGCGGCCTGAGGCCTCCGCCATCGCGGTCACTCTGCGTACATCCGCGTCGCGCGGCTTGTCGCGTGACGCAGCGTTGTGCCGCAATCCTGTCGCTGATCAGCCGCCATGTCGGATATCGCTTTCACAACGCCCCCCGCACGCATTTCACATCGACCCGCCCATCCTTTCCGACAACGGCGGCGCGAAGGCCAGGCGTTACTTGGCCTGCTGTTCTAACGTCGCGCTTGATCGCCAGCCGCTAAAGGCTTGTCGCATTAGACGCACATGGCGCTCGGCACGTCGCAATTTTTCTGAGAAGCACCCCCGTTGGATCGGCGCTTGAAAACTCTACCTTCCACGGTCGGTGAAAGGCAATATGAAGGAAAGGTGAACTCGAAAATTTTTTTGCATCGCGGCAGCGATGCCACGCCGCGCCGGCGCGCTGTGCGCGAATTTGATCGGCAAAAACAAGAAAGGCCGCGGCATTCCGCCACGGCCTCGCGCTAAGACGGAGAATTCTTCTACAACGTCTTGATGCGCGCAGAGAGCCGCGAGATTTTGCGCGCCACCGTGTTCTTGTGCAGCACGCCTTTGCTGACGCCGCGCTGCAGTTCCGGCGCGGCGGCGGCGAAGGCCAAGCGCGCTCCCTCCTTGTCGCCTGCGGCGATCGCGGTCTCGACTTTCTTCACGAAGGTGCGAATGCGGCTTTCGCGCGCGCGGTTCCGCATCGTGCGGCTCTCGGTCTGGCGGATGCGCTTTTCCGCCGAAGGATGATTGGCCATCGATGACCTTCTGATACGGCGACGGGAAGGCGGCGTATATATAGAGCGACGCTCGCCGCGTCAAGCGTGCCGCGCCGCCTCACTCGTTGGTGAAGCGGGGCTTGCGCTTCTCGACGAAGGCGGCCATGCCTTCCTTCTGGTCCGCCGTGGCGAAGAGCGAATGGAAGAGCCGGCGCTCGAAACGCACGCCCTCGGCGAGCGTCGTCTCATAAGCACGGTTCACCGCCTCCTTCGCCATCAGCACCGAGGGGCGCGACAGCGCCGCGATCTGCGTCGCCATCTTGATCGCTTCCTCGACGAGCTTGTCGGCCGGCACGATGCGGCTGACGAGGCCGCTCCTCTCGGCCTCGGCGGCATCCATCATGCGGCCGGTGAGGATCATGTCCATCGCTTTCGCCTTGCCGACGAAGCGGGTCAGGCGCTGCGACCCGCCGGCGCCGGGGATGACGCCGAGATTGATCTCGGGTTGGCCGAATTTGGCGGTGTCGGCGGCGATGATGGTGTCGCACATCATCGCCAACTCGCAGCCGCCGCCCAGCGCGAAGCCCGCCACCGCGGCGATGACCGGCTTCCGGCACGTCGTCACCCGCTCCCAACTTTTGGTCACGAAATCCGCGAGATAGACATCGACGAATCCCCGGCTCTGCATCTCCTTGATGTCGGCGCCGGCGGCGAACGCCTTGTCGGAACCGGTCAGCACGATGGCGCCGATTGCGGCGTCGGCCTCGAAGGCGTCGAGCGCCTCGCCCACTTCGCGGACGAGGGCATCGCACAGCGCATTCATTGCCTTCGGCCGGTTGAGGGCAATGAGGCCCACCGCGCCGCGCGTCTCGACGAGGATGTTGCTGTAGGTCATTTCGGCTCCTGTTGCGGCGAAAGGGTGAATCCGACGGTAAGGTTGCCGTCGCGGCCGCGAAAATCGATGCGCAGCAGCTCGGCGCCGCGCTGCCAGCGATCGGCGCCGCTCCGTGCCCAGCCGAGCTGCGGCAGGCTCGCGGCATAGAATGCTTCTACTTTCTCACGGCTCAGCGCGCCGCGCGCCCGAGCCTCGACGATGCGGCCCTCGGGCTTGTCGAAGACCAGCGTGCCCTCGGCGATGGCGACGAGCCCCGGCATCAACGGCAAATCCTCGGTGCCGGCGACGAAATCGTCGGCCCGTGCGGCGCTCGCCAGGAGCAGCAGCGCGAGGAGGAGGAAGCGCGGCATCGCCCCATTATCCTCAGCGCTGGCGCTTGGCACAGTAAAAAGTCGAGCGGCCGCTCTGCACGATGCGTCGGATACGCTTGCTGCAATCGCAACCCGGGCAGGGCTCGCCTTCCTTGCCGTAGACCGCCCATTGATGCTGGAAATAGCCCAACTCGCCCGAGCTCTGCACATAATCGCGCAAAGAGGAGCCGCCGGCGGTGATGGCGCGCTCGAGCACGTGGCGGATCGCGGCGGCGAGGCGCTCGGCGCGCTGCCCGCTCACCGTGCCGGCGCGCCGGCGCGGCGAGAGCCCGGCCCAATAGAGGCTCTCCGACACATATATATTGCCGAGCCCGGCGACCACGCGCTGGTCGAGCAGCGCCGCTTTGATCGGCGTCGCCTTGCCAGCGAGCGAGCGTGCCAGCGCCGCGCCGGTGAAGGCGTCGTCGAGCGGCTCGGG